>JAEYWK010000245.1 GCA_023431345.1 Pseudomonadota bacterium
GCGGCGCGGCGAGCGGCGGCACGGCGAGCGGTGCCGCTACGGGCGGCGCCAGCGGAGCTGCCGGCGACGGCACGGCGGGCGGCGGCGCTCCACCGAACGAGCCGGTGACGTCGCAAGCCTGCACGCCCGGCGCGGGTCGAAAGGTCTATGTCTCGCCGACCGGCACTCCGCAAGGAGACGGAAAGAGCGTCGCGACCGCGTACGACATCCAAACGGCGCGTAGCGCCGCGATGCCGGGCGACACGCTGCTGCTCCAGCCCGGACAGTACGCGATCGCGTACAGCGAAGGCAGCAAGAACACCCTTGTTTTCTCGCAAAAAGCCAGCGCCACGCAGCCCATTCGCGTGATCGCCGAGGGCGGGCGCGCGGAGGTGGACTTCTCGTTCCCCGAGCAAGCGTGGGTACAAGACTCGTACGGCTTCTTGGTGTCGGGCGACTACTGGTCGTTCTGCCGCATCGACATCACGCGCGCCGGCTATCAAGGCGCGTACGTGACGGGGCAGCACAACACGTTCGAGCACTGCACCTTCCACGACAACCGCAACACGGGCCTCGAGATCAACAAGGGCGGCGCCTACACCACCGTCATCAACTGCGACGCATACCGCAACTACGATCCCAAGAAGCTCGGCAGCATGGCCGACGGCTTCGGGCCCAAAGAGACGCAAGGCCCGGGCAACCGCTTCTACGGCTGCCGCGCGTGGGAGAACTCCGACGACGGCTACGACGCCTACGAGAGCCCGGAGAAAGTAATCTTCGAGCGCAGCTTCGCTTTCCGCAACGGCATCGACGTCTGGGGGTACGGCGGCTTCGACGGCAACGGCAACGGCTTCAAGATCGGCGGCAACGGCGTGCCCGCCAACCACGAGCTCGTCCAGTGCGCAGCCTTCGCCAATCGCGTGAAGGGCTTCGATCAGAACAGCAACAGCGGCGGCGTCAAGATCTACAACTCTACCGCCTTCGACAACGCCACGAATTTCGCGCTGGGTGGCGCGCTCGGCGCCGGACAGAAGCACGACCTTCGCAACAACGTCTCCGTGGGCAGCGCCATCACGATCGCGAACGCCAACGAAAAGAACAACTCTTGGAACCTCGGGCTGAGCGTGACGAGCGCCGACTTCAAGAGCTTGAACGTGGCGATGGCCACCGCCGCCCGCGCCGCCGACGGCACGCTGCCGCCCACCGACTTTCTGCAGCTGGCGAGCGGCAGCAAGCTCATCGACGCTGGCGTCGACGTGTCCTTGCCCTTCAACGGCAAGGCGCCTGACCTTGGCGCATTCGAAGCGCCCTAGGCCGCCCGACCGAGTTGTGTGACGCGCGATCCCTGGCTATCCTCCTTCGCTTTCGGGGTGGGGCTTTGCCCAATGGGCGAGCTTTCCCGGTTAGGAGCACATGAAATCATCCATTCTCGTTACGTCGCTGGTCGTCTTGCCCCTCACGCTCGCGGCTTGCGGCAAGAGCAAGGTCGAGCAGTGCAACGCGCTCATCGATCACGCGGGCAAAGCGCAAGCCGCCGTCAACGCGCTCAACCTCGACAGCGATGACCCGAAGGTCTTGCAAGACGGCGGCGCCAAGGTGGAGTCGGCCGCCAAGGACTTCGCGACCGTCGAGCTGAAAGACGAAAAGCTCGTCGGATTTCGCAACTCGTACGGTGAAATCCTCACGGGCCTGAGCAAGATCGTCTCCGACCTGGGCGCCGCGACCGCGGAGAGCAAGGACGAAGCCAAGGCCGAGGCCGCCGCCACCAAGACCAAGAAGCTCGTCGAGGACGCCAACGCCCTCGAGAAGAAGGAGAGCACGCTCGTCGACGAGATCAACATGTACTGCAGCGGCACCAAGTAGGAGGTGCCGTGGGGGGAGGCGCATTGGGCGCGCGCGATGGAGTCAGGCGCGCGCGCCTGCGGCGCTCAAACCGCTGACGCGCAGCGTGCGCACGCGGCGCTGCGAAGCATCAGCCACCTCGAGCGTGAGACCACCCGGCACCGCGAACTTTTCTCCGATGCGGGGCATGCGGCCGGACAGGGAGAGGACGTAGCCCGCGAGGGTGGTCCAGTCCCCGTCGTCGGGTAGCTCGATGTTGAGGGCGCGGTTGATGTCGCGGATGGTCGCCGAGCCGTCGACCAGCACCGAGTCATCGCCCGTCGGACGAATCGACTCCGTGTTGCCTGTCTCGTGCTCGTGGAAGATCTCGCCGACGAGCTCTTCCAGCAGATCTTCCATCGTCACGATGCCGGACATGCCGCCGTGCTCGTCGACCACGATGGCGAACGGCAGCCTACGGCTCCGCATCTCCTTCAGCAGATCCACCGCCTTCTTCGGCTCGGGCACGAAGTAGGGCGGGCGGATGATGTCACGCAAGATCACGAGCTGCGCGTCCCACGCCAGCGCCAACACGTCTTTGACGGCCACATAACCGACCACGTTGTCGATGACGCCGTCGTACACGGGCAGCCGGCTGTGCGTTTGCTCGAGCAGCACCCGCCGCACTTCCTCGGTGCTGGCGTCTTGCGAGATGGCCACCACGTCACGGCGCGGCACCATCACCTCCTCTACCGTGAGCTCCGGCAGCGCCAACGCGCGGGTCGCGATCTCGGCCGCCTCCGGGTGCACGGTGCCGGCCTCCGCTGCTTCCTCGACCAGCTGCTGCAGGTCGCCGGGCGAGTAGCGCGTTTCGGTGAAGGTCGTCTTGTCACCAAAGGGCTTGAGCAGCACGTTCGCGCTCGAGCTGAGCAGCCACACCAGCGGACGCGCCACGTTCGACAGCCACAGCAGCGGCCGCGATACCAGCAGCGCGTAGCGCTCGGCGCCGCGCAGCGCGAGCGACTTGGGCACCAACTCCCCCACCACGATCGACAGGTAGGAGACCGCGCTGATCACGAGCGCCAGCGCGACGCCCTCCGAGTGCTTGGCGAGCCAGGCGGTGCGCGCCACGTACGGCTCGAGGCGCTCCGCGAGGGAGGAGCCACCGAAGGCGGCTGCGCTGGCGCCGACCACGGTGATGCCGACCTGCACGGTCGCCAGAAATCGCTCGGGGTGCTCGCGCAGGGAGAGCACCGCGCGGGCGCTGCCCTTGCCCTCCTCCGCCAGCTCCTCGATGCGATTCTTTCGCAGCGCGACGACCGCGATCTCGGCGCCCGAGAAGACCGCGTTGGCCAGCACCAAGAGCAGGATGATCACCACCTCGGTCACGATCATGGGCGTTCTGGCCGTTTTGCCGGAGGTGGCTCGCCCCCGCAAGCTCAGACGCGAGAACCGCGGCGAACTCAGGCCGGCCCGCCGCCGCGGCCGCTAGGTTCCGGCGCCGCCGCCATCTTCCCAGCGGTGGTGCACGATCCGTCGGCGCTTGGGAGGGTCATCGCGAATCGCAACCAAGTCATGGGTCGGATCGATGCTCGGCTCACGGAGCGTCACGAGCTCTTCCGCCGCGGTGGGGTGGATGCCGAGGGTGGCATCGAATTGGGCTTTCGTGGCCCCGCACTTCAGTGCCACGGCAAATCCTTGAACGATTTCTGGGGCGTCTGCGCCCACCATGTGCACACCGAGCACCCGGCCGGTTTCACGCTGTACCACCAACTTCATCAAGGTCTTCTCGCCGCTGCCGCCCAGCGTTTGTTTCAACGGCGTGAAGGTGGAGCGGTAGATGTCCACGGCCCCGTGCTGCTCGCGCGCTTCGTCCTCCGTCAGGCCTACGGTCGCGATCGGCGGGTTCGAGAACACCGCCGACGGCACGTGCTCGTAGCTCATCTCGGCTTTGCTACCGCCGAACAGCCGCTTCGCGACCAACATGCCTTCGGCGAGCGCGACCGGCGTGAGCGCGATGCGATTGATCGCGTCACCGACCGCGAACACACCGGGCGCAGAAGTACGCAGCGTCTCATCGACCAAGATCGCGCCTCGCGCGTCGGTCCGTACGTTCGCGGCCTCCAGCCCGAGCCCATTCGTCCGAGGAGCGCGACCAATCGCGGCTACGACGGCGTCGACCTCGCGCTCGCTATCGTCGGTGAGCTTCACGCGGAGCGCGCCCGACGACAGGCGCTCGACGCCGACGAGCTGGCAGCGGAACCGCAGGTCGACGCCGCGTCGTCGCAGCTCGTGATCGAGGTGCCGACGCACGTCGTCATCGAAGCCGTTCAGGAACAAGCTCCCCCGGTGCACCAGCGTGACGCTCGAGCCGAAGCCGAGAAACACGCCCGCGAGCTCCACCGCGATGTAGCCGCCGCCCACGACCAACAGCCGCTCGGGTCGGGTTCGCCAGCGAAACACGTCGTCCGAAACCTGCACGTGCTCGGCGCCCGGAAAGCGGGGTCGCTCGGGTTGTCCCCCGACCGCGAGCAGCAGGTTCCGCGCCCGAAAAATCGAGCTTCCGCCGTCCGCGCCGGTCACGCGCACTTCGCGCGGCGAGAGCAGGCACGCGCGCCCCGCGATCACGCGTACTCCCTGCGCCTCCAGCAAGCGCTGATACACGCCGTTCAGCCGCGCGATCTCCCGATCCTTGTTGGCCATGAGCTGCGCGAAGTCGAGAGTGGCCCCCGCGCTCCGCCAACCAAAGCCCGCCGCGTCTCGCTCCTCGTCCGCGAAGTGCGCGGCCAGGGTGAGCAGCTTCTTCGGGATGCAGCCCACGTTGACGCATGTGCCGCCGAGCGGCCCGTCGTCGCAGATCGCCACCTTCGCTCCGAGCGCCGCTGCGACGCGGGCGGCCCGCACTCCGCCCGATCCCGCTCCGATCACGAACAAATCGTAAGTTTCGCGCTCCTGAGTCATCGACTTCTCAGCTTACCGCCATTGGCCCCCGGCGCTCCAAACCGAGCCATTTCCGGCGCGAACGTGCGCGCCCGGCCTTGCCGCTAGAGCTGACAATCCATGCGGGGCGGGGCGACCTGCGGTAGGCTGTGCGGGTCAGCCGCCCGGATACGGCTCGAACGAAGAGGAGCTCGTCATGAAAGCAGAGACAGGGTACGGATTCGATGTTCTCAGCGGCGGACAGGGCCACATAGAGCGCCGCGCGAAGTTCATCACGCGCACGTACAATCATCTGTTCGGCGCCATCGTCGCCTTTGCGGGCATCGAGTTCGCGCTCTTCGCGAGCGGCCTCGCGCCCGTGCTCGCGGGCGCCATGCTCAGCGTCAACTGGCTGTTCATCCTCGGCGGCTTCATGATCGTCAGCTGGCTCGCGAGCCGCGCCGCTCACACCGCTGAGTCGCTCCCCGCGCAGTACGCGGCCCTCGCCGCCTACGTCGTGGTGCAAGCCATCATCTTCCTGCCGATGTTGGTGATCGCCAACAACGCGGCGCCCGGCGCCATCTCCAGCGCGGGCCTCGTCACGATCTTGGGCTTCGCCGCCTTGACCGCCGTCGCGTTCTACACCCGCAAAGATTTCTCGTTCCTCCGCGGAGCTCTGCTGTGGGGCGGCATCGGCGCGGCGCTCCTGATCGTCGGCGGTGTCATCTTCGGCTTCCAGCTCGGTCTCTTCTTCTCGGTAGCGATGGTGGTGTTCGCCGGCGCTGCCATCCTCTACGACACGTCGAACGTCCTGCACCACTTCCCGGAAGACCGCTACGTCGGCGGGGCCCTCCAGCTCTTCAGCTCCGTCACGCTCATGTTCTGGTACGTCCTGCGCATCTTCATGTCGTCGCGCGACTGAAGCCGCGGGCCGCGCGCCTGCGGGCTTCCCTGAAGCCGCAGGCGTGCGATAACGGGATCGGGAATGCGGAGGCTGAGGGAGACGGCGACGATCGGCGCGATGGCGCTGCAGGGCCTCGGGGTAAGCCCGGCGTTCGCGGCGCCGCGCCAAGTCCATTTCACGGCGCCGGCTGAGTGTCCCACCGAGCAGGATTTCAGGCGGGCGCTCGACGCGAGAGCCACGCGCAGCTCGGTCAGCGCACGCGCGCCGCAACAGCTCGTCGTCGTTTCCATTCGAGATACAGGCGACGGGTGGCTCGGACGAGTCGAGGTCCATAGCGGCGCAGCGGGCGCTCGCGTCGAACGCACGACGCGGGCTCACAGCTGCGACGACCTGGTTCCCGCGCTCGCCCTCATCAGCGCGCTCGCGCTCGAGCTGGCCGACGCTTCGTCGCCAGACGCGGCGTCGCCGCGCCGCGACGGCGTCGACGCGGCGACGACCGACTATCCGAACCATCTCGCTGGCGCGCCCGCTCCGGTGGAGACAGCGCCGGAGAGCTTGGCTGAGGCCGCGCCTCGGCGTGCAGCCCCCCGCCTGACGGAGGGAGAGCTTGGCTTTCTGCTGCACTGGAGATCACTCGTCGGCTGGCGCGACCGCGCCGCGGTGGCGCCGGGCATTCTCTGGGGCAGCCGCGCCCGTCGAGGCTTCTCACCATGGCTGCGCGTGAGCGGCGACTACGTGTCCGCCGATTTCGTCGACGCTGCAGGGCGAGGCGCCTCGCTGACGTGGAGCCTCGCCCAAGCAGATGGCTGCACCCACAAATGGCCCCTCTGGGGAGCCGCGTTCATCAGCCCCTGCGTCAAGCTCAGCTTCGGGGCGCTGCAGGCCACGGGCTCTGCGGGCCTCGGGGCACCGCGCGAGCTGACGCGCCTCTGGTTGAGTGCGGGCGCGGGTGCCGAGGCGGCCATACCCCTCGTCGGTCCGCTCTGGTTTCGGCTGCAGGCAGGCGCCGAGGCGCTGGTGCTGCGCCAGAGGATCTACGCCGACGCCGATCCCGACCAAGTCCTCATCGAGATGCCGGCCGCGGTCGCCCTGCTCGGTCTGGGGCTCGGGGTGCGAATTTGGTGATCGATTCGCCGGGCACCGGCCAACACCACGACGCATGCTCTTGATCGCCCAGCTGCTCGCGTCGCTACCGGCGTCGTCGAAGGCCGAAGCGCTGGCGCGGGATCAGCGGCTGCGGCGCCTGGTGGACGCCCACTACGACGCGGTTTGGCGCGTCCTCCGCCGGCTGGGTGTCCCGAGCCACGAAGCGGACGACGCTGCGCAGCGAGTCTTCCTCGTGACGGCCCGGCGGCTCGACGAGATCGAGCCGGCGCGTGAGTGCGGCTACATCATGGGCATCGCGGTCCGCACCGCCTCCGAAACGCGACGCGCGCTGCGGCGCCGGCGCGAGGACGCCACCGACGGCGCCGAGTGGCCCGACCTCTCCGACAGCCCGGAGGCGCTGCTCGACCAGAAGCGAGCGCGGGACCTGCTCGATGCGATCGTCGGGGCCATGCCGCTCGAGCTTCGAACGGTGTTCGTACTGCGCGAGCTCGAGGGCCTGACGCTGCCTGAGATCGCCGCCATTGAAGGGCTCCCGCTCGGAACGGCGACTTCGCGACTTCGACGCGCTCGGGAGCTCTTCAGGAAGGGGTGCGCCGATGGCTCGTAGCCCCCGCAGAGCTGCGAGCGAGCCGCGCCGGCTCGTCGAAGGAGCGGGCACCGCGAAAGAGCGTCTGCTGCTGCAAGCGGGCATCGACGAAGCGCCGCCGAGCCGCGCGGGGCGCCAGCGAGCTCTGGCCGCGCTCGGCATCGTGGCGAGCGCAACCACGCTCACGGGCCCCGCTCCAGGCGCGACCGCGTCGAGCCAGGCGCTGGTGGGCGCGCCCGCGAAATGGTTGCTGGTCAGCGTCGCAGCCGCAGCCGCAGCGGTGAGCGGCGTCGAGCTCGCGACCTCGCCGGCCCCGCTCGTCGCGCCATCAACCGTCAGTCGCGCCGCCGCCCCGTCGCACGAGGGGTCGACCAGCGGAGCTTCTCGTGCTCCACAAAGCGAAAGCGAAAGCGAAAGCGAAAGCGAAAGCGAAAGCGAAAGCGAAAGCGAAAGCGAAAGCGAAAGCGAAAGCGAAAGCGCCAACGCGACGCCTCCAGCGCGATCGCCAGCACCGCCCGAGGCGTCGTCCGCAGCCCCGCCGCCAGCGCCAGCCACCGACGCGCGCGCTGCGGCAGCACCTTCGAACGAGGCTGGGCCCGCGCCTGCTTCGCGGCGTCGTGAAGCCGACATGGGACGCAACGCCGACGCGGGTAGCCGCCCCTCAGAGCTGACTGTTCAAGTGGCCGCGCTCGACCGCGCGCGCGCGGCGCTGCGTGCCGGACGGGCCCGCGAAAGCGTGGCCCTACTCGACAGCTTCGCCCGGAGCTTCCCCGGCTCGAGCCTCGCGCCGGAAGCCACGGTGCTGCGCGTCAGCGCGCTGCTGACGCTCGGTCAACGAGCGACGGCCACGAGGCTCGTCCGAGATTATTGCCAGCTCGGGGGTCGCGACGCTTACGGCAAGCGCTTGACCGCGCTCGTCGGCCTCGACGAAGCGGCCTGCGAGAATTCCGAGCCAGGCCGTGATCGATCCGAGTAGCTTCGGCCAAGTGTCAGCATTCGTGCTGCTCCAAAAGCGGCCGCTCGTACCAACTGTGGAGGAGGCATCATGCGAAAAGTAGCTACTGTCGGCTTTGCGCTCGGAATCGGCTGGCTCGCGAGCGCCTGCACGGTCGACATGGAAGTCGGGGATTGGCTGAAGACGGAGCTGGGCAAGGGTAACGGCAACGGCAACGGCAACGGCAACGGCGGGAGCGGCGGCGCGGGCGGCGGCGGCAACGCCGCGGGTGAGGCCGGCGCGGGTGCGGTTTGCGTCGACCACGAGCAGGGCAGCAGCACCAGCTGCAAAGACGCGGCAACCTGGAAGCTGTACGCCTCGCAGGACTGCGAGAGCGAGAGCCTCTTGCTCGACGCCTACACGCCCCGCGAAGCGTGCGGCGACCAGCTGTACCGCTACGTCGATTACACGTGCTGCCCCGTGGCTCCGCCGCCACCGAGCGACTGCGCCCCGCAGGAACAAGGCGGCGAAACCAGCTGTAAAGACGTCGGCACCTGGAAGCTGTACGCCTCACAAGCCTGCGAGGGCGAGGGCCTCATGCTGGGTGACTACGCGCCGCGCGAGGTATGCGGCGACGAGCTGTACCGCTACGTCGACTACACCTGCTGCCCCCTCCCGCCGACCGAGCCTCCCCTGCCCCCAGGCTGCATCCGGCAAGAGCAAGGCAGCGACAACAGCTGCAAGACCAATTGGAACGAGCTCGCCGCACAGACTTGCGAAAGCAGCGGCATGCTGCTCGCCGACTACGTGACGCGGGAAGAATGCGGCCCCAACTCCTACCGTTACGTCGACTACGTCTGCTGTCCCGGCGAGCCGCCTCCGCCGCCCACCGACTGCATCGAAAGCGCGCAAGGTGGCGTCGGCAGCTGCAAAGACGTCCCCACCTGGAAGCTCTACGCCTCGCAAGACTGCCTCGCCGGCGGCCGCGCCCTCTTCAACTACGAGACCCAAGACGAGTGCGGCGAAAACCTCTACAGCTACGTCAAGTACACCTGCTGCCCGAACTAAGGGAGACGCTTTCTTGAACCGATCGCTGCGTGAGACGGAACAGCTAGAGGCGCACGACTGGCGCTCCGCGAGCGAGGTTCATCATGAAGCCATTGGAATTTTCCAGCGCGCTGGCGATGGTGCTGAGCATGACGGGGGCACTGTGCGGCGCGGGCTGTTCGTCGTCCGACGCCGAGCCGTGGGGCGGCGCGGGCAGCGCCAGCGGAGCGGCCGGAATGGCGAACGGCGCGGCAGGTAGCGGGGGAAGCTCAGGAGCCGCGGGCGCGCCAGCAGCGGCGGCGGGCACCTCGAGCAGCGGCGGAGCGCTCACCGAAGGCGGCGCGCCGAACGGGGGCGCAGGTGCAGGCGTAGGTGCCGGTGCGGCGCCGCCAGCGACGCAAGGCTGCACCGTCGGCGCGTGGCCCGCAGCCGATCCGAGCATGGCCGGCCCCTACGAAACCGTCACCGAAAACGAGGTCGGTCCCGAAGCGGGTGAGCGTGACGATGAAACAGGCACCGTGCCGAAGTTCACGCTCTTCCGACCCAAGGAGCTGTCGCCCGACGGGCGCTGTCACCCCGTCATCACGTGGGGCAATGGCACGGGCTCGACACCCAACCTTTACCGCTCGCTGCTCCGCCTCTTCGCCTCCCACGGCATGGTGGTGATCGCCTCCAACAGCAAGAACGTCTCGCGCGGCGAGCCGAAGCCCATGCTGGTCGGCGTCACGTGGATGCTCGAGCAAAATGAGGATCCAGCCAGCCCCCTCTACCATCGCCTCGACCCGACTCACATTGGCGCCACCGGCCACTCCCAAGGTGCTGTGGCCACCAGCCAGGCCTCCGGCGACGCGCGCATCACCACCAGCGTGCCCATCGAAGGCGCCATGGTGCAGCGCAACCTCCACGGCCCGGCCATGTTCTTCTGCGGCGCCCTCGACGACATCGTCGGCTGCGATGGCGCCGCGAGCGCCCTCAACGCCGTCACCACCCTGCCCGCCCTGTATGCCGAAAACCTCAGCGTCGACCACGGCAGCTGGATGAGCTTTGGCAACGCGCCGAGCCCCACCTACGCCGCCATCACCGCCTGGATGCGCGTTCACCTCCTGGCCGACGAAGCCCTCCGCCCTTGGTTCTACGGCCCGAGCTGCCAACTATGCGGCGACGAAGGCTGGCAGGTCGAACAGAAGAACATGCAGTGAGGCGCTAGCGCCCGGCGCTCGGCGCTCGCGCGCGCGACGGCGGCATCGCGATGGTGTCGGCCCAGTCGTGGCAACGGGCCGCGCCGTAGCGCTCGAGGTAGCGCTGCCGGGTCGTCAAGAAATCGAGGCCTATCGGCGCGAGCTGCGCCAATAGCCGCCGCTCCGCGTCACTCAGCTCGGAGGCACCGGGCGTGTAGTGGTCGAGAAACACTCGCATCTTTCGTGCCCCATCCGCAGTTTGCCTGCGACCCCAGCTTCCCGCTAGCGTTCGAGCGGTCACCAGGCGTATTCGGTGGGAATGCGCGCGCTCCTCCGGCTAGCTCTCGCTCTGCCGCTCGGCGTTTTGGTGGGTTGTGGCGGTCGCTCGACTGCCAGTGACGATCATAGCGACTCGTCTGGGGGGCTCAGCCAAGGCGGCGCGAGCGCGGCGGGCCGCGCAGGGAGCGGCAACGCCGGCCAAGCGGGTGTGAACGAAGGAGGCGTCGCGACCGGGGTCGACTGTCCTTCGTCGTGCCCACCCCTCGAGTGCGACCCCGGCAGCGTTCGTCGCATGCTTCCCGGCGACTGCTGCCCGCGCTGCTTCGAGCTCGTCTGTGAGAGTCAGCTCTCTGACTACCAGTTCATCCGCGACGTGCTGCTCGAGAAGTACGCCTCCGCCAACTGCAGCGACGCCTCGGATTGCACCGTCTACTACGAGAGCAATGCGTGCGCGGCTGGCTGCGGCATTCCGGTCGCGGCGTCCATCGTCGGCAGCCTCGAATCGAACTTGCTAGACGCCGCCGCCTCGATCTGTTCCCCCGACTGCACCCCGCCGATTCCGCCTTGTGTGCAGGTGCCAGCGCCAGAGTGCATTGACCATCGTTGTCAGTAGCCGTCTATCCCCTGCACGCTCCTGCCCGGCGACCGCGGGCCCCACCTTGATGTGGCTACCCGCGGTCACGTTGTTCAGTCGATCAATCCCAGGGCCCGTCGCAGTAGCCGGAAGGCAGGCACGGATTGGGAGACTCTGTCGTCGATGCGCAATCCGAGTCTCGATGGCAGCGGATCCCGTAGAAGGTGGCTGGGCCGCAGCTGACCCAATGCCGGCTGCCAGCACACTCTTCGGTCGGAGGGCAGTCTTCTGGACCGTCGCAGCTCTTGTAACCGGTGGTGTCGGGCGCTCCCGCGTCGATGCATGCTCCAGGGCTCGCCGCGCAGCCGATGTCGCCCTGACAGCATACCGAGCCCGGCGCGCAGGTTTCCGCACCGCACTCCAGGTAGCCGGGGCGATCATCGCCCGGCGTGGTGGGATCATCGACCTCTGCGGGCGGGTCCGTCGAGGTACAATAAACGAACTCGGTCATTTGATCGGCGCATGCCCCGTCGGCGCGCGTCACGAGAAGCCGTAGCCGAACCGGACCCGGCGTCGCGCAGGTCACCTCGACTTCGGGCGTGTCCGCGCCCGAGAGAGTTGCGCGGCTCGTGCTCCTCCATTCATAGATGAGGTTCGATTCAGCGTCGTCGGTGGTGGCGGAGACGGTCATGACCTCGCCGAGCGCCGCCTCCGACGGCTCAGCCGAGATCCCCTCGATGAGGGGGCAACGGTAGACGGACCCGTCGATGGCGACGCTTCCGGTCGAGCCTTCCCCCTTGCAGAAGAGGTCGATACTTGCCTGCGTCGTACCTCGAGGATGGATCAGGAACGCGCCCTCGCCACTGCACTTCACCGCGGGGTCATTCGCGTCTGTGGCACTCAAAGTCGCGTAGAGGTTGCCCGTAGGAAGGCCACTGATGAGCGCTGAAATGCGCGTGCTCTTCGTCAGCCTCACGACCGTGGTTCGGCTGTAACCGTCGCCCCTGATCGCGATCGTGACACTGTCCAGAGTCACGCCATCCGCCTCCAGGGCAAGCTCGAGCGAGCCCAATTCATCCGTATCTCCTCGACCGGCCGGCGCGCAGCCGAGCACGGCAACGACCGCTGGTAACCAGCACATGATGCGGTTCATGAGAGTCCTCCTTCGTTGAGCGCGCGGACGCGCTCGTTGATTTCGCAAGCAGTCTGAAGTCACCTGGCTTCGGACTGCCTGCTTTACTTATCAGCCTTGAGCCGCGCGAAGTTGCCGCCATTTGTCTCATGGTTAGCGGTCAGCAGTCGTACGACCCGCTGCGTGATTGCCACGTAGCGATGGAGCACGACGCGGCACATTTGCCTAGACGTGCCGCATGACAGCGCTGCTGCGATCGCGCCTTGGCGTCGCTCACAAGCGAGTACGCGAGTTGCTCCCCTCATCACTACGCCGTTCGTCGAACACGTTGCCCCGCATTCGCAAGACACCTGTCTGAGGTTGACGAACTCCCTGGGTGCCAGGGCTCGCGTCCGTTCGGTAAGGGGCGCGAGGCGGTGACGGACGTGGCCCGCGTCGTCGTGCTGTCCGCCAACCAAAGTGAGGCGCGTCGCATTTCATCTGCGAAACGTCCCGGCCGCATTCTCGTTGACGCTTCGATTTTACAACCGCGCTGCTGCGCGCCGGCCCGGCGACGCCAACGAGCAGCGCAACCAGCGAGTTTTTCCGAGAAATCTCGACGCCGCGCGCGAGGCTACGGACGCGCCGATGCGCGCTGCGCGCAGTTCTTCAACCAGGCGGTCACGAACACGTCGTCGGTGACACCGCGTCTCTCTGGACCTGTCCCCTCCTTCGAGCTAGTCCCAAGCTACTCTAGCGCAAGTCAGGTGAGCAGTCGCGTTGGGTGATTGCCCGTGTCAGCGTGCGCTTCGTTCGGAACTCGCTCAATGAAAAGCACACTCGTTTTCGCATCCCTGTCGTTGGTCATGGCCTGTAGCTCCGGTTCGTCCGACGACCCAATCCCCGGCGGCGGAGGTAACCCCGGCGGGGGTCAGCCCGGCGGCGGCACGGCAGGCACGGCCGGCAGTGTGTCCACGGCGGGAACATCGGGCGCGGACGCGACGGGTGGGACGTCTCCGGTGGCAGGTGCGGCGGGCAGCGGCGGGCAAGCGACTGGCGCCTCGGGCACGGCCGGCGCGGCGGGCGCCGATGGCGGAAGCTCGGGAGCTAGCGCGGGTACGAGCGGCGGCGGCACCGCGGGCGCGGCTGGGGCGACC
>JAEYWK010000233.1 GCA_023431345.1 Pseudomonadota bacterium
AGGGGGAGGAATTGAATAAGGCAAAAGGCTAATGGCTAAAGGTTAAAGGCGAAAGTGAAAAAAGTAGTGAGTGGTGAGTAGTGAGTGAAAAAAGGCTGAGTGCTGAATGCTGAATGCTCCGTCGCCATTTCTTAAAGTAAATCACAGCCATTTCTTAAAGTAAAACTGCGCCATTTCATAAAGTTGTATTATATTTGCATACAAAGACAATCGAAATGGAAAATAACATTAAGTATTTGCCGAGAATTTGCGATAACTTACTCCGCAAAAAGATGAGATCGTCGGGTGCTGTATTGGTAACCGGCTGCAAATGGTGTGGTAAAACCATGACAGCCACACAGTTGGCCAAAAGCATCTTATATATGCAGGATCCCGACAAATCTTCGGCGTTAATGGCGATGGCGGATACCAAACCGTCAGTTTTACTTAAGGGTGATCATCCTAGACTTATTGATGAGTGGCAGATGGCTCCGGTATTATGGGATGCTGTTCGATTTGAAGTAGATCAACGTCAGGCAGTGGGACAATTCATTTTGACAGGATCATCTGTGCCTAAGGACAATGCAACGGCACATACAGGCACCGGCAGAATCTCACGTTTACTGATGCGTCCCATGAGTTTGTATGAATCAAAGGAATCCAATGGAGAGGTGTCGGTAAAGGCACTTTTTGATGGGGAACATGACATATCAGCCACATCACACCTGACTATTGAGCAGATAGCTTATGCAATTTGCCGGGGAGGATGGCCTGCTTCCATAACTCTTCCGAAAGAAGATGCGCTTCAAATGTCAAGGGATTATGTGGATGCTATTATAAATCAGGATATATCGAGAGTGGATGGCGTTGAGAAGAATCCGGCAAGAGTACAATTATTGCTTCGTTCCCTGGCAAGGAATGTGGCAACAGTGGCTTCAAATACCACTATCTTACAGGATGTAGTTTCTAATGATATGTCTATCTCTGCTCCAACGATGGAAATATATATGAATGCGTTAAGAAGGATATTCGTAATTGAAGACCAGCCGGCGTGGTTGCCTGCGATGCGTTCAAAAAGCGCTATACGAACCTCCTCAAAACGTCATTTCGTGGATCCATCCATTGCTACGGCAACCATGCGAACAAGTCCTGAAGGATTGTTGGAGGATTTCAACACATTTGGATTTCTCTTTGAATCACTTTGCACGCGCGATATGCGAATATATCTTCAGGCCAACGATGGCGATGTTTACCACTATAGGGATAAAAATGGCCTCGAATCTGATATGATTATCAGCCTGAAAGATGGACGATGGGCAGCTGTTGAAGTAAAGCTGGGCAATAAACAGATTGAAGAAGCTGCCGAAAATCTAAAAAAAATGGTTGATAAAGTTGATATGGACAAAATGGGAAAACCTTCTTTTCTTATGGTGCTGACTGGTGGTGAATATGCTTATCGCCGAAGTGATGGTGTGCTTGTAGTTCCCATAGGAAGCATGAAGGATTAGTGCACAACAATAACCCTGAATTATGCACAACAAAAGTTCTGAATTTTGCACAATCGAATAACAGGAATGAGTTATCGCCGCTTGATTTGTTTAGATCGTTTCGAGCAGGAGAGCTCCCTCTCCTTGAGGAGAGGGCGGGGGTGAGGTGAAACAGTGAACTAACGACTGCCAGCATCATCAAACAAAAAGGGCATAGGGTATGAAAGCGGACTCCCCTGAGCGCAAAGCAGTCGAAGGGTTAAGAATTTTGGCTCTCTCCTTAAGAAAATAAGGCTAAAGGCTAATGGCTAAAGGCTAAGGGCAAAAGTTTTCGCTGTTTGGAATTGCTATTTCATCGTGGCGTTTGGTTGAAGTTATTGAAACTTTTTACTTTGAATTTTAGCCTTTAGCCTTTAGCCTTTTACTTAACCCACCCCTTCAAATCCGCAATCTCCTTCGTCTGTTCGCGGATAATTTTGTCGGCAACGGCTTTCATGTCGGCATCCTTTGCTACTTTGAGGTACTCCTGTGACATTTTAATTGCATCCTGGTGGTGTGGGATCATAATGAGGGCAAAGGTTTCGTTAAGGGTTTTGCCCTCTGGTTTCATGTCGTTGACGGCAGTCATCATATCGAGCGACTTCTTCCAGAAATCCGAATTGCCTTTAGCCTTCGTATGGTCCTGGATGTAACGGTCGAACTTCTGCACATCACCAAGCTGATCATCAATCATCTTTTTGGCATACTCTCTGATCTGCGTATTCTCGCCATTATCGATAACGCACTTTGCCATATCCATAGCACCCTGGTGGTGGCGCTTCATCATTATGGCGAAATCATAATCCGCATCGCCCGAGTATTTGTCCTGCTTCATTCCAATCATCATCTGGTCCATGGCATCATGCAGGTCGTGGATGTGCTTCTGGCGGTGTTCCTGCGCCATAGGTGAATTGCCTTCCTTGTGCATACCGCTGGCATCATCATTTTTTTCAGAACCCGCCTTCCGGGAATTATTATTTCCGCCGCACGACAGCAGGAAAAGCGCAACAGCCAACAATAGAAATGATTTTTTCATCTTCAAGATATATTAATGGTTTAAATAGTAACAATGGAAAAGAGGGAGGGTTTTAAAAGGGGTGAGTTGTGGGTAGTGAGTAGTGAGTAGTGAGTAGT
>JAEYWK010000258.1 GCA_023431345.1 Pseudomonadota bacterium
TGGCCCGCGCCACAAACCTGGGCCTACCAACAAACGGGCCCAACGACCCCTCACGGACCGTCGGGCACGGGCACGGGCACGTTTACGGGCACGCGCGAGCAATCCCAATTCAGGGACACGCCCTAGCCGGCGCTCTTGCCGCCGCTCGTCGCGGGCGCCTTCGGTAGCGCCGGCGACGGCGCGCCCACGATCGTGAAGCGCAGCGTGCGCGGCTGGTTCTGGCGCAGGTACGTCACCTCCAGCGTCGGCGCTTGGCGGACGGCTTGAAACGCGTCGTAAGCTTCCATTTCGCGCTCGATGGCCATACCGTTGACGCGCGTCACGACATCGCCCGGCTGCAGATCGACGCCGCGCCAGGCTTCGGCCGGCGCCAGCCCGACGATGCTCCAGCCGCGAAACTTGCCCCCTGAGAGGCTGGGCTCGACGGCCACCTGCGCCAGAAACTGCCCGAGCCCCGCGTCGACCACGCGCTCCACGTCGGCGCGCTTCAGCGTGCCAGCCGCGACCGGAGCGCTCGCGGACACGGGCGGCGGTGGCAGCTCGGAGCTCGGCCGGATCGCGCCGGGCTCCGGCGGAGGGAGCGGGTCATTGATGGATGGGTAGCCCGATGAGCCGCAGGCCCCCAGCGAAAGGGCGCACCACGAAACGATGAAACGCAAACTCACGCGCAGACTATGGGCCGCGCGGCCGAGACGCGGCAAGTTTTCGGGCCTACCGGGGCGGCTAACTACCGGAACGTTCAGCAAAATACGCGGGATCCAGCGCCAGGACCGCGTTCAAAATGCTGGCCGCGACGTCCGACAGGGGGCCCACCCCCAGCACGTGAGTCACGCGGTCCCGCGGTACGAGCCGCTCGGCTTCGCCGTAGACCGCGCACAGCTTGGTTTGAAGCTCCCGCGTTTCGAACATCTCTTCCCGCCCGCCGCGGGCGCGACGTCGTTCTTCCGCGACCTCTACCGGCACGTCGATCACGATCGTGAGGTCGGGTCGGAGCGCGGCCGCGTTGAGCTCGCGAATCCACGGCACGACTTTGTCGCCGCCCGGCGCCGTCACCGACTGATAAGCGAGGCTGGAGAGGTCGTAGCGATCGCTCAGCACGATCGCGCCATCGCGGAGCGCCGGCACGATCGTCGAATCCAGGTGGTCCATGCGATCTGCCGCGAACAGCAGCGCCATGGTGGACCAGGCGAACGGGCGCGGCCCCGCAGAGTCCGCCACGAACAGGCGCCGCTGCAGCACTTGGCGGATCATCGCCCCGATCGGCCCCGAGCTGGGCTCGCACGTCTCCACGACCTTCAAGCCGCGCTCACGCAGCGCTTTGCCGAGCAGGTTCGTGTGCGTCGTGCTGCCGGAGCCGTCGATACCCTCGAGCACCACGAACAGCCCAGGGAAGCGGCGCTCGGATGAAAATGACTGTGACTCGCTCATGAAGACTCCGGGGGCGAGCCGACTACCGGCGCCGCGTCCTCCCCCAGTACCAGATTGTCGATCAGGCGGGTGGTGCCACAGAACGCGGCCAGCGCGATCAGCGCGCGCGCGCCGACGTGAGCGCCCGGCTCGAGCGGAGACAGCCGGTCTGGGTCGGCGATCTCCGCGTAGTCGGCGCGGAGCCCGGCCGCCGCGAGGGCCGCGCGCACCGGCTCGATCAACGCCGAAGCGTCGCGCTGGCCAGCATCGAACGCCGCCGCCGCCGCGGCGAGGGCCCGCGGTATCGAGAGCGCGCGGGCGCGCTCGTCGGGCTTCAGGTAGGCGTTGCGCGAGCTGAGCGCCAGGCCATCGGCGTCACGCACGGTGGGCTCGCCGATCACCCGCACGGGCAGCAGCAGATCGCGCGCGAGGCGCTCGATGATCTTGAGCTGTTGGTAATCTTTGCGACCGAACACGGCCGTGCACGGCCCTGCCGCGACCAGCAGCTTGGTGACGACGGTAGCGACGCCTTGAAAATGACCGGGGCGAAAGGGGCCGCACAGGTGATCCGCGAGCCCCGCCACGTCCACGCGCGTGCGCTCGCCCGCCGGATAGATCTCGTCCGCTGGCGGAGCGAACACCAGGTCGGCGCCGACGCCGCGCAGGAGCTCGACGTCACGCTCCAGAGTACGCGGGTAGCGCTCGAAATCCTCGTTGGGGCCGAACTGGGTGGGGTTCACGAAGATGCTCACGGAGACGCGGCCTGCGTGGCGCTTGGCCACCTCCACCAGCCGCAGATGTCCCGCGTGCAGAGCGCCCATGGTAGGCACGAAGCCGAGCCCGCCGCCGAGCGAGCGCGCGGCGTCCGTGGCGCTCCGGAACTGACTCACGCTCGTGCAAACCTCGATTGTTGTGGGCATTCTGGCTCAGTCTCCGTTTGCCGGACCGTAGCCAGGCGGCAAGCTACCGATGACGGGGCGGTTGCCGGTGGCCTCAGCGCGCGGCCCTGGCCCGAAGGAGTGCGCGTCGCTCGGGAACGCGCCGCCGCGAACCTCCGCGACGTACGCGCGCGTGGCGTCGATGACGGCCTCGCCGAGCTCGGCGAAGCGCTTGACGAAGCGCGGACGCAGATCCGGGAACATGCCCAGAAAATCGTAGCAAACGAGGACCTGTCCATCGCAGTCGGGGCCAGCGCCGATGCCCACGGTGGGTATGCTCACGGCGCGCGTGATGCGCGCGCCGAGCTCGCTCGGGATACCCTCGAGCAAGAGCGAGAACGCGCCCGCCTGCTCGAGCGCGCGCGCGTCTTCGAGCAAGCGCTCGGCCGCTTCGGGGCTGCGCCCCTGCACCCGGAAGCCGCCCATGGCGTGGACACTTTGCGGGGTGAGCCCGATGTGCGCCATCACGGGAATGCCACACGCCACCACGCGCCGCACGTGCTCGGCGACTTCTTGCCCGCCCTCGAGCTTGACCGACTCGCAGCCACCGTCTTTGAGCAAGCGCCCGGCGGCCATCACCGCTTGCTCGGGCGAAGCCTGGTAGCTCATGAACGGCAGGTCACCCATCACGTGGGCGCGCTGCGCGGCGCGCGACACGGCCCTCGCGTGGTAACACATCTCGTCGAGCGTCACGGGGAGCGTGTTCGACAAGCCTTGCACGACCATACCGAGCGAGTCGCCGACCAGCAGCACGTCGGCGCCGCCCGCCTCCAGCAGCTTGGCCATGGTGGCGTCGTAGGCGGTGAGCATGGCTATTTTCGGCCCCTGCGTCTTGCGCGCCCGCAGCTCCGGCACCGTGACTTTAGAGGTCGACATGCGCCGCGAAGGTAGCATGGGGCTCGGGAGCCGCCGGCACAGGGGCGAGCGCGGGCCGTCCGCACAGCGCAAAATCGAGCGGAACGCGCCGGCGCTGGCGGGGCGTGTGTGCCGACGCTAGGCTGAGCGTCAGGTGGAAGACTCAGCGCCGCCTCCCGATCTCGAGCTCGTGTTCGGGCGCGCTGCGCGCCAGGTGCGCGCGCGGCTGTGGCTCCGACGGGTGCTCACCCACACCGGCTTCGGTTTGGCGCTGGGCAGCGTCGTCGCCGGCGCCGCTTGGTGGCTGAGGCAAGGTGAGCTGCGTCCCTGGTCGGCGGCGCTGGGCCTGCTCGGCGCTGGCGTCGGCGCGGCGCTGGCGGCCCGGTCGCGCTGGTCCGATCGCGACGTGGCGCTGTACCTGGACGACCAGCTCGAGAGTGACGAGCGCATCGTGACCGCGCTCGAGCTGCGCGACGGCGCGAGCGAGCCTGCTCGGCACGTGCGTGAGAGCGCGGCCCGCGCCATCGAAGCGCGGCGGCGCCGCTTACCAACGCCCCGGGTGCTCGACGCGCCGCAGCTGCTGGCTCCGATCGGCGCGGCCGTGATCATCGGCCTGACGCTCGCGCCGCTTCCTCCGGCGCCGCCCAGCGCGCGCGCGCCCGGCGCCGAGCGCGTCCAGCGCGGCGACGTCAAAGGCCTCGAGCGCATCGAAGCGCTGCGCGATCGCCCCGGGCGCAGCCCCGAAGACGAGCGGCGCCTGCGCGCGCTCGCGGACGAAGCCAAGAAGCTGCGCGGAGACTTGGCCCAAGGCGTCGAGAAGCGCGAAGCGCTGGCGCGCATGGCCAAGATGCGCGACGCGATCGCCGAGCTGCGCTCGGATTTCGGCAGCGGGCAGCAGCGCCCCGGCTTGGAAGCAGCCATCGGCGCGCTGAACGAGCACCCCGAGCTGCGCAAGGCCGCCCGCGCCCTCGGCGACGGCGACATCACCGCCTTCGACCGCGAGATGCAGCGGCTCGCCAACCAAGCCGAGCAGCAGTCTCGCGACAGCGCGAAGCAAGCGCTCGAGGAGGCGGAGCGGCGCGCGCGCGCTCTAGGCGCGAAGAGCCTGGCCGAGGCGCTCGAGCAGCAGCGCCGCGCCTTCGATCCGCGCCAAGCCGGAGCCGAGGCGCTGCGCGAGCTCGCCAAGTCACTCGAGTCCGAGCTATCGCCGGAAGCGCTAGAAGACTTGAAGGAGTTCGGTAGCTCGGGTGATCCCGAAGCGGCGCGGCGCCTGGCGGAGGCGATGGGCAAAGCCTTGTCCAAGCTGAGCGACGATGAACGAAGGCGCCTCGCCGAGCAGATGAAGCAGCGCATGGCAGAGAGCGGCGGGGCCGCATCCCCCATGACCCGCGAGCAGCTCGAAGAGCTGGCCAAGCGCCTGGCTTCGAAGGACGGCCAAAGGGAGCTCGAGGAGCAGCTGAAGCAGCTCGCGAACCCGGATCCGAGCCAAGAAGCCCAGCGCGACGGGGCACTCGATGACGCCGAGCGCGGGCTGGGCGAGGCCGAACGCGGCTTGGGTGCGACCCCGATGCCCATGAGCGGCGGCCCCGCCCCCGGCAACACCGGCTCGTCGCCCGCCGATGGGCAAGCGCAAAATGGGACGGGCGCTTCGCGCGACAGCGGCGCTGGCGACCACGCCGGCCAAAGTGAGAAGGTCGACGCTCCCGAGCTGCGAGCGAAGGCGAACGCGCAGCGCAGCGCTTCCGGCCCCATGCACGCCGCGACGCTCGGTCGCGCGCCCGCCCGGCCCGGCGACACCGCCAACCAGCGCGGTACTGGCGCGCTCGGCAGCGCTGCGCCCGGAGAAATCGGCGCCATCGAGCAGTCCGAGGTGCCCGAAGAATACCGCGAGCACGTGGGGCGTTACTTCGAGCCGTGAGGCACTTTTCCCGTCGCTCGCGCGCCTAATGAACGCGCCTTCGCCACGACTTTGCTAGCATCCCGGGCCGCATGACGGATTCTTTCCAGGCCAGGCTCGCGGCCGCGAAGGCGAGCGCGGAGGCGCTGCGCGCGGCCGTGGCCCAGGTGATCGTGGGGCAAGCGGAGGTGGTCGAGCAGGTGCTGTGGGGTTTGGTCGCGGGCGGTCACGTGCTCTTGGAAGGCAACCCGGGTCTGGGCAAGACCCTGCTCGTGCGCACGCTGTCGAGCTGTCTCGACCTGCGCTTCTCACGCATCCAGTTCACGCCCGACTTGATGCCGAGCGACATCACCGGCACCAACGTGCTCGTGATGGGTGACGCCGCCGCCGCGCGCGGGCGCTTCGAGCTGCACCGCGGCCCCATCTTCGGCCAAGTGGTGCTCGCCGACGAGATCAACCGCGCGACCCCCAAGACGCAGAGCGCGCTCTTGGAGGCCATGCAAGAGCACGCGGTGACGATCGCGGGCGTGCGACACCAGCTCGAGGAGCCGTTCTTCGTGCTCGCCACCGAGAACCCGATCGAGATGGAGGGCACCTACCCGCTGCCCGAGGCGCAGCTCGATCGCTTCTTGCTCAAGGTGCTCGTCGAGAGCCCCAGCGCCGAGGATTTCACGCGGATCCTCGCGCGGACGACGGGGGCGCCTACGGCAGCGCCCGAGCGCGTGCTCGGGCGCGACGACGTGCTCGCGTTGCGCTCGCTGTGCCGCGAAATCGCGGTCGCGGAGCCCGTGCTCGCCTACGCGGCGCGGCTGGTCACCGGCTCCGATCCGTCGAGCCCGCACGCTCCAGAGCTGGTGCGGCGCAGCGTGCGCTACGGCGCCGGCGTGCGAGGCGGGCAGTCCTTGATCCTCGCCGGCAAGGCTATCGCGCTGCTGGAAGGGCGCGCTCAGGTGTCGTTCGACGACGTTCGACGCGCGGCTCGGCCCGTGCTCAGGCACCGCATCTTGCGGAGCTTCGAAGGGGAGGCCGATGGCGTCACGACCGATCGCGTCGTCGCCGCGCTGCTCGAGCAGGTGGCGACCCTGCCCGCGAACGTCGCTCGAGCGGCGCAGGCAAGCTGAGGGCCCCCTGGTGCGTGCACTCCTCCCCCCAGCCCGCGTTGTGCTCGGTCTGCTGCTCGCCCTGCTGACCCTCGGCGCGCGGGCCGCATCGGCCGCTACGCTCACGCTCGACGTGCAGCCGCTGCTCGGCGCCGGGACCCCCGCCGTCGACGGCTGGGTCAGCGCCTACGTCTACCTCGAGAACCACTCGAACCAGGCCGTGCGCGGCACGCTCTCGGTGCAGGCGGCCATGGCTTGGTCACGCGCCAGCGGGCCGACCAACACCACGGACGTCCCCTTCTCGGTCGCAGCGCGCTCCCAGGTCACGCTCGAGGTGCCGGTCCACGGCTTTCCGGATTCGCCGTCGCAGCTGCGGGCGAAGGCCACGTCCGCCGACGGGCAAGTGCTGGCGGAGGCGAAGTCGAGCGAGCTTCGCAGCTCGGATCCGCTGCTCTTCGATCTCAGCTCACCGAGCCATTTCGCGCCCGCGCTGCGCGACGTCTCGGTCGTGCTCACCTACACGCGCTGGGGCGGCATCGCCTCGCCGACCGTCGCCGTCGCCAGCGCGCGCAAAGAGGCGCGCGGCGGCGAGCCCGTCGTGCCCCATCTCGCGAGCGGATACGCGAGCGTGACGCTGGTGCTCGCCACTCCGCAGCAGCTGTCGCTGATCGGGGAAGAGGCGCGCATGGCGCTCTCGGATTGGCTGCTCGCTGGCGGAGCGCTCGCGATCAGCGTCGAGCGGCCCGAAGATTTGCGCGCGCCTTTGCTCGAAGCCTGGGCAGGCGGCGCTGTCAGCGAGCATCCGCCCAGCGACGAGCTGCGAGGGGAAGCTTCGTTCTCGGTGCCGATCGACCCCGGTGTACCGTCGGGCAGACCGAGCGGCATCTCCGAGTTGCGCCTCGCCCCCAGCCCTTCGTCGCGAGCGGCGCTGCGCGGGTTTCGCGGCGGCAACCTGCGCCCGACCCCCTGGGGAGCGGCCGCCAGCTACGGCCTGGGAGAGCTCCACGTGCTCGCGTTCCGCCCGAACGCCGAGCCTTTCGTGAGCGACCCCTGGGCGCATCACAAGCTGGCAGATCTCACGCGCCATGCGTGGGATCGCGGCGCCTTCATCGCGCTGCCGCACGCCGAGTCGACGCTCGACGAGTCGCGCTTGCGCGACGTGCGCCGCGAGCTCGACCCCAATCAAGGCACGCGCTGGACGATCGTCGTCTCGGCCCTGCTCTTGCTCGGCTACGCGGGTTTGGCGGGGCCCCTCAACTTCTACCTCGCGCGGCGCGCGGGTCGCCCCCTCGCCGCCCTCTGGCGCCTGCCCCTTTGGTCGGTGCTGGCGCTGGTGCTCGTCGTCTTGCTCGGCGTGCTCGGGCGCGGCGTGAACGGTCGGGCGCGGCGCTTGACGCTGATCGAGAGCGGCGCAGGCATGAGCCGCGCCGCCGTGACACGCTTCCGTGGCCTGTACGCCTCGTCGGCTCGCGAGCGAACGGTGCAGACGAGCGCGCGCGGCAACGTGCTCGACGTTACCGGCGACGCCGCCGAGACGGGTCGTCGCTTGGTCGTCGACCGCGACGGGGCTCGCCTCAGCAACCTGCGGGGCCGGCCGTGGGAGGTGGTGCTCGTGCGGGAGGATGGCTTCATGAGCCTCGGCGGTGGAGTGAGCCTGCTCCGCGCGGAGGACGGCCTCATCACCATCAAGAACCGCCTCGGTCGCGACCTCGTCGGCGTGGTGCTGTCGCCGGGAGCCAAGCGCGACGCGCGCTTCTTCGTTCGCATCAAAGACGGCGAAGCGGTGAGCGAGGCCAGCGGACAGAGCGTGGCGCTCGCGAGCGGTGGCACCCTGGGGCGCTCGGCCCTCGGCTTCGGCCCGTTCAAGGAGCGGCTCGACAGCGCCAGCAAGGGCCTGAACGACGCCTGGAACGCGATCGAGAACGCCACGACGCGCCAGGTCGATTTTTGGCCGGAGGAGGTGCCAGTTTTGCTCGGACAGCTCGACGGCGGCGAAGGCAAGCTGACCGACAGCGGGCTCCCCCTCGAAGCGGACCGAGCTCTCCTGCGCGTCGTCGGCGAAGGAGGCGTACCGTGAGTCAGGCCCCCGCCATCCGCGTGCGCCACCTGTCGCACCGCTACGGCGCCCGCGAGGTGCTGCGCGACGTGAGCTTCGACGTGCCGCACGGGGAAATCTTCGGCTTCATCGGCCCGAACGGCGCCGGCAAGACGACGACGATCCGCGTCATGGCCACGCTGCTCGAGCCCGCGACGGGGCGCGTGGAAATCGACGGCCTCGACGTCAGCATCGATCCGGACCAGGTGCGACGGGTGATCGGCTACATGCCGGACCACGCGGGCGTGTACGACCGCATCACGGTGCGCGAGTTCCTCGAGTTCTTCGCGGACGCTTACCAAGTGCCCGACCCAGGTGTGGTCGACGTGGTGCTCGAGCTGACCGATTTGGGCAAGCTCGACGGCAGGCTCGTCGCCGAGCTCAGCAAGGGCATGAAGCAGCGGCTGCAGGTCGCGCGCATCTTGCTCCACGATCCCAAGGTGCTCATCCTCGACGAACCGGCGAGCGACCTCGACCCCCGCGCCCGCATCGAGCTCCGCGACCTGCTCCTCGAGCTGCGTGACCTCGGTAAGACCATCTTCCTTTCGAGCCACATCCTCACCGAGCTGTCCGACGTGTGCACCTCGGTCGGCATCTTGGAGCGCGGCCAGTTGGTGGTGGCGGGGCCGATCGCGGCCATCGGCGAAGAGCTCGCCCGGCGCGCCCGCGGCAGCCAGCCCATCGCGCCCACCCCACCCGGTGGATCGGCTCTCGGGGAGGTCCCTGGCGCGCCCCCGCAAACGACGCCAGGAGGCGCTGCCATCCCCATCGCCACGCGCCGGCGTCTGAAGCTGCGCGTCTTGGGCGACTCGAGGCCGGTCGTGCCGCTGCTCGCGGGCGGCATCGGGGTGCATCAGGTCGACCCCGCGCCGGGCGGATTGCTCACGGTCGAGTACACGGGGGACGAGCGCTTCGTGGCCGACGTCGTCCGCCATCTCGTCACTCAAGGCGTCGGCGTGGTCGGAGTCGAACCGGAGCGCAACGAGCTCGAGCGTATCTTCCTCGAGGTCACCCGAGGTGACTTGCAATGAGCATTCAGGCGGGTACCGCTTCGCTGCCGCGTCCCCCGCGCGGCGCTTCACTGCTCGAGCGCGTGCGCTGGCGCCTCGGCGCGCTCCGTCACGACCCCAATCCGGTGTGGATGCGGGAGCTGCGTCAGTCGGCGCGCCTCCAGCGCACGCCGGTGATCCTGATGACGGTCACGGTCGCGGTTTCGCTGCTCATCTGCTCGGTCGGCGGCATCGCGAGCGTGACCTCCGAGCCCTCACGGGTGGGTGTGGGTATCTTCCACACCTTTTTTTCGTTGGCCTTCGCGCTCGTGAGCTGGCTCGGTCCAGCCGTGGCCGCGAGCACCATCGCCGGCGAGAAGAACGGACGCACGTGGGAAGCCCTTGCGCTGACAGGCCTGCCGCCCGCCAGCATCGCGCGCGGAAAGTTCCTCGCGGCCTACACCTACGTCGCGCTCTACCTCGTGATGCTCGCGCCCGTGGGAGCCCTGCCGTTCCTGTTCGGCGGGGTGACCGCCACCGAGGTGCTGCTCGCATTTTTGTGCTGCTTCGTGTTCGCAGCGCTGGCCGTAGCCTTCGGGCTCGCCCTCTCGAGCAAGTTCCAGAGCTCCGCCGCCGCCATCATCGTCACGCTGCTGGTGACGCTGACGCTGTCGTTTCCCTTGTACGGCGGGCTCGGCATGGGCCTGTCGGTGCTGGTGCACGAGCAATGGCCCGCGGTCGCGCAAGGCCCGCCCGTGTGGCTGCCGACGGCCTGGGTACGCGCTGACTACGGGCTGCCCTACCTGACGTTCTTGGTCGCCCTGCCGGCGGCCGGCGTGCTGCTGCCAGCTTGGCTCTTTTACGAGGTCACCATCGCCAACCTGGCTGGTCCGAGCGACGACCGCTCGACCCGGCTGCGGGTCTGGACGGTGCTCTCCTCCCTCGTGCTCGCGGGATGCGCGGCGCTCGTTTCGCTGACCACCCGCCAAGTCGAGCTGGGCATCGCTCAGTCCACGTTCTTGTTCGTGTTCTTCACGTTCGTCGTGTTCATGGTCGCGGGTGAGCCGCTCGGCCCCTCGCGCCGCGTGCGGGTCGCCTGGGAGCGAGCTCGGCGCTCGCGCCTGCGGAGGAGCTTCGGCCCCGGCGTCGTCGGCGCCACGACCTGGCTGCTGGCGTTGATTCTGCTGGCGTTCGCCATCTCCGTCGGCGTCGGCTTGCTCACGCTCCCAGGCAAAACCGAGCAGAGTATGCTGATCGCGGCGAGCGGGCAGCTCGCGGCATTCTTGGTGTTCATTTGCGGGCTTTCAGCGTTCTTCCGCGCGCGCGCCGAGAGCGCGACGGCGCCGCGCGTCCTCTTGATCGTGACGATCGCGGCCGCCCTGATCGGGCCGTGGATCGTGATGGCCATCGCGGGCGTGGTGACCCGGTCCGGGGACGACGCGCTGGCGCTGGCGGCGCCTTCGCCGACCTATGCCTTCGTGCTCGCGGAGGCGATGCAAAGTGGAGTCCCGAACCTGCGCAGCTTGCTCCTGCCCGCCATCTTGTGCTCGGCCGGGTACGCGCTGTTCGGGGTAGGCCTACTGGCGATGGCGGGGGCCCGCGCGCACCAGCGCCTCACCCGCGAGCGCGAACGGCAGACCCAGCTCGAGACGCTGCTCGACGCCGAGCTCTCGGCGGAAGAGGACCAGGCGCTGCCGGCGCCCTCGACGCCGCCGGCGCCCTCGACGCCGCCCGAACCCGCCTCGTGAGCTGGCCATGCCCGGTGCCGCCCTCCTCGACCCTGACTTCGTGCGCGAGCTAGCCCTGCTGCGCCGACGCTTGAAAGTCGACGTTCGCTCCGGCGGCGCCGGCGAGCACCTCGCGCGCAGGCGCGGCGGCAGCTCGGAGTTTCAAGAGCACCGCCCCTACGCCCCCGGCGACGACCTGCGCCGCATCGACTGGCTCGCGTTCGCGCGCAGCGGCTCGCCGGTGGTCAAGACGTTCCGCGCCGAAGAAGACGTGGTGGTGCGCGTTCTGCTCGACGCCTCGGCCTCGCTCGACTTCGGAAACCCTAGAAAAATCGAGGTTTCACGGCGAATCGCGGCCGCGCTCGCCTACCTCGCGCTGAGCGATTCGGAGCGCGTGCAGGTGCTCGCGACGGGCTCGGGTGGCGCGCGCGGGCTGGGGGTCGTGGGCGAGCCGCGAAGAGGCCGGGGAGCCTTGCACCGCGTGCTCAGCGAGCTGTCCGCCATCGAAGCTCGCGGCGCAGCCTCGCTTGCGGGCGCCCTGCGGGGCGTATCCGAGCGAGGGCTCAGACCAGGCCTATTGGTCGTGCTCAGCGACTTCTTCGACGCCGGCCCCGTCACGGACGAGCTGGCTCGCTTGCGCGCCCAAGGGCATGCCTTGGTGCTCGTCCACGTGCTGAGCCGGATGGAGCTCCAGCCCGACTTCGAGGGGGACCTGGGCTTGGTCGACGCCGAGACTCAGCAGGAGCTCGAAGTGACCATGGACGCGCGGGCGGTGGAAGCCTACCTTGCCCGCCTCACCGGCCTCGTGGAGGAGCTGCGCGCGGCCGCCCGACGCTTGTCGGGTCGCTACGTGCATGTGCTCACCGACGAGCCGCTCGAAGCGCCCCTGCGCCGCATCGTGCTCGGGACGACCACGGACGACGATTGAGCCCACACCCCGCTCTCGCCCAGCCGGCGACGCAGGGCGCTGCCGCTTATTCAAGCGCGATAGTCAATTCGTGGTCACGTCGACGTCGACTCCACCGATCCGACGCGTACGGGCGCCTGCTGACTCGACCGCTGGGGACTCTACCCGGCGACTCTCGCTCACGTTCGGCTGGCTTCGAGATGCTCAGGTTCGAAGCTGAAAACGGCTGCGGAGCCACAAAATACAGAGAGCGCGAGCACCGAAGCAATCGCGCTCCGGCACTCGCGCCCGTCCGGAAGCATTACGCCTTCTTCGCCTTAGCCTTGCGCTTGGCCTTCTTCTTGGCCTTCTTGGCAGGGGCTGCAGCGGGCGCAGCAGCAGCCGGAGCGGCCGCCTTCGCCTTTGCCTTCTTGCGCGCCTTCTTGCGCGTCTTCTTCGCCGCCGGGGCCGCGGCCACCGGTGCTGCCTTCTTCGATGCTTTCTTCTTACGTCCGGCCATTGTCCGTCCTCTTGTAATTAACGGAGCGCGACCTAAGCGCGCTCGCGTTGAGTGACACTTTGCATGCCTTTCATGGCGCTCGTCAAGTCGTCGAATGATAGAGAAGCGTGGTGACGGTCACGACGAATGGCCCGACGTATCGCGAAGCGCTGTCGCGAGCGACGCTCGCGGTCTACGAACGGTACGCCGTAGAGGTCGTCGAGCGCTTCGGATTTTGCCCCTGGGCGCGCGCTGCGCGCGAGTCCGGAGAGCAGGTTTTGCGCGTCGATTTCAGCACGAATCCAGACGATTTCGACGAGTCACTCCGCCTGCTTACGGAGCTGCATCAGGCCTCGGTCTCGAACGGGCGCGGTAGCGACGTCGCGCTCTTCATCTACCCGCTCCTCGACCTCGACCGGCTCCGGTTCGAAGACCGCGTGCGCCGCTTCCGGGCGGTCGCGGAAGGGGGCCCGAACAAGCTCGACGGCTTCGCCATGGCCGCCTTCCACCCCGCCGCCGAGGCTGACTTGAGCCACGCCGATCGCCTGGTCCCCTTCGTGCGTAAAGCCCCTGATCCTACCCTGCAATTGGTCAGAAAGAGCGCACTTTCCGCGATCAAAGGCCTCAGCCATGGCACCGCGTTCGTCGACGTGGAGAGTCTGTCGCTCTCGGGTCTCAGGGCGCTCCAGCAGCCCCGCGCCAAGGCGGTGCGTGAGCGCATCGCAGACGAGAACCTGCGCACCGTGCACGACGTCGGCGCACCGGCCATCGACGCGATTTTTCGTGACATCGCCCGCGCGCGCGAGCAGCTCCACGAGGCGCTCTTGACCCGCTACGGCGAGCGCGGTCCCCGCCGCTTCGATCCGGGCTAGACTCGCCGGCGTGCCTCCCGCCCTTGGCAACCCGCAAGGCCTCTGGTTGCTCGGCCTGCTGGCACCGCTACTGCTTCTCTACGTGCTGAAGCTGCGGCGCCAGCGGGTAACGGTAGCCTCGACCTGGCTCTGGCAGGCAGCGGCCCGTGACATGCTGGCCAAGAGCCCGTGGCAGCGCCTGCGCGGACGGGTGCTGCTCCTGATCGAGGCGCTCGCGCTGATCGCGCTGGCCGTCGCGCTCAGCCGCCCCGCCCTGTCCGGCAGCCAGCTCGACGCCGAGCACGTGGCGCTGGTGCTCGACGTCAGCGCCTCGATGCTGACGGAGAGCGCGGGCGAGACCCGTTTCGAGCGCGCCAAGGCCGCGGCGCAGCGCGTGCTCGGCGCGCTGTCGCCGGGCGCCGACGTGCTGCTGATCGAAGCGGGCACCGAGCCGCGCGTCATCAGTCCCCCCGATCGGGACTTGTCGCGGGTGAAGGCGCGCTTGGGGACTCTCGGCGCGTGGGGCGTCGAAGGCAACCTCGACCGCGCGATCGTCCTCGCCAGCGAGCAACTCGCGCAGCGCGGCGGAAATCGACGAATCGTCGTCATTACGGACCCTTCGGGCCTGGCCCGGCCGCTGCCCGCGACGCGGGTGCCCCTCAGCGTCGTGAAGGTGGGCGAGCCCGCCGACAACGCCGCCATCGTGCGCGTCGACGTAGCGCGGGCGCGCGATCCGCGTCAGCCCAGCGGCCCCGATCGGGTCGAGGTCTTCGTCGAGGTAGCGAGCTTCGGCCTCGCGCCTCGCGATGTCTTCGTCACCCTGAAGCAGCGCAGCTCGCCCACGGTGCTTTCGTCTCGCAAGCTGCGCTTGGAGCCGGGCCAGAAGGCGCCAGTGGTGTTGAGCTTCGAGGCCGCGGGCAACGACGCGGGGACGGGCCTCGTCATCGAGCTCTCACCACACGACGCGCTTCCCGTCGACGACGTGGCGTTCGCGCGAGTCCCCCCCAGCCGCAAGCTCACGACCATCATGGCGCCGGCTCACCACAGCCCGTGGTTCGAGCGCGCGCTCTTGGCCGACCCCGACCTCGAGCTGCTCGGCGTGCCGCTGGCGGAGCTCAACACCAGCGGCATCGACGAGGGCGCCCTCGTCGTCGTCAGCGGCGCTTGCCCCCCCGAGCTACCGGGGGGCGACTTCGTGATCTTGAACCCACCGGCCGGGGCGTGTCACGGCGCCGTGGTCGGTGCCGTGCTCGACGGCCCCGTCGTCACGAGCTGGGATCGCACCGATCCCCGGCTGCGCTTCCTGACGCTCGACGGCGTCTCGATCGCGAAAGCGCGCGCGCTCGATCCGCCTTCGGCTCAGAGCCTGCTCGTCCGCGCTCGCGACGGAGCGCTCGTGAGCGACGTCTCGTTCGGCGGTCGCACCGGCACGCTGCTGGGCTTCGACGTGGGCGACAGCAACTGGCCGCTGCGAGCTTCGTTCGTGCTGTTCGTGCGCAATTTGGCGGAAATGGCCCGCGCGCATCGTCAAAGTCACGTCGTGGGTCCGGCGCGGACGGGCTCGCCGCTGCGCGTGCGCGTCCCGGCGACGCAGACACGAGTCACGCTGACCGATCCGACGGGAGCGGAGACCCAGCTGGAAGCGCGCTCCGGTGTGGCGATCGTGCCTCAGCCAAACCGCCCAGGCTTCTACCTCATCAGCTACACGGGCGCGCAAGCGGGCGTGGCGCTGTCCGTCGTCAACCTCGCCAGCCCCGTCGAGAGCAACTTGCGGCCGGCGCCGGCGAGCGGCGACGCCGTCGCTACGGCCGAGGAGGTGGCTCGCTCGCCTCAGCTCGAGCCTCCGGGCGACTGGGGCTTCGTGGCGGCAGCGATCGCGCTTGCCTGCCTCGTCGCGCAGGTGCTCTGGCTCACGCGGCGGCCGGAGCGGGTGGACTCGGGGAACATTCGTCCCCTGCGTCCCGAGCGCGGGGGAACGACGTGAGGCCGGCGCTGTGGCTGCTGCGCGTGCTCGCCGTGACGCCAGCCGTCGTCTATTGCCTGGAGTGGCTGGGTTTCCCGGTTCAGTACGTGCGGCTGACTCGCCCCGTGCTCGCCATCCCGCTCGCGTTGCTGCTGCTCTGGCTCAGCGTCCGCCTCGCCCGCTTCGCAGAACGTCGCACCCCCGCCCGCGCGCTGCTCATGGCGCTGCTCACGGGCGTCGCGGCCACTGCGGCCGCGTTCGCGGTCGTGGGCGTCGAGCTCGGCCAAAAGCTCGACCGCCTGGCCGTGATCGTGGCGCTCGACCGCAGCCGTAGCATCGACCTCGTGCCCGGCGTGGGCTCACGAATCCAGCAGGAAATCCGGGTGGCAGAGCAAGGCATGCGCGAAGGAGACCGCATCGGCACCCTCGCCTTCGGCGCCGACGCGATGGTCGAAGATCCGCTGCGCGAGCGGCGTCAGCCGCCGGCGCCCCAGCGCGCCGAGGTCGCGCGTGACGGCACGGATCTAGGGGCCGCGATTCGTCGCGGTCTCTCGGAGGTGCCGCCCGACGCGGCGGCGCGCATCGTGCTCCTCAGCGACGGCGTATCGACGCGGGGAGACGCGCTCGGCGAAGCGGCCCTGGCCGCCGCCGCGGGCGTGCGCGTCGACGTCGTCCCGCTCGACCAGCGCAAGCTGAACGACGTGCGCGTGGTGGCTGTGTCGGCGGGCGGCCGGGCCAGCGACGGCGAAGCGATCGATCTGCGAATCGTCACGTCGTCGACGCGAGACGCAGACGTCGAGGTGCGCGTGCTGCGCGACGGCCAGCTGCTGCGGCGCGGCGACGTGCGCATCGCCGCGGGTGAAGACGTCGTGCACCTGCGCGAGGTCGCCGAGGGGGCGGGCCTACACCGCTACGACGTCGAGATCAGCGCCAAGCACGAGCAAGACGACGAGGCGCCCGAAGACAACGCCGGCTCGGCCTTCGTTCGCGTCACGGGCGAAGCGTCCGCGCTCGTGCTGGAGCGCGACCCGACGCTGGCGGCGCCCCTGCGCAAGGCGCTCAGCAGCGCCGCCTTCAAGGTCAGCGTCGGCGACGCGACGCAGGTCCCGGCCGACGCGGCCGGCTTCGCTCGCTACGACCTGGTCGTGCTGTCCGATATCAGCGCAGTCGACCTCACGCCCGATCAGCTCGCGGCCCTCGCTTCGTACGTGCGTGATCTCGGCGGCGGACTGCTGCTGATGGGCGGCGATCGCTCGCTCGGCCCGGGTGGCTACGGGAAGACACCGATCGAAGAGGTGAGCCCGGTCTCGTTCGACGTGAAGCAAGAGCGACGCCGCGCCAGCCTCGCGGAGGTGATCGTGGTCGACTACTCGGGCTCGATGGGCGCTTCCGTCGGCAGCCGCACCAAGCTCGACTTGGCGAACGAGGCCGCCGTACGCTCGATGGAGCTGCTCGGCGCGGGTGACCGTCTGGGCGTGATGCACGTGGACACCACGGTGGCTTGGACGGTCCCGCTCGGTGAAATCAAAGATCGCGAAGCGCTCGCGCGCACGGTGCGCGGCGTGGGGGTCGGCGGCGGCGGTATCTTCGTGGATCTCTCCCTGCAGACGGGCTACGCCGCGCTCGCCAAAGAGAAGGTGCAGCTGAAGCACCTGCTGCTGTTCGCCGATGGCTCCGACGCCGAAGAGCGCACACGCGCCTTCTCACTGGTGAGCGGCGCCAAAGCGCGCGGCATCACCACCAGCGTGGTCGCCCTCGGAAAAGGGCCCGACGTGGCCGACTTGGAGCGCATGAGCAAGCTGGGCGACGGCCGCTTTTACTTGATAGAAGACGCGACGCGCCTGCCGGCCGTGTTCGCTCAAGAAACGGTGCTCGCCGCGCGCAGCTCGATCAACGAAGTAGCTTTTCGCCCGACGCCGGCCAGCCAAAGCCCGGTGCTGCGCGGCATCGATTTCACGCAGGCGCCCGACCTGACCGGCTACGTGGTGTCCATCCCGAAGGGCCGCGCGCAGGTGCTCCTCACCGGCCCCGAAGGGGACCCGCTGCTGGCGACGTGGGCAGTCGGCGTCGGCCGCTCTGCCGTGTTCACCAGTGACTTCAAAGATCGCTGGGGGCACGCTTGGACGAGCTGGAGCCACGCCGAGAAGCTGTTCGGCCAGCTCGCGCGTGATCTCTCGCGGCGCGCCGACAATCCGCGCGTTCGCCTCGAGGCGGACACCACCGGTGGCGAGCTGCGGCTCCGCGCCAACGTGACCGACGAGCGCGGCCGCAGCGATACGCTGCGCCGCTTCGCCGCCAAGGTCACGGCGCCTGACGGCAGCAGCCAAACTATCCCGCTCGACGCGGTCGGCGCGGGTCAGTACAGCGCGGTCGTGCCCGCCACGCGCCCGGGCCCTTATGTCGCCACCCTGATTGACGAGCAAACGCAGACGCTCGAGGCAACCACGGGCGCCGTGCTCACGATAGGCGACGAGCTGCGCCCGACCGGCACCGATCGCGGCGCCTTGAGGCGCATCGCCGAGCAGAGCGGGGGCAAGGTGCGCGATACGTTGGCCGGCATCTTTCTGGATCGCGACGCCGAGCGCTTCGCGTACGTGCCGCTCACACCTTGGCTCACCCTGCTCGCGGCGCTCGGGTTGTTGTCGGCGGTAGCCGCGCGGCGACTGAGCCTCCCTGACGGCCTGCTGCGCGCCTTCGCTCCAGGCGAAGCAGCGCAGGCCCAGCCCCAGCCGCCGCCTGCGGAGCTGGCCGGTTCCGCCAACCCGACCCTCGGCGCGCTGCAGCGGGCGCGGCGACGCAAGGCGCCCGCGGCCGAGGAGCCGCCACCCAGCGTGCCCCGCTTCTCACGCCCACCCCCCGCCGCCCCTGCACCCATTGCGACCTCGCTGGTGCCCGGCACCGCCGCTACCCCTGCGCGCCCCTCGGCGGCCGCGACTGCAAGCACTGCCGCAGGCAGCGGGCGGCAGCCTACCGCCGCTGAGATTCTGCTCGCGCGCCGACGCGGCCGAAAGAGCTGAGCCGGACCGAGCGACGGCCGGCGCTCTTTCGAGCGTTGCGCGAGCGGCTGCCTCGTGATGTCCTCGGGAGGTTACGCTGACTCGTCGGAGGAGGACGTCATGGTGGTGATGCGTCGGTTGTTGGGGGGCATGTTCGTCTGGTCGCTTTCGGCATGCGGGGGCGCCGATGCCGACACGGGTGCTCCTGGGGGCGGCGGCTCCTCGAGCGCCGGGGGGACCGCAGCCACGGGCGGCACCCAGGCTGGTGGCGTGAGCGTCGGTCCGAGCACGCCGCTCGCAGCTGTCCCGGGCGCCTACGCCGACGCGATGTGCTCGGTGATGGACCGCTGCTGGACCGCGTTCATCGACGCCGCCGGCGGCTTCGATGGCTGCGTGCACCTGCTCGAGCGCGTCGCGCGCGAGAGCCGCTTCAGTCAAATCGGCCCCGCCGTGGAAGAGGGGCGCATCGCCTATCGCCCGGAAGCGCTGGCCGGCTGCTTACAGGCTCTGGAGAGCGCCAGCTGCGAAGGCTATCAAGAAGACAGCCTTTGCCCGGACGTGTTCGTCGGACAAAAGCGCATGGGCGAAGCCTGCGAGCTCGATGAAGAGTGCGGCGCTGACTCGGAGTGCCTCGTGGAAGCGAGCTGTCCCGGTAGCTGCGGCCCCCGCCCCACGCTCGGCGAGGCTTGCAGCAACCAGAACCGGTGCGCGGCGGGGCGGCGCTGTGCGACGCAGCCCGATGGCTCCCAGGTTTGCGTCGAGCCCGTCCGTCTCGGGGAAAAATGCGGGGCCTCCCTGCCCTGCGCGGGGATGCTCTTTTGCGCGGGCAACGACACCTCCGCGCCCGAGCCCAGCGGAACCTGCGTCACGCGCGGCTTGCCGCACGATGGCGAGCAGGGTGAGAGCTGCGACGGGATCGGCGTCGATACCCTGTGCAAGCCGGGCCTGGTTTGCACGATCGAGCAAGTGAACGGCGAGGTCGTCGGCCGCTGCCAACCGCAGGCGGACTCCGGCGGCGCCTGCAGCTTCGCGATCCCCGACGCCTGCCCGCCCGGCGAATACTGCCACATCGAAACCGAGCTGGGCGTGAAGCCGGCGACCGGCACCTGCCGAGCGCAGCCCAAGCTCGGACAGGCTTGCCGCTACGGCACCATCCACACCGCACCTTGCGGCAATAGTATCGATCAGCTCTGCCACCCAGACACTGAAGTGTGCGTCACGGCCAAAGGGAACGGTGAAGCGTGCACGCACGACCAAGAGTGCGTCGCCACCGACTGCGATGACAGCGGCCACTGCGCCGCGCGGCTCGAATGCGAAGCCGCCTCGCTCTAGCCGGCGCGCTCCGTCAGGCTACGGAAGTCGTCCGGCGCGCCGCCGCCGTCACCACCGGTCGTCACAACCAGTAGAGCTCGAGGCGCGGCGCGCTGCCGCCATCGGCGCCGGTCTCGAGCAAGACGGGCTCGGCGCCGTCGGGCTCGGCGCGGAGCAGCACTCGCAGCGGCTCACCAACCGCGGCCGGCGCGCTCAAGAGCTCACTGACGTCGAGAGACTGCCGCCCCGCGCCGCCGCCCAGCTTGGCGGACACGCTGGGGTAGCGGGCGAGCGGTCGATCCGACCACGTCACGAGCTGCGGGCCGGCCGCGCCGGCGCGAGACAGCTCCACGTCGATCGGCTCGCTCGGGCCCGTGGTCGAGAGCCAAAGCTGGGCGCGGACCAGCTTGCGCCCGCGCTGCGGCTCGGGAAACTCCAGGTAGACCAGCACGCGGCCCGACCCGGGCCCGCCCAAGGCGATCGCGCCCGGCAGCGCGCCGCTGGGGCGCTCGGAGCTCACCCAGCCTAATCGCACGGGCCGCCAGACGCGGCGCTCACTCAGCTCGGGCACGTTGTCGCGCAGCCCTTCGCTGCCAGCGCAGCCGGACGCCAGCAGCGCCAGCCAGGCCGCGCCCAGCGCGCGGGCCCCCCGCCGCCGTCGCGCCTTCACGGCACGCGGTGCATCCAGCCGTGCGTATCGGGGCTGGACCCATATTGAATGGCGAGCAGGCTCTCGCGCAGCTTGCGCGCGTGCGGGCCGAACTCACCATTGTTGATGATCCATCTGCCCGTCTCGGACTTGACCTCACCGACGGGCGTGATGACCGCGGCCGTGCCGCAGGCGAAGACCTCGCTCAACGAGCCGTCTTTCAGCCCTCGCTCCCAGTCTTCGACGCTCACCATGCGTTCGTCGACGCCGTAGCCGAGATCTGCGGCTAGCTTCAGCAAGCTGTCACGTGTGACGCCCGCGAGGAGGGTACCGGTCAGCTTCGGGGTCACCAGCTTGTGGCCGGAGCCGCTCTTGTAGACGAAGAACAGGTTCATTCCCCCCATTTCTTCGACCCATTTGCGCTCGACCGCGTCGAGCCAAATCACCTGCACGCAGCCCTCGTCGATCGCCTTTTGCTGAGCGACCAGGCTGGCCGCGTAGTTCCCGGCGCACTTCGCTTCGCCCGTTCCGCCCGGAGCCGCGCGCACGTAATCGGTGCACAGCCACAGGCTGATCGGCTTCACACCCTGCGGGAAGTAGTCGGCCGATGGCGAGCCGAACAGCAAGAACAGGTATTCACGGGCCGGCTTCACGCCCAGCGCCGCCTCCGTCGCGATCATCAGCGGACGCAGGTAGAGGCTCTCACCCGGGCCGCTCGGGACCCAGTCGCGCTCTTGAGAGAGCAGCACATCGGCAGCGCCGACGAACAGCTCGACCGGCAGCTCCGGCATCGCCAGCCGGCGCGCCGACGCCGCGAAGCGCACACCGTTGGCCTCGGGACGGAACGTCGCAACGCCGCCGTCGGGTTGGCGGTAGGCCTTGAAACCCTCGAAAATAGACTGCCCGTAGTGAAGGACGGAGGCCGCTGGGTCCAGCGTGAGCGGGCCGTACGGAACCAGCTCCCCTCGCTGCCAGGCTCCGCCGGAATAGCGGATGGTCACCATGTGCTCGGTGAACAGCCGCCCGAAGCCCAAGCCCGCCTTGAGGATGGCGTCGCGCTCCGCGGCGCTCTTCAGCGCCTTGCCCGGTTTCAAGTCGAACCCGTCAGCCAACATGTAGTTCCGATACCATATAAGGTTGAGTCCCCCCAGCGGCCAGAGAACCAGCACAGAGGCCGGCGGACGCAGCGCAGATCGCGGGTCAAAGCCGGAAAAACGCAGTAGAGTCGGCCCTCGGACCATGGAGCACAGAGTGCGCATCGCCCAGGTCGGTCCACCCGACGTCTTGGCCTACGAGAGCTTCGAGAAGCCCGAGCCCGGCCCTGGCGAGGCGCTGATTCGCCAGCGAGCGATCGGCGTCAACATGATCGACACCTATCACCGTAGCGGGCTGTACCCATTGCCGCTGCCGGCGACGCTTGGGGTGGAGGCGGCGGGCGTCATCGAGAAGCTCGGCCCCGACGTGGCCGATGGGGGGCTCCGCGAGGGGCAGCGAGTCGCCTACGTCGCCCAGACGCCGGGCGCCTACGCCACGGCGCGGGTGGTGCCCGCGGAGCGGCTGGTGCCGTTACCCGACTCGATCTCCGACGAAGTGGCGGCCAGCACGCTGCTCAAGGGCCTCACGGTGGAGGCGCTCGTGCGCCGCGTGCACGCGGTGCGCTTTGCAGAGCCGGTGCTGTGGCACGCGGCCGCGGGCGGCGTCGGCCTGCTGGCGCTGCAGTGGCTCGCCGACATCGGCGCAAAGGTGATCGCTACCGTCGGCAGCGATGACAAGGCGCGCCTGGCGCGCGAGCACAGCGCCGACCACGTGATCGTCTACACGCGCGAAGACTTCAAGGCCCAGGTTCGCGAGCTCTACCCGGACGGCGTGCCCGTCGTCTACGACTCGGTCGGCAAAGACACCTTCGAAGGCTCGCTCGACTGCTTGGCGCCGCGCGGCCTGCTCGTGAGCTTCGGTAACGCTTCGGGCAAGCCGCCGCCGGTCGAGCTCGGCACGCTCGCCGCCAAGGGCTCGCTGTTCGTCACGCGCCCCACGCTTTTCAGCTACATTCGCACGCGCGCCGAGCTGCTCGACGCCTCCGCCGCCCTGTTCGGCATGATCGAGCAGAAGAAGCTCACGCCCCGCGTCTCCGAGCGCGCACCGCTAGCGCAAGCCGCGCACCTGCACCAAAGGCTGGAAGCCCGCGCCACGAGCGGTCAGCTCGTGCTCCTACCCTGACCATGCGCACGCGCCCCTATCGCTTGGCCATCATCGCGTTCGACGAGATGGATCTGCTCGACGTGGCCGGGCCCCTCGAGGTCTTCTCCAGCGCCGGTCGCAAATGGAACTGGCGCGCGATCAAGGCCGAGCTCGTCTCCGCCCGGCCCGAGCCGCACCAAACCCGCGCCCAGCTGCGCGTCGGCCCCAGCGTCGTGTTCAGCCAATGTCCCGATCCAGAGCTCGTGCTCATCCCCGGCGGCTACGGAGCGCGGCGCGCGCTCGAGGACGCCGAGCTGCGTGACTACCTGGCTCGCATCCGATCCGGGCTCCTCCTCACTCTGAGCGTCGGGTTGGGCTCGTTGGTCGCGGCGCGCGCGGGGCTGCTGGCGGGCGCGGAGGTCGCGTGCGTCGCCGGCCTCGAAAGTGAGCTCAGCGCGCTCGACGCGAGCCTATCGCCGCGCGTCGGGCAGCGCACCTCGCTCGCGCCCCAAGCCGTGACGGCGGCACAAAACGGCGCCGCCATCGAGCTGGGGCTCGAGGTCGTCTCGCGCTTGCTCGGAAAGGCTCAGGCGAGCGGCACCGCGCGCGAGCTCGGCTACCCGTGGGGGACGGAGACGCTGTCCGTCGAGATCGTGCGCTGATTTCAGGTCGCGACGAGCATTCGCTCGGCCGTGACCTGCGCCGCCTGCGCCCCACTCAACCGCTCGAGCACCTTGAGCGCGAACGCCAGCGAGAGGCCAGGACCGCGGCCGGTGATGACCTTGCCATCTTCCACGACGTCCGCGTCGACGACGCGCGCGCTCGGCAATTCATTGCCCGGATAGACGGTGGCGCGCTTGCCGCGCAGCACGCCGGCGGCGTCGAGCGCGGTGGGCGCGGCGCACAGGGCCGCCACCAGCTTCTCGCGCTCCGCGGCGCGGCGAATCGCGGCTTGCGCTCGCTCGTCGTCGCGCAGGGTCTTCGCGGCGGGGCCGCCCGGCAGCACGAGCGCGTCGAAGTCATCCACTGACACCCGCTCGAGCAGCGCGTCGGCTTCGATGCTGATGTCGTGCGCGCCGCGCACGTGCTTACCGGCGAGCGAGGCTGTCGTCACCGCGACTTCGCCCCGACGCAGCACATCGATGATCGTGACGGCTTCGATTTCTTCGAAGCCCTCGGCCAAGAGCACGAGCGCCGTTGCCATGCCCGCACGCTATCATTTCTGCGGCGCCAGAGCCTCGTTCGGCCAATCGCAGGCTAGCGCCCGCAGCTCCGCGGACCTGCCACGCCCGCGCTGTGTCAGAAAGGTGCCGCGGCTGACGGCTAGCACCTCGGCGCCCCCCAGTCGCACGTCGTCGAGCAGGGTCGTGCTCGCGCCGCGCACCAAGCCGACGCGCGTCCCGTCGTTCGGCGCGCTCACCACGAGCCACGGCGCCGGCAGCTTGGCCGAGGTGTCGACCAGCAGGACCGGCGCGCCCGCACCTATCTCGTCACTCTCGAGTCGATCTTCGTGAACGCTGCCGTCGAGGCCGACCTCGCTGAGCAAGATCGCCCCACTCTCGGCCCCGGGTGTCGCGCTGTCGGAGCGCGCCGCGATCAGCAGCGAACCCGACGCGAGCGCCGCGACGTCGAACAACAGCACTTGCGGGCGAGGCGTACCGACCCGCAGCGGCGGCGCGAGCAGCTTGCCGCGCTCGTCGAGCTGGGCCACCTCAATCACGCGCAGCCCCACTTCGAGCAGGTCGCGCTCTTCGGGGTCTTCGACGGCGGCGGAGCCGCCCGCAGACTTCGCCGCCTTCTTGGCCTCGCCCAGCGTGTGCACCCAGGTGAGCCAAAAGCCGCCCGGGCGCGCGACCAGGCGCGGCATCTCGGCGTCCTTGACCTGCAGCGGCCGCACCTCGAAGGGCTCTTTCAGGGCGTCGAGCGAGAATGAGCCGAGCCACAGGCGCGAGCCGCCCTTGTCCTCACTTTGATAGGCCAGCAGCGCGCGTCGAGCGTGCACTGCAAGCTCGAGACCAATGACGGACCTGCCGAGCTTCGACACCTCGTAGCCCCACTCGGGCCCGCCTTCTCGAGGGACGCGGGCCAGCTTGATGGCGAAGCCGGCGGCGTCCGTGGTGCGCAGCCCCACGAGCAGGTCCTCCCCGGCCGCGGCCAGCGCCGGCGTCTCTGGATCACCGTGCAGCACCTGCAAATCGACGCGCCGACTATCGAGCTCGTTCAGAATCGCGACGAACGCCTGGCCCGCGCCGCGAATGCCGGCCGCGGCGAAGCCGCGAGGGGTAGCCACGGCTGTGCCGAGCTCCACCCCGAAGGGCAGCAACGCGTCGTCGTCCCCCGTCTCCGAGGGGGCCGCAGGCGCAGCGTCGGCCGCAGGCGCAACGGCGACCGCAGGCGCCGGCGTATCCGCAGCCGCGTCCGCCGTCAGCGTCATCGAAAAGCCACTGAGCTGGCGGCAGCGACTCGGCTCCTCGGGCGGCGGCAGCGCGGAAAGCGCGGCGCTCGGCGCGGGGGCCGGGCCCGCCCCTGATGGCTGACTGCGCTTGCAGGCGCTCGGCGCGAGCGCGAGGCCCACGCTGAGGGCTGCGCAAGCGGCCGCGGACCTGGGCAGAACCTTGGACATATCCGCGGGCCTCGGTAGCCCTAGATCCGGCCCGGATCAACATTCCCGGCATCGCCTCTGAGCTTGAGTATGATCGAAGGGCCCGCCGCCATGACCTCCGAACGTGAGCTGACCCGTACTTACGAGCCGAACCCGATCTTGCGCGCGCTCTACCAGCGCTTCTTCGACAAGATTCAGGTCGACGAGGCCTGGGTGCGCGAAGTGCGCACGCTCTCCGAGCGCGGCTCCGTCGTGTACGTGCTGCGCAACCTGAACTTCATCGACTTCTTTGCGCTCGACTTCCTCACCAAGCGGCACGGCTTGCCCCAGGTCCGCTTCGTCAACGACCTGGGCTTGTGGATCTTGAACCCGATGGGCAAGGGCTGGCTCAACGCCATCTTGCCGCGTCCGAACGTGAAGCCCTCCGACGAGCTGGAGGACGCGCTCGCTCGCGGCGGCTCGGCGGCGCTGTTCATCAAGCGCCCGCCGGGGGTGATCGACGTCGCTACCGGGGCGTCGGGCCATCGCGGCTTGCAAGAGGGAGACGAGCTCGTCAAGACGTTGTTTCAACTCCAGCGCACGCGCGACAAGCCGATCTTCATCGTGCCGCAGGTGTTCGTGTGGACGAAGTTCCCGAATACGCGCGGCACGGAGCCGTTCGACTTCTTGCTCGGGCCGCGCGAGTGGCCGACCCCCGCGCGCACGGCCGCCCAGCTCCTCCACAACTTCAAGCACGTCGAGCTGAAGCTGGGCGAGCCCATCGATCTGTCGAAGTTCTTGGATGCGTCCGGGCCCACGACGGACGCGGTGCGCCTGCGACGCCTCAACTACATGGTGCTCGGACGGCTCGAGCGCGAACGCCGCGCCGTCACCGGGCCCGCGGAGAAGGCCCCCGAGCGCGTGCGGCACGAGCTCGTGCGCAATCCGCGGCTGCGCGCCGTGATCGACGACCTGACCGACGAGCGTCACGACCGCCCCGCGCTCGTGCGGCGCGCCCACGAGATGCTGAAGGAGCTGCAAGCCACCCCCGACCGCACGACGATCAAGCTACTGGAGGTGGTATTCAACCGCGTCTTTACGCGCATCTACGCGGGCATCGAGTACGAAAAGAGCGACGTCGAGCGGCTGCGCGCCGCCGCGCGCGAGGGCACGCTGATCCTGCTGCCGAGCCACAAGAGCCACGTCGACTACCTGATCCTGAGCTACATCTTCAACGAGCAAAACCTGCCGCTGCCCATCATCGCCGCGGGTGACAACCTGAATTTCTTCCCCATGGGCGCGGTGTTTCGGCGCGGCGGCGCGTTCTTCATCCGCCGTTCGTTCCGCGGCGACCGCTTGTACGCGGCCGTCGTCGACGCCTACGTGCGACGGCTGATCCGTGACGGCTACCCGATCGAGCTCTTCCTCGAAGGCGGACGCAGCCGCACCGGCAAGCTCGTCGCCCCCAAATTCGGCCTCCTGAACATGCTCGTCGACGCGGCCCTGGCCGTTCCGGAGCGGCCGTCGTTCTTCGTCCCCGTCAGCATCGGCTACGAGCGCGTGATCGAAGCGTCCGCCTATGAGCGCGAGCTGCAAGGCGGCGAAAAGACCAAGGAAGACGCGGCGGGCCTGCTCAAGTCGAGCCGAGTGCTCCGCCACCGCTACGGGCGCATCAACATGCAGGTCGGCCAGGTCTTGCCGCTCGACGAGCTGAAGCGGGAGCTCGGCCTCGACTCGACGCAGCCGCTCAGCCCCGCCAAACGCCGCGGCCTGGTCACGCGCCTCGGCAACCGCGTGATGGACGAGATCAACCGCGTCACCTCCATCACGCCCGGCGCGCTGACGGCGATGGTACTTCTCTCCCACGCGCAGCGCGGCCTCCCTCACCGCGAGCTATTGCTGCGCGCAGAACGCCTGCTGTCGGTGGCGACGCGGCAAGGCGCTCGCTCGTCGCCCGCCCTCACCACGCCCGCCGGCAAGCTCCGCGCCGAGTCGCTGCGGGAGGCCGTGCAAATGTTCGTCGACGCGGACTTGGTCGAGGTGCACTACCCCGACGACCCGGTGCAGAAGGCCCAAGATCCGGGGGAAAACGCCAGCTACGTGGTCGTCCCGGCGCGGCGGCTGTTGCTCGACGTGTCCAAGAACATCATCGTGCATTTCTACGTAGAGCGCGCGCTGGTGGCGGCGGCGCTGCTGTCGTCGCCGCGCAAATCCGAGGCCACGCTCTGGGTGCGCGATCGCGTGCAGGCGCTCAGCCGATTGTTCAAGTTCGAGTTCCGATTTCGCGCCGATCGCCCGTTCGAGAAGATCTTCGACGAGACCCTCGAGCGCATGTCGAACGACGGTGAGATCGTCCACGACGCGGGCATGCTCGGCATCGGCGCCGGCCGCGACGGCTGGAGCGGCCTCGACTGGCTGGTGCTGTACTCGGCCGTCCTGCGCAACTTCCTGGAAGGCTACTGGGTAGCGGCGCGCACGCTCTCCGAGCTCGTCAAGGCGCCGCTGGCGGAGAAAGAGCTGCTCAAGCGCGGCATCGCGCTCGGTAACCGCGCGTTCCTGGCGGGAGAGCTGCAGCGCAACGAAGCCGTGAGCAAGTCGATTTTGGCCAACGCCTTCCAGGCGTTCATCGATCATGGTTTCTTGGCGATGCGCGACAACAAAATCGACTTGGCCGACAGCTACGCTTCGGACGAAGGCGCGCGCGACATCGCGGAGCGACTCAAGATGTTCATCCCGGAGCTCGGCTAAGTGCGCTTCATTACTACGCTCATCGGTGCGACGCTGACGGCTGGCTGCTTCAGCGCCCCCACCCCTCTCGCTCCCGGCCTGGGCGGCTCGGTCGGCATGCCCAACCACGGCGTGCAAACCGACGCCGTCGAGCTACCGGTACGAGGAAAAGGGTTCCAGCGCTACCGCCCCCACGGACAGAACCACTGGGGCCGCCCTCGACTGGTCAGCGCGTTGCTGCGCATCGCGGCCGAGATGGAGGACGAGCTGCCGGGTAGCGTGCTCGTCATCGGTGATTTGGCCGCGCGCGCGGGGGGCAAGATCCCCGGACACGCTTCTCACCGCAGCGGGCGCGACGTGGACCTGCTATTTTACACCACGACGCCCGCGGGCGCGGCGCTACCGAGCCCCGGCTTCGTTCGTCACGCCGCCGACGGGCTCGCGGTCGTCCCCGACAGCGGCGACTATGTGCGCATCGACGTGGAGCGCGTGTGGCTGCTGATCAAGAAGCTGACCACGGCTCCCGAAATCGGCGTGCAGTTCCTGTTCGTGAGCCGCCCGCTCGAAGCGCTCGTCATCGACTACGCGCGCGCGCGCGGCGAGCCGCTCGAGCTGATCTACCGGGCTCAGACCGTCATGCTCCAGCCGGGCGATAGCCTGCCCCACGACGATCACCTGCACCTGCGCATCGCTTGCTCGCCCGAGGAGACTCAGCGCGGTTGCAGCGGCGGCGGCCCCTACTGGGAGTGGTTGCCCGCGCTGCCGACGCCGGGAGAGCTCGACGCGGCGCAGCTGGACGCCATCGCCGCGGATGACCCGCTCGACGACGGGCCGCTGCCCCTCGCTTCCGCGACCGAGCCGTAGACTCACGTGGCAGAGCTCGACGTTCACCACGGCGATTGCCTGGAGCTCGTGCCCCAGCTCGCGCAGCAGGGCCAGTTCGACTTGGTCTACGCAGACCCGCCCTTCAACGCGGGCGGTAAGCGAGCGGCGCGCGTCGGCAAAGGCGAGCGCGCGCGCGGGGCCCACGCCTACGACGACGCGTGGAGCACCATCGACGACTTCATCGGCATGCTCGAGCCGCGCCTCAGCGTCGTGCGCGACGCGCTGAGCCCGCGCGGCACGCTCTGGCTGCACCTCGATCACCGAACGGTGCACGACGCCAAGGTCGCCGCGGATCGCGTCTTCGGTCGCAACGCCTTCCTGGGTGAGGTGATTTGGGTCCCCGGCAATGGCGGCAAGAAGCGCGCGGGGCCGAGCGTCACGCACCAAACCATCCTGCTCTACGCGCGCGGCAAGGCGCCGATCTGGAACGGCGAGGATCCCGCGCTGCGCGAGAGCTTCGCTGCGACCAGCCTGCGCATGCACTTTCAAAACGTCGACGCCGACGGGCGTCAGTATCGCGACCGTCAGGTGAACGGCAAGACGTACCGCTACTACGCGGATGTCGGCCGCCGTCTCGGCAGCGTCTGGAGCGATTGCCCCGCCATGCGCGCCAACACGCCGCTCATCGCTGAAGCGACCGGCTACCCCACGCAAAAGCCGCTCACGCTCTTGGAGCGCATCGTGCGCGCGTCGAGCTTGCCCGAAAGTCGCGTGCTCGATCCGATGTGCGGCTCCGGCACGACGCTCGTAGCCGCCAAGAACCTCGGCCGGCGCTACGCCGGCGTCGACCAGAGCCCGCTCGCCATCGAGATCACGCGGAAGCGGCTGGGCTCCGATCGCTAGCTGCCGGCGACGCCGGCGTTACTTCACGACGTCGTCGTCAGTGATGGTGAAGTTGCACTCGCTGGGCGGCGCGACCCAGTTGATGACGTTGTACCAGAACTGCTTGGTTTGATAGAGCGACCTGACCGAGTGGTAAAAGCCTTGGCTCGTGCCATCGGCCGGCTGCCAGCACATCTCACCTTCCGTCATCGTGCCGTTGGTGAATTGTCCGGTGGGCTCCCACTGATTGGTGAACACGATCCACTCGTCGCCGAACGAGAAGATGCGGCCCTTGCCGTCGACCTCGTACGCGACGCCCATGTTCTTACCAGACACCGGATCCTTCGCGATCACGGTCGAGCCCGCGGGCGCCTTCGCGCCCCAGCCGATGTAGGCGCCCACGTAGGTGAGAGATGCCGTCAGCTTCTCGAGCGGCCCTGTCTGCGGGGTGAACTGAATCGCGGTGGTGTTGCCCGCTTCCGTGTCGACCGGCGAGCTCCAGCGGTAGAGGCAGTTGCGCAGATCGACGCTTCCGCCCTTGTAATAGATGGGAGTCTTGGAGCCGAGCTCTTGAGTCGCGGTCCAATCCGTCATCTTCGCCGCGCCCTCGTAGCCCATGCCCGCGAACGCCACGAGCTGGCTGGTTGCCTCCACCTCGGTCACCTCGCTGGTGAAGCCGGTGAGCGTCACGATGCCGCCGCCCATCTCGCGCACCCATTTCTCCGTTGCCGCCTTCTCGGCGTCGCTGAAGAGCCAGCCGTTCACGTTGGCGATGACGAGGATGTCGTACTGGTTGAGGAAGGCTTCGTCGACCGTCGGCTTGGTCGTCACCATCGACACGGTGGCGGTGCCATCGCTGTTGCCGTTCAGCCAGTCGATGAAGGGCTTCGTGTCCTTGGCGGTGGCCGCCGACTCGAGCGTGCCCACGAGCGCGAGCCGGAGACAGGTGCACTTGCCGGTCGCGTCGCAGAGCTTCGGACGCACGGGCACCATGCGCGGATCATTCGGATCGACCAGCCCTGAGCCGCCGCCCACCGTGATGTTTGGACCGCCACCCACGCTCGGGCCGTTGCCGGAGCTGCTGCTCGACCCGCCGCTGCCGCTACCGCCTTTTCCGCCCGGCTTGGTCGCCGTCGACCCGCCATCACCGCCGGCGCTACAACCCACGCTGAGCGAGGTGATCGACAAGAGCGCCAAACCAGCGGCAAAACGTAGCTTCATGAGCATGCTCCAGGTACAAATCCGACAAAAGACAAGCGGCTTGTCCATCGTGCCATATATGGAACCGGTTTCAAGCTCATTTCCAGGGCTTTTGGGCGCTCCTGCCACCTGACCCGCGCCCAGACCAGCCATGTTCGCGCGGCTTCGAAAATTTCGCCGGCATTGGCCTAGGGCCTTCATCCCCCACGCGGCGGAGCTGGGCCGCAGACTAGCCGCGAGCGCAAAACCCAAGGGACGCGAGTCATGGGGGAGGCGGATCCGAGGCGCGACCACCGCGCGCCGCGGCGACCACTTCGTCGAGCGCTCGTGGGTTGGCTAGGGTGTCGCGGCTCGCGACCTTGTCGGGATCCGCTCCGAGCAAGATGCGCTTCACGGGGACCTCCAGCTTCTTGCCGTTGAGCGTGCGGGGTATGGCGCCGACGGCGCAGATCTTGTCCGGCACGTGGCGCGGAGACAGCTCGGCGCGCAGGGCGTCTTTGATCCGGCGCTTGAGCGCGAGGTCGAGCACCGCGCCCTCGCGCAGCACCACGAACAGCCACATCTTGCCGACGGCGTCTTCGAGTGAGCCGGTGTCGACCACCAAGCTGTCGGCGATGTCGGGCAAGCCCTCGACGACGCGATAAAGCTCGCTCGTGCCCATGCGCACCCCACCGCGATTCAGCGTCGAATCCGAGCGACCGTAAATCACGGAGGCGCCGCTAGGCAGCAGCTTGATCCAGTCGCCGTGGCGCCAAATCCCCGGATACATATCGAAGTAGCTGGCTTGAAAGCGCTCGCGCCCGGGGTCGTTCCAGAAGCCGATCGGCATCGAAGGCAGGGGGGCGGTGAGCACCAGCTCGCCGACCTCGCCCACGACGGAGCGCCCCGAGGCGTCCCACGCTTCGATCTTGGCTCCGAGCCCCGAGCATTGAATCTCACCCGCGCGCACCGGCAGGAGCGGGCAAGACAGCACGAAGGCCGTGCACACGTCGGTGCCGCCGCTCACGGAGCCGAGCAGCACGTCGGCCGCGACCTCGTCGTAGACCCAGGCAAAGCCGTCCGCGGGTAGCGGCGCCCCCGTGGTGCCGACGCCACGCAGGCTCGTGAGATCCGCGAGCTTCTTCGGCGACAGCTTGGCCTTCTTGCAAGCGAGCAAGAAGGGCGCGCTGGTGCCGAAATAGGTGATGCGCTCCTCCTCCGCCAGCTTCCACAGCGTCGAGAGCGTGGGCGCGGCGGGGCTGCCGTCGTAGAGCACGAGCGTGGCGCCGAGCGCGAGCCCGCTCACGACCATGTTCCACATCATCCAGCCAGTGGTCGAAAACCAGAAGAAGCGATCGCCTTCACCGATATCCATGTGCAGCGCGAGCGCCTTCAAGTGCTCGAGCAAGATCCCGCCGTGACCCTGGACGATGGGCTTCGGCAGGCCCGTGGTGCCTGACGAATACAAGATCCACAGCGGGTGCTCGAAGGGCACGGGCTCGAGCTCGAGCGGCTCGTGCTCGGCAACGAGAGCGCTCCACGGCTTGGCGACGACGCCGCCCGCCTCGCCAACGGCCTCGGCGTCACCGAGCACGAACAGCTCGCGCAGCGACGGCAGCGCGCCCGCGATTTGTCGAAGCTCCGCCACGCGGTCGAAGCGCTTGCCGCCGTAGCGATAGCCGTCGCAAGCGAGCAGCACCGTCGGAGCGATCTGCTGGAAGCGGTCGAGCACGCTCTTCACCCCGAACTCGGGGGCGGCGCTCGACCAAATCGCGCCCAAGCTCGCGGCCGCCAGCACCCCCACCACGGCCTCGACGCCGTTCGGCAAGAACGCGGCCACGCGATCGCCGCGCGCCACGCCCGCCCGTTTCAAGCCCACGCGCGCGCGCGCCACCGCGTCGGCGAGCTGGGCGTAGGTCAGGGCGCGGCGGGAGCCGTCTTCGGCGCGCGCGATGATGGCGAGCGTGTCGTCGCGCTTGCGCAACAGGTGCGCTGGATAGCTCACGGTCGCGTCCGGAAACCAGCGCGCGTTCGGCATCGCGCCGCTCACGACCGGCTCGGTGCGGCCGCCGAGCTCGACCTCGAAGTAGCGCGCGAGCAGCAGCCACGAGCTCACGTCGCTCACCGACCAGCGCCACAAGTCGGCGTAGGTCGCGAAGCGCTGACCCGTTTCGCTCTCGAGCCAGCGCATGAAGTGGCGCATGCGCGACGCCGCGGCGCGCTCCGCGCTGGGCTCCCACAGCAGCTGCCCTTCGCCGGCCGACGTGTGCGCTTCGCTCATGACAGCAGCTCTCACCTTACCACGTCGGCCGCGGAGCCGCGCGCCCCCCGAGGGCGCGGCAGCCTCGATCCGTAGACGAGGCCCCGCGCCCGCGCGGCCCCGGGGGGCGGGGTCGGTTTCGGGAGCGGGAGCGGGCTCGGAGGGGCTTCGGGCAAGGGAAGGCGGGGCCGCGCCCGCGGGGGGCCTAGGCTTGGGACTCGGCGAGAAGCCGTTATCTGACGGGGGTGTCGGGCGTCGGAACCCTTCGCGCCGAGCGCTTGGCGGTCGCCGATTCATACGCGCTGCCATCACGGTCTCTCTTTCTCGTTGTAGCGCTGGGCGCGAACGAACACTCTCGGCCCAAGCCTTGCGCTGCCTCGTTGAGTGGTTTCTCGTGTCTCGCAACCCGAGCAAATCTCGCGCCGAGACAGATAGCGAGCTTTTCTTCGCCGCCGTGCGGCTCAGCGCACGAGCCGGCTGAGCATGTTTTTGAGCCGCGTGCCCAGCTCCACGACAGCTTGCACGTGGCCCGGTGCGCAGGCGCCCAATGCGCCGGCGATTTCGACGGCCGCACAGCACTCACAGCACTCAGCCAGCGCGATGGCGTAGGCGCGGCTCTTGTCCGCGAGCGTTTGCCGCG
>JAEYWK010000259.1 GCA_023431345.1 Pseudomonadota bacterium
AGCTAGCCCAGCTTCGTTCGTTTGTGGGATGGGGTTGAGGGGCCGGGGCCGAGATGAGGATGAGGTGGTGGATGAAGATGGGGTCGGGTTTGGGTTTGGGGTTCGGGTTCGGGTTCGGGAGGGGCTGCAGTAATGCGGCCCGCTTGCACCAGTTTCGTGGCGGCGCTCGGTACCGCCGTGAGGCTCGCAAGTCCGCCTACGTCGAAGTGCGACGACCCCAAGCGAGCACGCTGTTCGGAGCATCCCGAAAGTGGGCAGGTGATCGAATCCGGCGCTCGAGCGCGGTGTCACACGGAGAGCATCCCGAAGGTGGATGGGCGACCGAATCCGGCGCTGGTGAGGGGGCGTAGCGAAGCTGGGCGGTTCCGGGAGGAGCTAGCCCAGCTTCGTTCGTTTGTGGGATGGGGTTGAGGGGCCGGGGCCGAGATGAGGATGAGGTGGTGGATGAAGATGGGGTCGGGTTTGGGTTTGGGGTTCGGGAGGGGCTGCAGCAACGCGGCCCGCTTGCACCAGTTTCGTGGCGGCGCTCGGTACCGCCGTGAGGCTCGCAAGTCCGTATACGTCGAAGTGCGACGACACCAAGCGAGCTGTTCGGAGTATCCCGAAAGTGGGCAGGTGATCGAATCCGGCGCTGGAGCGCGGTGTCGCGCGGAGAGCATCCCGAAGGTGGTGGGTGACCGAATCCGGCGCTGGTGAGGCGCACGGAGCATCCCGACGTTGGGTGAGTGATCGAATCCGGCGCAGGAGCGCGGTTTCGCGCGGAGCATCCCGGAGGTGGATGGGTGATCGAATCCGGCGCAGGAGCGCGGTTTCGCGCGGAGCATCCCGGAGGTGGATGGGCGATCGAATCCGGCGCTCGTAACGGGCTGCTGCTGGTCTCTTGATTGTGCTTGCGTGCTCGGTGGAGTCCAGGGGCTGCGCTCGCGCTGCGCGCGACGCGGCCGGGGGCCGCGCCCTGGACTCCACCTGCGCGCGCAAGCGGGTGAGGGGTCGCCCGCAGCAATCGAGCGCGGGCAGAAGGAGTTACCTCATGTTGCGTATTTATCCGGTTTGTTTGGAGCTCGTGCGCGAAGTGGGCAGGTTGTTGCCGGTGATGAAGGCGGGCAGTGCTGAGCTCGGCAATCAGTGCGAGCGCGCCATCATCAGCGTGCCGCTCAATGTTGCCGAAGGCACCGCCTCACGCGGCAAGCTCCAGCAGGCTCGCTATCACACCGCGGCAGGCTCGGCGCGAGAGGCGCTGGCGTGCCTCGAAGTGGCAGAGATGCTCGGCATCACGCACGCTTCCGGCCCGGAGCTGCGCGCGCTCTTCAACCAAGTCATCGGCACGCTGGTCAAGCTCGCAACGCGCTAGCACCAACGCGAGATGGAGCGAGCCGCGCGTCGCCGCTCGCTCCATCTACCACCTCATCCTCATCTACCACCTCATCCTCATCCCCATCCCGGCCTCCATCCCCATCCCGGCCTTCAGCGGCTGAAGTTTTGCACTGCCCAGACTTTGCCGCTTGCCGTCGTGTGGAAGCCGCAGGCCACCTGCGTGACTGAGTCGTCGGTCATGTTGATGAAGTGGCCGTACATTTCGTAGCAATCGCCGGTGCAGTTTTCGGTGGGGGGCGGGCCTTCGTCCCACATTTGCTGCAGGCACAGGCCGATGACTTGCTGGTTCGAGGAGTAACCGGGGCAGGAGTTTTGAGAGCCACCGGGCTCACAGATCTTGGCGCGGATGCCGGCGTGAGCTTTGTTTTGCTCCGCGTCGTACTTGGCCATTTGGTTCGCGCAGTCCTCGCCGTCTTTGCGGCGCTTGAGCGCGGGCAGGCAGGCGCACTGGGTCAGAAACTGATTGATGCGATCGACGCAGTCCTGTTGCAGGTCGCCCGTGCTGGCGGGCGGGTCGAGCTTGCAGGCGAGGTTCTTGACGCAGCTGCCGCTCCCGCCTGAGCCTGCCGAGGAGCCACCCGTCGAGGCGCCGGCGCTTCCTGCGGAGCCACCCGTGGCTTGGCCGCCGCTCGCCGCGCCGGCGGCTGCGGTGCCTGCGGTGCCCGCGGTGCCTGCGCCCGCAGTGCCGGCGCCTGCGGTGCCTGCGCCCGCCGTCGTGCTGCCGCCGTTCGAGCCGCCGCTCCCTCCGACGCCTCCGGCGCTGCTCGTCGTGCCGGCGGTGGGCTGGCTCGTGGCGCCCGCTTGACTGGAGCCGCTCGACCCGCCGCTGCCTCCCACGCCGCCGGGTTCATCGGGGCTGCTGGAGCAAGCGAACGCGAACGCGAGCACGCTGATCCTGGCGGTGCGCATGTCTTCAAGTGCCCAGCTCAGGCGGCGAGCGATCAAATTCCGGGTTCCGTGCCAAGCACGGGCGAAAATTCCACCGCCCCTGAGGATTCGCGTGCGCGGCCGGTTGACGCTCGCTGCGAGCCTTGACGCGGCCGTTACTTAACGACGGGCTCGAAGCACTTGATGTTGGTTTGGATGCGGAAGTTCGACTCGGCTGTCTGGCGCTCGGCGTGGAAGATGTCCATCGGGTAGCTGTTGCCGGGCGTGATGCCGAGCGTCGCCGCCTGCTGGTCGAAATCGATCTCCCCGAGCAGCGCTTGGTGCTGGCCGCCGACGTCGAGCGCGAGCTTGCCGTTTACGAAGATCCACAAGTCGTCGTCGCCGCGAAAGCTGAACTTCTGACCGAGCTCGTACTTGAACGTGACGTGAATTTCGGTCGTGAAGTGGTAGTTGTGCTGCTGCCCCGGCGTGTTGCCGAAGCCTTGGCCATCGATCGGGAAGAACGTGTTGCTGTCGAACGTCGAGTAGCCGGTAGCGGCGTCGAGGGTCAGCGGCAGCTCGCCCTGGATCTCTTTGTTCACGCCCTCGACGGTGTTGAACCATTGGTCGAAGGTGGAGCTGCTCTTGATCGAGTAGCTCACGGGGGTAATTTCCCACTTCTTGCAGGTGCCGATGCCGCAATCACCCATCGGGGTGGGGTTTGCCGCCGTCCAGCAGCCTGGGCCGGCTACTACGCGCTGCCGATGACCGACGATGGACGGCAACGTGATGCCGTCGTTCGCTTCGGGCGTGCCCGAGAACGCGCGCGGCTTCGAATCAGGGCCGAGCACCGGGTCGACGAGGCCGCAGCCGATGTCGTTCCAGCCTTGGTAGACGCTGCCGTCGGCGTTCTTGACGCCGCGCGCGGAGGCCTCGAAGTCGTCGTGACCGCCGGGCTGACCGAAGGCGTTGAAGTCGCGGTAAGTGACGGGCAGCACGGTGCCGCAGCCCATGTTGTCGGCGCCTCCGCCGGTCGAGAGGCCGCCGATGCCGTTCAAGGTACCAGCCGTGGGCTGGAGGATGGGGCCGGTGCCGCCGTTGCCGTTGCTGGAGCTGCCACCCTTGTTGTTGTTCGTGGTCGCCCCGCTGCCGCCGTCGCCTCCCGCCGAGCAGGCGACGAGATGGAGAGAGGTGAGACCGAGGGCGATGGTGAGCGCACGACTGATGAGTTGGGACAAACGCAGAGCTCCTTTGAGGTCCGGCGGCGAGCTGCTTTCAGTCTGACACCAACCTGGAAGCGGTTCCAGTCCTAACGGCCCGCGAATGGGCGAGTCAGTCGCCCTCGAGGCCGATGCATCGCGGCTGGCTTCGTTGCTCCTCAGTGACATCCTCCAGGATGCGCCTTCGTCGCGGCTCGCCATCTGCGCGCCTCGACCGATTCATCGACTGGACTTGGCCCTTCGCGAGCCTTAAGCCCATCTTTGACGCAAAGCGGCGTCGCGCGGCATCGCGCTCGGCGACCACCAATTCGCTGGCGCGTCGCGCATCAGTTGAGCACGTCGAGCACGAAGGCGATCAGCTGGGCGACGCCGTCCGCTAAGGGCGTAGCTTTCGTGGTTTCGGGCATGAGAGCGTTCACAGGTCGCGAGGATGGCAGCGCGCTCGCGCTCGACGTGGTTTGGCGGAGCGCGGCGCGGCTGAGCCCGCCGCGTCGCACGAACTCCAGTACGCGCGGCAGCTCTCCGGCGTCGAAGAACGAACCGTGGAGGGAGCAAACATCGATCACGATGCCGCTCGTACCGCCGAAGTTCTTGCGGTTCATCAGCTGCGCACAGCTGGGGCAGGCGCGGTAACGAACGGGGGCCGAAAGGGGGTTGCCACGAGGCACGTCGAGCGACGGCGCGGCGCGGCCGAGCACCTCGCGCTGCTCGAGGAGCGCTCGCAGGAGCGCATGCGTCACGAGCTGGCCCCCGCAGCGCTCGCACGCCAGGAGGCGACCTGCGCCAGTTTGGAACGCCTGCAGGGCCGTTTTGCAGTCGGGGCAGGTTTCTCGGCTCCGCGCCGCCTCCGGAACGAGACCGAGCTCTGCACCGCAGCCGTGGCAGTGCAGGGCGTCCGGGATGCTGAGCTCGAAGCAGCGGCCGCAGCGCAGGGTCGCGAGCAGCGTCGCGCAGAAGCGGCAGGCGCGGTCGCCCTCCTGCGCAAAGCCGCCACAGACCGGGCACCGGTAGGCGTTGGCCTCGACCATCGTCAGTGAAACTTACTTTCTGATTGGCAGGTGGGGGAAGCGGCTCTACGAAAAAGAGCATGTCATCGCTCGCATTCCGCTCGAGGCCGTGGGCTCTTCTGCTGCTCGTCGCAGCCTCGAGCGCGGCCGGCTGCGCTCGCACGTCTACCAGCGAGCCAGCCCCTGCGGGCTCGACCGCGCCGCCAGAGGCTCCGCTCGCCGCCGGCACCCTGGCGCCGAGCGTCACGTTTCAGGTCCACAGCGGCGCGCCCGTCGCGCTCGAAAGCCTGCGGGGCAAGCCCGTCGTCGTCTACTTCTATCCGAAAGACGACACCCCGGGCTGCACCGTCGAGGCGCAGGAGATTCGCGACCTGTTCGAGGCGCTGCAGAAGACGGGCGCGGTCGTGATCGGTGTCTCGACCGACGACGCCGATTCGCACCGGGCCTTCGCGGACAAGCACGCGCTCCCGTTCCTGCTCGCGGCCGACTCGTCGGGAGACGTGGCTCGCGCGTTCGGCGTTCCTCTCAAGAACGGGCGCGCCACGCGCGTGAGCTTCGTGATCGGCGCCGACGGTCGCATCAAACGCACCTTTCCGCAGGTCACGCCCCAGGGCCACGCCGCCGAGCTGCTCGGGGCGATCACGAGCTGAGTGGCCGGAAGGAACGAGGGCACCGCCGCAGGGGCGCGAGGAGCAGCGGGCGGGATCGGGGAGGATGGGGCCGCTCGCTTCCAGTGAAGGCAGAACATCGCGCGGTGCCATGGAGAAATCCGTGCCAAAAGCGACGCCGATCCCTTGCCTAGCGGGAGCGGCTTTGCTACGAAGCGCCTCCCCTTAGCTGGCCCACCTGGTGGTGGGTCTCGCCAGCCGCCCAGCGGGCGGCGCGCGGCCGGTAGCTCCCCACGGAGCAACCTCATGCCGCGGCCCCCGGTGGCGGATGTCGGAGCGCCGATGTTCGACGCTCCGGGGGTCGACAAGTCTCACGGAGAAACTGTCGCCATGATTAGTAGCGCCAAAGCCAATTATCAAAGGATCAGTCCGCGCAAAGCCCGCATGATCGTGAACCTGATCCGGGGACGCGACGCGAGCGAGGCTCTTCAGCTCCTGGACTTTACCTTCAAGGCGGGCGCGCCCTTCGTGAAGAAGCTGATCGCGAGCGCGGTCGCTAACGCGAAGCAGAAGAACCCGAGCCTCGACGTCGATACGCTGTTCATCAGCCGCGCGTCGGCCGACAAGGGTCCGAACTCTCATCTCCGCCGCTGGCGGCCGCGCGCTCAAGGTCGCGCGACCCAAATCCAGAAGGGCGTGACGCACATCAACATCGAGCTCGATCAGCGCTAAGCGCTGCGACCGGAACAACCATGGGACAAAAAACTCATCCTTATGGCTTTCGTCTAGGTGTCATCAAGACCTGGACCAGCAAGTGGTACGAAGACAAGCAGTACCAAACCTGGCTGCACCAAGACATCCGCATCAAGCGGGCCGTCAAGGAGTACCTCTACAACGCGAACGTCGCGTCCGTCGAGGTCGAGCGCGCCGCGAACAAGGCGAAGATCATCGTCTACACCGCGCGCCCTGGCATGGTCATCGGCAAGGGTGGCAAGGGCATCGAGATCCTGAAGGCAGGCAACCTCGAGACCGCCACCAAGGGTGAGACCAAGTTCCCCGGCGTTCAGTCGTTCACCGACAACGAGGTGTTCATCGACGTCCAGGAAGTGCGCAAGGCAGAGACGAACGCGCAGCTCGTGGCCGAGAACATCGCCACGCAGCTCGAGCGTCGTATCGCCTTCCGCCGCGCCATGAAGAAGGCGCTGCAGACGGCGATGAAGTTCGGCGCGAAGGGTGTGCGCGTCCGCTGCGCAGGCCGCCTCGGCGGCGCCGAAATGGGTCGCGTCGAGACGTACCGCGAGGGTCGCGTGCCCCTGCACACGCTGCGCGCCGACGTCGACTTCGGCCTCGCCGAAGCTCGCACGACCTACGGCACCATCGGCGTCAAGGTTTGGATCTTCAAGGGTGAAGTCTTGCAGCGCAAGGCCCGCCGCATTCCGGAGTAATGCGCCATGAGCCAGATGTCTCCCAAGCGGACCAAGTTCCGCAAACAGCAGAAGGGTAAGAACCGCGGCGTGGCCTGGAAGGGCTCCGACGTGTCGTTCGGCGACTTCGCGCTGCAGGCCGTCGATCATAGCCACGTCACCTCGCGTCAAATCGAGGCTGGTCGTATGGCGATTCAGCGCCACGTGAAGCGCGCGGGCAAGCTGTGGATCCGCATCTTCCCGGACAAGCCCATCACCAAGAAGCCGCTCGAAGTCCGCATGGGCTCCGGTAAAGGCGGCGTCGAAGGCTACGTCGCGGTCGTTAAGCCCGGCCGCGTCTTGTTCGAGATCGCGGGCGTGACGGAAGCCGACGCGCGCCAGGCGTTCAAGCTCGCGGCCAGCAAGCTGCCGCTCACCACCAAGTTCCTGGTTCGAGGAGCACTCTGATGAAGACCAAGGACCTGCGTGAGCGCTCGACCGAGGACCTCGCAACGCTGAAGGCGACGCTGTCCAAGGATCTGTTCTCTCACAAGATGAAGAACTTCACGGGTCAGCTCGACGACACGAGCTTGATCAACAAGACCCGCAAGGACATTGCGCGCCTGGAGCTCTTGCTCAGCGAGCGCGCCAAAGGAGCCAAGTCGTGAGCGAGAGCGGAAACGAGACGACAAACAAGGGTTCGGCCGTCTACCGCCGCAAGCTCATCGGTCGCGTCTCGAGCGACAAGATGGACAAGACGGTGGTGGTCGAGGTCGTGCGCTTCAAGCGTGACAACATGTACAAGAAGTACGTGCGTGTCCGTAAGAAGTACAAGGCGCACGACGAGACCAACCAGTACAAGACTGGTGACCGCGTGGAGATCGAAGAGCACCGCCCGCTGTCGGCCGAGAAGCGCTTCATCGTCACCCGCTTGATCAACCGCCCGGCACAGGAGCTCGGCGCCAAATGATCCAGACTCAAACCTTCCTCGACGTCGCCGACAACAGCGGCGCCAAGCGCGTGCAGTGCATCAAGGTGCTCGGCGGCTCGCGTCGTCGCTACGCTCACCTGGGCGACATCATCGTCGTCAGCATCAAAGAGGCTCTGCCGGGCAGCAAGGTGAAGAAGGGCGATACGGCCAAGGCCGTCGTCGTTCGCACCGCCCGCGAGTGCCGCCGCGCCGACGGTAGCTACATCAAGTTCGACGACAACAGCGCCGTCTTGATCAACGCTCAGTCGGAGCCGGTCGGAACCCGCATCTTTGGGCCGGTGGCCCGCGAGCTGCGCTCCAAGAAGTTCATGAAGATCATCTCGCTCGCGCCGGAGGTTCTGTGATGAACCGTCTGCTCGTCGGCACGGAAGTGATCGTCGTTCGCGGTAACGACAAGGGCAAGCGCGGCAAGGTCGCCAAGCTGCTCAAGGACAAGGACCGCGTCGTCGTCGAAGGAATCAACACGGTCAAGCGCCACCTCAAGGCTACCCCGCAACGCAGCGGCGGCATCCTCCAGGTCGAAGCCGCTCTGCCCGTCTCGCACGTCATGCCGGTCGACCCGGAAACCGGCAAGCCGACCCGCGTTCGCGCGAAGGTCGAGGGCGACAAGAAGCAGCGCACCGCCAAGAGCGGCGCGGCGCTGACCGTCGCGAAGGAGAGCTGAGCCATGTCCGAAACCGTCAATCCGCGGCTCCAGGGCAAGTACAAGAAGGACGTAGTGCCGGCGCTGATGAAGCGCTTCAGCTACACGAACGTGATGCAGGTGCCGCGCCTGAAGAGCATCGTGCTCAACATGGGCCTCGGCGAAGCAGTCGGTAACCCGAAGCTGGTCGACGCCGCCGTCGCCGAGCTCACGCAGATCACCGGTCAGAAGCCGGTCGTCACGAAGGCCAAGAAGAGCATCGCGACGTTCAAGCTGCGCGAGGGTATGCCGATCGGCGCGAAGGTCACGCTGCGCCGCGAGCGCATGTGGGAGTTCTTCGATCGCCTGGTGACGCTCGGCCTGCCCCGCGTCCGCGACTTCCGCGGCACCAGCCCCAAGGCCTTCGATGGCGCGGGCAACTACACGCTCGGTCTCAAAGAGCAAATCATCTTCCCGGAGATCGACTTCGACAAGGTCGAGAAGATCAAGGGCATGAACATCACTTTCGTCACAACCGCCGAAACGGACGAGGAAGCCAAGGAGCTCCTCGCAAACCTCGGCATGCCGTTCAGGAGCTAACGATGGCACGCGCTTCACAGTGGGCCAAAGTCAACCGTCCGCCGAAGTTTTCCACCCGCGTCGTTCACCGCTGCAAGGTCTGCGGCCGTTCACGCGCGGTGTACCGCGACTTCGGGCTGTGCCGTATGTGCTTCCGCCTCCTCTCCCTGAAGGGGGAGATTCCGGGCGTTACCAAGTCGAGCTGGTGATCCCATGATGACCGATCCGATTGCCGATCTGCTGGGGCGTATCCGTAACGCCGCCATGGCGCGTCACGAGCTGACGCGGCTGCCCGCGAGCAAGCTCAAGAGGAGCGTGGCGGAGCTGCTGAAGGCCGAAGGCTACGTCGCCGACGTTCGCCAAGAGGAATGGGGCCCCAAGAAGCACCAGACCCTCACCATCGTGCTCAAGTACTCGACGACGGGTAGCAACGAGCGAACGAGCGCCTTCCAAGGCATTCGCCGCGTGTCGCGCCCGGGACGTCGCGTGTACGTGGGTCACCACGAAATCCCGCGCGTGCTGTCGGGCCTCGGGATCTCGATCCTGAGCACGTCGCACGGGCTCATGACGGACAAGGAAGCGCGGCGCCAGAAGGTCGGCGGCGAGCTCCTGTGCGAGGTGTGGTGATGGCTACCGCAACTCCTGAGCTCCGCCTCTCTCGCGTCGGCAAGCGGCCGGTCAACATCCCCAAGGGTGTGACCGTCAACATGTCCGACGTGAAGCTCGACATCCAGGGCCCCAAGGGCAAGATGAGCGTGCCGATCCCGAGCCAGGTCGAGGCGAAGAAGGATGGCGACGCCATCAGCTTCACCAGCTCTGCGCCGGGGCGCGACGGCGCTCGCCTGCAGGGTCTAGCGCGCGCGCTGTTCGCCAGCGCCGTCAAGGGCTCCGCCGAAGGCTACGAGAAGGTGCTCGAGCTCGTTGGCACCGGCTATCGCGCCGAGGTCAAGGGCAAGGTCATCACGCTGGCGCTCGGCTTCTCGCACCCGACGAACGTCGAGGTCCCCGCTACGGTGACCGCGGTCGTTCCGCCGGACTCCAAGGGCACGCAGCTCGTGCTCACCTCTGCCGACAAGGCCCTGCTCGGTCAGCTCGCGGCTTCCATCCGCGATCTGCGCCCGCCAGAGCCGTACGGTGGCAAGGGCATCCGTTACCGCGGCGAGAACATCCGTCGCAAGGCCGGCAAGGCCGCCAAGGGCAAGGGTAAGTAACCATGGCCAAGCTCACGGGTCGGGAGCGCCGCAAGCTCCGCATTCGCAGCAAGATCAGTGGCACCACGGAGCGGCCGCGTCTGAGCGTGTTCCGCACCGGCCGTCACATCTACGCGCAGGTCGTGGTCGACGACGACGGCAAGACGCTCGCCGCGGCTTCCACGCTGTCGGGCGACTTGAAGAACACGCTCGGCGAAGACAGCAAGACCGACTCGGCCAAGAAGGTCGGCGCGCTGATCGCGAAGATCTGCCTCGAGAAGAAGATCGAACAGGTCGTCTTCGATCGCAACGGCTACCTCTATCACGGCCGCATCAAGGCCCTTGCCGAAGCGGCGCGCGAAGCCGGTCTCAAGTTCTGAGGACAAGATGGCGATCGAAAATATCGACGAAGAGAAGCTCAAAGAGCGCGTCATCCACATCAACCGCGTCGCGAAGGTCGTGAAGGGCGGTCGCCGCTTCAGCTTCAGCGCGCTGGTGGTGGTGGGCGACGAGTCCGGTCACGTCGGCGTGGGTCTCGGCAAGGCGAACGAAGTTCCCGAAGCCATCCGCAAAGGCAACGATCAGGCTCGCAAGAACATGTTCAAGGTGCCGATGATCGGCTCCACGGTGCCGCACGACGTGATCGGTCACTTCGGTGCCGGCCGCGTGTTGCTCCGCCCCGCCTCGCCCGGTACGGGCGTCATCGCTGGCGGCGCCGTGCGCGCCGTCGTCGAGTCGGCGGGCATCCACGACATCTTGAGCAAGTGCCTGGGCACGACTAACAAGCACAACGTCGTCAACGCGACGATCGCGGCCTTGCAGATGCTGCGCGCTCCCGAGCGCGTCGCGGCGGCCCGCGAGAAGTCGACCGACGAAATCGCCGCTGACTATCCCGTCTCGGCGATGGCCAGCCACGCCGGTGAGGCTTCCTCGATCGTGTCGAGCAAGGTGGCTGGTGGGAGCGCGTCATGAGTAAGCTGCTCGTCACCCAGACCGTCAGCGTGATCGCGCGTCCGCACACGACGCGCGCCGTCATCAAGGGCCTCGGCCTGCGCGGCCCCGGTTCGAGCGTGGTCGTGGAGAACACCCCGTCGTTCCGCGGCATGATCAAGAAGGTGCTCCACCTGGTGAAGGTGGAGGAGAAGAAGTCATGAGCCAGATCCTTTCCCACCTGACTCCCTCGCCCGGTTCCACCAAGGTCGCCAAGCGGCTCGGTCGTGGCGTAGGCTCGGGTCTCGGTAAGACCTGCGGCAAGGGCATGAAGGGCCAGAAGGCCCGCCACGGCGGTAACTTCGGCAAGCTGCACTTCCAGGGTGGCCAGACGCCGATTCAGCGTCGCTTGCCCAAGCGCGGCTTCAACGTGCCGTTCCCCGTCGTCACGGTCGCCATCAACGTGGCTGACCTCGAGCGCTTCGACGCCGGCGCGACCGTCAACGAGGCGGCGCTCCGCGCGGCTCGCTTGGTCCAGGGTCGCGACGTCAAGATCAAGGTGCTCGGCGACGGTGAGCTCACCAAGAAGCTCACGATCGAGGCGCACTCGTTCAGCGCGTCGGCCAGCGAGAAAATCGCCAAGGCCGGCGGCACCGCCGTCGTCATCGGCGCCAGCGCGCCTGCCAAGACGGCCTCCGAGAGCTAAGCTCCAGCCCCCATGGCACCTCGCTCACGAAGCTCGGCTCAACCGTTCCGGCAAGCTCTCTGCTCCGGCGGCGGTGAGGTGTAAGCCATGGCTGCACTCGCGGGCTTTTCGAACATTGGCAAGGTGCCGGAGCTGCGTCGGCGCATCCTGTTCACGCTGATCGTGATCGCGATCTACCGCGTGGGGGTGTTCGTCACCACGCCGGGCGTCGATCGCGCGGTGATGGCGAGCGTGGTGAAGGGGCAGGGCGGTCTGCTCGGCCTCTTCAACCTGTTCTCGGGCGGCGCGCTCGCGAACCTGTCGATCTTCGCCTTGGGCATCATGCCCTACATCTCGGCCTCCATCATCATGCAGCTGATGGGCCTGGTGAGTAAGCAGGTCGAGGAGCTCAAGAAGGAGGGCGAGGCGGGTCGTCGCAAGCTCGAGCAGTGGACGCGCTACGGCGCGGTCGCGCTCGCCTGCTTCCAGTCTTTCGGCGTCGCGATGATGCTGGAGGGGATGAACAACGCGGACATGGGCGGCGGCCGTTTCGGCGACGTCGTGACCGATCCGGGTTGGGGCTTCCGCGCCATCACGATCATCACCCTGACCACCGGCACGTCGCTCTTGATGTGGCTCGGCGAGCAGGCGACGGAGCGCGGCATCGGCAACGGCACGTCGATGATCATCTTCGCCAGCATCGTGGCTGGCATTCCTTCAGGCGTGCTCAGCTACTGGCAAGGCACGGGCGGCGAAGTTCAGCCGCTCACCATCGCTGTGCTGCTCGGCGTGCTGCTGCTGAGCGTGGCCGTCGTCGTGTTCTTCGAGCGCGCGCAGCGCCGCATCCCCATCCAGTACTCGCGCCGCCAAGTCGGGCGCCGCGTTTACGGCGGGCAGGGCGCGCATTTGCCGCTGAAGGTGAACATGGCGAGCATGATCCCGCCGATCTTCGCCTCCAGCTTGCTGATGTTCCCGGCGACGCTCGCGAACATGAACCTGCCTGGCATGCAGGCGTTCAGCGCGATGCTCAACCGCGGCGATTGGCTGTTCCACACGCTGTTCGCCGGCCTGATCATCTTCTTCGCCTTCTTCTACACGGCGGTGACGTTCCAGCCGGTGGACGTGGCTGACAACCTGAAGAAGCAACAGGCGAACATCCCTGGCATTCGCCCCGGTCGTCAGACGGCCGAGTACATCGATCGCGTGCTCACTCGTCTCACGACGGGCGGCGCGATCTATATCGCGGTCATCTGCACGGTGCCGGCCATCGTGGCGCAGTCGTTCCGCATCCCGTTCCAGTTCGGTGGCACCAGCTTGCTCATCGTCGTCGGCGTCGCGCTCGAGACGGTGAACCAGATCGAGGCTCACCTGATCACGCGCAGCTACGAAGGTCTGACGGGGCCGCGTCTCACGCGCCTCAGCGGTCGGAGGCCGGCGTGAGGCTCATCCTTCTCGGCGCCCCCGCGAGCGGTAAGGGCACGCAGGCGGCCGTGCTGACGGAGAAGCTCGGCGTGCCGAAGATCTCCACCGGCGACATGCTGCGCGCGGCCCTGAAGAACGGCACCCCGCTTGGCAAGGAAGCGGCGAGCTACATGAACAGCGGCAAGCTCGTCCCCGACGCGGTCGTCATCGGCCTGGTCGAGGAGCGCTTGAAGGAAGCTGACGCGAAGGCGGGCTTCATCCTCGACGGCTTCCCTCGCACCGTCCCGCAGGCCGAAGCGCTCGACGCGCTGCTCAAACGTTTAGGTACTGGTTTAGATTTCATCGTCCAAATCGACGTTCCGCGCGATCTTCTGATGGAGCGGGCCACGCTCCGGCGCACGGACAAACGGACTGGACAAATCTATCACCTCAAGTACAGTCCGCCGCCCCCGGACGCCGAGCTCGAACATCGGGCCGACGATCACGAGGACAAGGTGAAGACCCGGCTCGACGCGTACGACGCGCAGACCGCGGCTCTCCTCCCGCACTACGAAAAGCTCGGCGTGCTCCGCCGAGTCGATGGGGTCGGATCTCCCAAAGAGGTCACTGCCCGAATGCTTACCCAGATCGCCGGCTGAGCCGGAAGAAGAAAACGGAGGATCGAAACGAAGGAAAAGATTGAAGCTGGCATCATCGAAGAGGTTCTACCGAGCGCAATGTTTCGGGTCCGCCTCGACGATGGTCGCAAGGTTCGCGCGGGAGTTGCTCCCGCACTCCGCCACGCAGTCGTCAGGCTGATCAGCGGAACCCGTGTCAGCGTCAAACTCTCCGAGCTCGATCCCAACCGCGGTCAAATCACCGAAACGATTTGAGGCACGTCATGAAGGTCCGACCCAGCGTCAAGAAAATCTGCGAGAAGTGCAAGATCGTGAAGCGCCGCGGTGTGCTGCGCATCATCTGCGACAACCCCCGTCATAAGCAGCGTCAAGGTTAATCATGGCTCGTATTGCTGGTGTCGATCTTCCCCGCCGCAAGGCAATTGCTTACGCCCTGCCGTACATCTACGGCATCGGTCAGGCCACCGCGAAGCAGATCTGCAAGACTGCGAACATCCCCGAGACGCGCAAGGTCGACGAGCTTTCGGAAGCCGACGTCAAGGCCATCCGCGACGCGATTGACGCTTCGATCAAGGTCGAAGGTGACGCTCGCCGCGAGGTGCAGCAGAGCATCAAGCGCTTGATGGACCTGGGTTGCTACCGCGGTCTCCGTCATCGTAAAGCCCTCCCGGTGCGCGGTCAGCGTACCCGCACGAACGCTCGCACTCGCAAGGGTCCGCGCAAGAACCTCGGTCGTCGCGCCTGAGGGGGATGAAGTAGCTCATGGCAACTCCCGCAACCAAGGGCCGCTCGGCCAAGAAGCCCGTCAAGAAGAACATCTACACGGGCATCGTTCACATCCAGTCGACCTTCAACAACACCATCGTGACCATCACCGACGTGAACGGTGCGGTCATCTCTTGGGCCAGCGCGGGCTCGCGCGGCTTCAAGGGCTCGCGCAAGAGCACGCCGTTCGCGGCTCAGCTCGCCGCCGAAGAGGCGTCGCGTCGCGCGCAGGAGCACGGCTTGCGCTCCGTCGCGGTGTTCGTGAAGGGTCCGGGTGCCGGTCGCGAGTCCGCGCTCCGCGCGCTGCAGCAGGCAGGCTTCAAGGTCACGCTGATCCGCGACGTGACGCCGATCCCCCACAACGGTTGCCGGCCGCCCAAGCGTCGCCGCGTGTAGTCTTAGGAAGAACTCATGGCTCGTTATATCGGTGCAGTTTGCAAGCTCTGCCGTCGCGAAGGCGGCAAGCTTTACCTCAAGGGTGAGCGTTGCTTCAGCGAGAAGTGCGCTGTTGGTCGCCGCCCGTACCCGCCGGGTCAGCACGGCCAGGCGCGCATCAAGCTGAGCGAGTACGGCCTGCGTCTGCGCGAGAAGCAGAAGATGCGTCGCATCTACGGCTTGCTCGAGCGCCAGTTCGCCGGCTACTACGTGCAGGCGACCCACCTCAAGGGCCGCACCGGCGAAGAAATGCTCGGCCTGATCGAGCGTCGCCTCGACAACGTCGTCTTGCGCATGGGCTTGGCCTCGAGCCGCGCTCAGTCGCGTCAGCTCGTGCGTCACAAGCACGTGCGGGTCAACGGCAAGTTCGTGAACATCCCGAGCTTCCAGGTCAACCCGAACGACAAGATCGAGATCGACGAGAAGAGCCGCAAGATTCCGTTCATCGCCGCTGCTTTGACGGCCGCCGCCAACCGCCAGCAGGCGTCGTGGCTCGAGGTCGACAAGGAGAATTTTGCCGGCACCTTCAAGGGCATGCCTGTCCGCGAAGAGATGAACGAGCCGGGCGTGCGTGAGCAGTACGTCGTTGAGTACTACTCGCGCTAACGGCGAGCGGTGGCAGGGGCTCAGCCCCCACCTCGCTGAAGTGGATTCAGCGGGCCCACCTTCGGTTTTGGGTCCTTGCCCAAAGCACAGCAGACGCAAGCAGACTTGGATGGCTCTACGGAGCCGAACGCGGGCAGGCCGCGGAGTCGATGAGTGGAGCTGGTTCCCTCACGACTCGGGACGGCCGCGCGAACCCTGAAGCAGAAGAAGGAGAACGCACGAATGGTAACGCAAATGATGAGCCGCAACTGGCGCGACTTGATCCGTCCGAAGGCGATCACGCTCGACCCCGAGTCGAACAACGAGATCTACGGCAAGTTTACCTGCGAGCCGCTCGAGCGTGGCTTCGGCATCACCATCGGCAACTCGCTCCGTCGCGTGCTGCTGGCTTCGCTTCAGGGCGCCGCGATCACGGCCGTCAAGATCGAGGGCGCTCTCCACGAGTTCACCACGATCCCGGACGTCGTCGAAGACGTGACGGACATCATCCTCAACCTCAAAGAGGTGGTGTTCAAGGCCGAGTCTCCCAAGACGTACACCGTGCGCCTCGAGAAAGAGGGCCCGGGCCCGGTTCTCGCGGGTGACATCAAGACCGTCGAGGGCCTGACCGTCCTCAACCCCACCCACCAGATCGCGACCCTCGATAAGAAGGGGCCGCTGTCGATGGAGCTCACGGTCAACGTGGGCCGCGGCTACGTCTCGGCGGAGCGCAACAAGAGCCCGACGATGTCGATCGGCACGATCCCCATCGACGCTCTGTTCTCGCCGATCCGCAAGGTGAACTACACCGTGCAGAACGCGCGCGTCGGCCAGGTCACCGACTACGACAAGCTCGTGCTCGAGGTGTGGACCAACGGCGCCGTGCGCCCGGTCGACGCCGTCGCCTTCGCCGCGAAGATCTTGAAGGAGCAGCTCTCCATCTGGATCAACTTCGAGGAGAGCGAAGAGACGAGCTACCACGTGGGTGGTGGCGACGAAGAGCCGCTGAACGAGAACCTGTTCCGTTCGGTCGACGAGCTCGAGCTCTCGGTTCGCTCCGCGAACTGCCTGCAGAACGCCAACATCACCCTGATCGGTGAGCTGGTGCAGAAGACCGAGCAAGACATGCTCAAGACCAAGAACTTTGGTCGCAAGTCGCTCAAAGAGATCAAGGAGATCTTGTCCACGATGGGCTTGGGTCTCGGCATGAAGTTCGACAACTGGCCCGGAATGCTGGAGCGCTGGAAGGCGCAACAGGCTCAGGGCTGAGAGTTAAGGAAACGTACGATGAGGCACCGTAACGCCGGGCGGCAGTTCAGCCGCAACACCAGCCACCGCAAGGCGATGTTTCGCGCGCTGACCGCGAACCTGGTGGCCCACGAGCGCATCGAAACCACCGACGCCAAGGCCAAAGAGCTGAAGCGCGTGGCCGAGCGTCTCATCACCCACGCCGTTCGTTTGGGCGACGTGGCGTTCACTCCGCAAGACAAGCTCAGCGCCGCCGACAAGGCCAAGCGCCAGGCTGCGCAGGCCCACATGGGCCGCTTCCTCCGCCGCTTCGCGGTGGTGAAGCAAGCGGGCGAAGACGTGAAGATCGATCTGGTCGAGAAGGTTTTCGTCGACCTGGCGCGTCGCTTCAAGGGTCGTCCCGGCGGCTACACCCGCATCATCAAGCTCGGCCACCGTCGCGGCGACAACGCCCCGATGGCCCTGGTCGAGTTCGTGGTCGAGGCGGGCGAGCCCCACAAGCCGGGCAAGAAGGCCAAGGCCGAGGGCGCGGAGAAGCCGAAGAAGGCCGCCGCCAAAGCCTCCGCGGGCTGACCGCAGCCGCTAGGGCGCCGTGAAGGGCGTAGTCGGACGAGAGTCTGACTACGCCTTTCGTCGTTGGAGCAGTCACGCGGCACACGGCTTGCTGTGGGGCGGGTAATGGCTAGCCGAATATTGGGGTTGAGGAGCCGGGTGCTGGGCGCGATTGCGCCGATGAACGCGCTATTTGTCGCCATTTCTTGCGGCGGCGCGAGCGACACCGAGCCTGGGCCGGCTGGCGTAGCTGGCACAAGTGCCGGCACACCTGGCACAGGGGCTACAGGTGGCGCGGCGGCCACAGGCGGTGCGGCGGGCGGGCAGGTCGGACCCACGGCTGGAGCCGCCGGCGGAACGAGTTTGCACGGCGGGAGTGGCGGGCAGTCGACGGCGGGCGCCCCTACGGGCGGCGGGGGCAAGGGGCCTGTGGACGTGGGTGGGCAGAACGCGGGAGGGACGGCGGTCTACGGGTGCTCCAACTCAGGCCCTGGCATCTGCTGCAACACCGACACCTGCTACACGCTCACCGAGATACGAGCTTTCCTCGGCCAGGGGGGCGACGGTTCGAGCGGCGCGGGCGCTCGCGGCGAGCCGAGCGAGGGCGGCGCAGCGGGAGACGCTGGAGGCGCGGGAGGAAGCGATAGCTCTTGTCCGAGCGCGGTCGGTCATCAGCTCGAAGTGTGCTCGTACATCACGGCCGATCTGGGGCCGGTGGGTGACCAGTGCTGCTACGTCGTTCGCTCCGGGGGCTGTTGTGGGCGGCCCTTCGTCGTCGACGGCGCGCGCGTCGCGGCCAGCGCCGAACGCGGCGACTGGCGATCGGCGCTGTCGGGAGCCGCCGAGGAGCTGGACGCGCCAACGAGAGCTGCCCTGGCCCGCGCGTGGACCGACGATGCGTTGATGGAGCATGCCTCCGTCGCTTCGTTCGCCCGCTTCTCACTGGAGCTGATGACCATTGGGGCGCCCTCAAGCTTGGTAGCGGCGGCGCATCACGCGGCGCTCGATGAGGTCGCCCACGCGCTGGATTGCTTCGCGTTGGCCACCCGCTTCGGCGATCGCGAGGTTGGGCCGAGCACGTTCGATCTGCGCGGAGCGCAGTTCGGACGCGACCTCGAGGAGCTGGCCGTCGCCGTGCTTCGTGAGGGGGCCATCGGCGAGACTCTGGCTGCGGCGCTGGCCAGCGAGCAAGGCGCGCTCGCTTCCGACGAGACGTGTAGCTCCGTGCTCGCCCGCATCGCGCGCGACGAGGAAGAGCATTCGCTCTTGGCGTGGCGTTTCCTGCGCTACGCGGTCGATCGCGGAGGCGCCTCGATCGCGGCGCGGCTCGTCAGCGAGATTCGCGACGTACCGCGCGAGCTCGAGCCACCTGCGACGGTGGCTCCCGCACAAATCTGGAACCGCTATGGTCGCCTGACGGCTGAGCAGCAAGCAAACGTCGTCGAGCACACGTGGCGCGAAGTCATTCTGCCGGCGCTGACGCTGCTGTGTGAGCAGCCTGGCGTCGACGCCAAGCCACGCGGACCTGGCGTCGACGCGATGACGAGCTAGGTCACTCCGCCGCACGGCACACGAAGAACTCGAAGCTCTCGCAGATGCAGCCGGGCTCGCCGCCTTCGCACTCGCAGTCTTGCCCGCAGCTGCAGTTGGTGCCGCCGTAGACGGGAACGCAGTCGGCGCGCGTGACGCAATCTGCCTCGAGGTCTAGCTCGCTGCACGTTTCTTCGGCAGCGGGCTCGCACTGATTGACGTCGTGGTTGCAGTTGAAGCCAGGCGTGCAGTCGCGCTCCTTCTCGCAGGGGGTCCGCGGTGGCTCGGGGGGCGTCGGCGCGCCGGCCTCGCCTTCCGGATCGCTGCTCGCTGAGCCGGCGCCACCGCGAGAGGCGCTGGCGCCGCTGCCATCGCTCCCCCCGCTGGCCTTGGCGCCCCCGCTCGGCTTCGAGGGGCCTTCCTCGAAGTCGTCGAACGAATCATCGCGGTGGCAGTCTTCGTAGTGCTCGACGTTGCACGCGAAGAGACCCAGCGCGCACGCGACGACGAGACCGATGGGCTTGTTCATGATTTTCCTCCCGCGCCTGAAGCGCTTTCAAGCAAAGGGGCGCACCTCCCCCGAGCTGCCGTAGGGCAGCGGGAGCGACGCCCATTTCGTGCCTAACGCCGGTCGTGCCCGGCGGGCGTGAAGGTGTTCAAAGCTGCGGAGGCTTTTTCTGCTCGCCGCCCGTTGGCGCTTCGCCGTCACCGCTGCTCTCGGCCGGCGGCGACACAGCGCTTTGCTGGTCGGCCGGGTCGCTCGTCGGCTGCTGAGCGCTGGGCTCGTCGGAGCCGTCGTCCGCTGACGGTAGGCTCATCGTTTCAGCCCGCACGGCGTCGACGGGCGCCTGTTCCGACGACCTTCGGCGCAAGAACAGAAACGCGATCGCGCCCAGCGCGACGGCCAGAATCGACCCGGCGGCGACGTAGCGCGCCTTCTCGGAGCGCTTCGGCTCGCCGCGCTCGAAGCGGGCGAGGGCCGACTTGGCGCGGCTGTTCGCGGCGTCGCGCTCCAGCGCTCGTTCGAGCAGCGTGGCGTCGGCGATGCCTCGCTCTTCCAGCGCTTCAGCCTCGAGGGTGAGGCGTAGGCTGCTGGCTGCTTGCAGCTTCGGATCGAGCCGCTCGGCGCGGCGCAGCGCCATGATGGCGTCGGGGCGAGCGCTGTCTTGCACCGACTCGGCGAAGGCGACGTAGCCTGCGGCCAGCTCCGCGCGCTGCTCGAAGTTGGGATCGTGGGCGAGCAGCTCGTCGAACTTCGTGCGCATCTCGGCGAGGTCACCGCGGGCCCGCGCGGCTTGCCCCTCGTCGAACAGCTTGCCGACTTGGGCGAAGCGCAGGCGGTCGAACTCCGCGAACAGCTCGCGCGCCGTACGCTCCCAGGCCCAGTCGCGCGGCGGCTTCTTGCCGACCACGTTCTCGTAGGTATCGCGTAGCTGCCAGGTCGCGACCTCGCCCATCAGCGCCACCGCTTGGCGCGCGGCCTCGCGCACCTGCGCCCGCTCGCTGCTCACGAACGACACGACGATGCGCACGGCGTCGGGGTTGCGCGTGCGACCGTAGGCGCGCAGCACGTCGGCGAGCACGGCCAGATCCTGAGTTTGCACGGCCTCGCTAGGGATGCCCTTGCCCAGCATGTCGAGCTGCCGGACCGCCCATTTGTTGATCTTTTCGGCGGGGTGGCGCTGCGCCTCGACCAGCGCCGGCACCGCCTTGTCGCCGAGGCGAGCCAGCGCGTTCTGCGTGGTGATGCGCAGGAACTCACCGTAACGCACGTACACCTCGATGAGGCCGCGCACGGCCGCCACGTCGCCGATGCTCTCCAGCATGCGTGAGAGCGCGAGCACGCTCACGAGGTTGCGCCACGCCTCCGATTGGGGCTCCGGCTTGGCGACGAGCCTGCCCAGATAGTCGAGGCCGGCGGAGGGCTTGTCCGACTCATCGTCGCTCTTCTGCTGCAGGGCCTCGCGCCGCGTCTTCAGCAGCAGCCGCTTCATCGCCTCCTTGTCGGCGTTGTCGGCGATCGAGCCGAGCCGGAAGCGGATGGCGCTGACGTGCTTCCGCTCCGCTTCGAGCAGCTCACGCACGGCGTTGTCGCGATCGTCCCCCGCGTCGCCGATGATGCGACCGAGCAGCGCGTCGACCTCGGCCAGATCGGCGGCGTCGGGCCGACCGAGCTCGACGCTCGGCGGCGTCGGCAGCTCCGGCAGCTTGCGCTCAGCGGATTTGGCGGGGGCTGCGTCGGGCGTGGCGGCTGCGGTCGGGGCGCCCGAGCCGAAAGCGACCAGCAGTGCCCACCCGACTGCTCGCGCCTTTCGCATCAGTCGATGATGCGGAAGTCCGGGAAATCGCCGGTGAAGCTGCGCCAGCGCGTGTCGACGCGCTCCACGCGTGCGGCGCTCGGGCCCTTTTGCGCCCAGCCGTAGAGCTCACGGATCGAGACCTCTTCGCCCTCGGCGACGATCTCGACGGTGCCGTCGGCGCGGTTCTTCACCCAGCCCGTGATCCCGAGGCGGCGCGCCTCGCGCTGCGTCGACGCGCGAAAGTACACACCTTGTACGCGGCCTCGCACCAGTAGCTGTAGCTGCTTGAGAGCCATAACCGGCCGAAAGCTTCTCGCAAATCTCCACCCTCCTGGCAAGCCTTCCGTCCCGTCCGACCGCCGGAGCGCCGCCGCAGCCCTCGCCCGGCGCGGTTTCGTGGCTGTCCCGCGGCTGATCGACCGCTCGAGCTCGCGCCGCCCGCCCCGCGCCGGGCGGGGCATGGGGCCACTACCAAATCGGCCACGTTTCGTGGTTCGATCAGGCCGTGACCGGGTCCGTGGGCGTCGAAGCGCGAGCAAGCACCGAGCGGCAGCAGTCGGTACAGGAGCTGCTCGCCGCGCTTCGTCACGAGGAGCGCGTGTCACGCGCGCTGCGTGAGGTCGGCACCGCCCTCGGCACCACCTTCGATCTCGACGACCTGCTCGAGCTGATCTTGGAGAAGCTGACGGAGCTGGTGCAGGCCGATCGGGCGACGCTGTACTTGCTCGACGAAGCCAACGACGAGCTGGTGAGCCGCATGGTCGTCGGCGAGCAGGTGCGCTCGATCCGTATGAAGGTGGGGCACGGCATCGCCGGGGTCGTCGCGGAGAACGGCCGCGCGCTGCGCGTGCGCGACGCCTATTCAGACCCGCGCTTCGAGCGCGATTGGGACATCCTGACCGGCTATCGCACGCAGAGCATCTTGGCCGCGCCGCTCAAGAACCACCTCGGTCGCACCATCGGCGTGATTCAGATCCTCAACAAGCGGGGTGAAGGCGAGTTCACCAACGAGGACGAGGCCATCCTCTCCGCGCTGTCGACGCAGGCCGCCGTCGCCATCGACAACTCGCGCTTGTTCCTGTCGCTCATTCAGAAGAACAAGCAGTTGCTCGACACCAAGGGCGAGCTCGAGCGACGCCTGCGCGACCTTTCGCTGCTCTTCGAGCTCGAGCGCGCCACCGGGCGAGCGACGACGCTCGAGGAGCTGGCGCGCGCCGTGCTCGGGCTATCGGCCAAGGCGAGCGAGGCTCGCGGCGCGGCGCTGCTCGTCGCCGAGGAAGAGTCGGGCGACCTCGTGCAGTACGTGCACGACGTCGCCACGCCCGACGCGCTGATCCGCATCGGGGTCAAGGCGGGAGACGGGCTGCTCGCCGCCGCCATGTCACGCGGCGAGGTGCTGCGTGTCAGCGCCGCCGAGCCGAGCCCGTACTTCCACGAGCGCGTCGAGGGTAGCCTGCCATTTCCCGTGGATTCCGCGCTGGTTTTGCCGCTCGAAGGCGACGGTGCGCCGCTCGGGGCGGTCGCCCTGTTCGGCAGCGCAGGCTCGCGCACGTTCACTCGTGAAGACGAGAGCTTGATGCACCTGGTAGGCGCCAACGTCTCGACGGCGGTGCGCTTGTTCTTCGCCAGCCAAGCCCGAGAGCGCGGCGAGCGTTTGACCTCGATCGGGCGGCTGCTGTCGCAGGTGATTCACGATTTCAAGACGCCGATGACGGTGATCAGCGGCTACGTGCAGCTGATGGCGGAGGCCAACGACAGCAAGAAGCGCCACGAGTTCGCAGAAGAGGTGCTGAAGCAATTCGACGTGCTGACCGGGATGCAGCGCGAGGTGCTCGAGTTCGCGCGCGGCGAGCGCACCTTGTTCGTGCGACGGGTCTACCTGCACAAGTTCTTCGGCGACCTGCGGCGGCAGCTCGAGCTCGAGGTGACGGGCAAGTCAATCCAGATCGAGCTGGACATCGACACCAAAGTCGTCGCTCGCTTCGACGAGGCGCGCGTCGCGCGGGCGGTTCACAACCTCGCGCGTAACGCCGTCGAAGCGATGACGCCCCGCGGCGGTGTCCTCACGTTGCGCGGTAAGCTCGAGGGCTCCGACTTGCTGATCGCGGTGAGCGACACGGGCCCAGGCATCCCCCCCGCCATCGAGCACCGACTCTTTCAGTCGTTCGTGACGATGGGCAAGGAAGGGGGCACGGGCCTCGGGCTCGCGATCGTCAAGAAGATCGTGGAAGAGCACGGCGGCAGCGTGACGATGAAGTCGAGCCCGCGCGGCGCCACGTTCGAGCTGCGCCTGCCCCAGCCGGACCTCGAGCAGGGCAAGCCTTCTCCGCGTAAGAGCAGCAAAGGCCAGCGCTCGACGCCGTGAGCGGCTAGAACTGCGGGGCATGCCGGCTCACCACTTGCCGCTCCTGGAGGAGCGACGCGACGAGCTCTCGAAGTGCGCGTACTGTCCCAAGCTGTGCCGCGCGACGTGCGTCGTATCGGAAGCGGAGCCGCGCGAAGCGCTGACGCCCTGGGGGAAGATGACGAGCGCCTTCGACGCTGCTCGCGCCGGCGGCGTCAGCGCCGACGCCGCGGAGCTGCCGTGGGCGTGCAGCAACTGCTTCCGCTGTCGCGAGGCGTGCGATCACCGAAATCCGGTCACCGAGACCCTGAACGACGCCCGCGCGGCATACGTCGCGCTCGGACGCGCGCCGGAGCCGGCGCGAAAGCTCTTGGCGCGAGCGCCCGAGCTTCGCTTGCGCCAGCGCGCCGCCGCCGCCGCCTTGGCTCGCGAAGCAGGGGACGAGCGCGCCGGGCGGGCTCTCTTGCTCGGATGCCGCTACGCTTCGTCCTTCCCCGATGAAGCGCGAGCGGCCGTGCGCTTGGCGCGCGCGCTCGGGGGCGACGTGGCCGTGCTCTCGGGCTGCTGCGGCTACTGGCAGCGCGCGGCCGGCGATCCGAAGGGCGCCGATCTCAGCCGCGATCAGCTGCGGGTCGAGCTCGGCGAACGCAGCCTGCTCGTCCTCGATCCGCGCTGCGCGCTCGAGCTGCGCGACCTCGGCGCGACCACGCTCGTCGAGCTCGCTGCGCGACACGAGGAGCGCTTCGCGCCTACGCGCGCCGGCGAGCGCTATCGCTACCACGATAGCTGCGCGCTCGGGCGGGGCTTGGGCCTCTACGACGAGCCGCGTCGCCTCTTGGCGCGCGTGACGGGGCAGCCGGTCCAGGAGCTGCCGACGTCGCGCCACCTCGCGCGCTGCTCGGGCGGGGGCGGGGTGCTGCCGGTGACGATGCCGGCGGTGGCGAGCTACGCCGCGCGGCGCTTGGCGAGCGACCACCAAGCCGCGGGCGGGGGCACGCTCGTCACCGGCTGCGCGTCGAGCCTCTCGCAGCTGCGCCGGGCGGGCGAGCACGCGGTCGACCTGATCGCGCTGCTGGAAGGTAGGCTTGGGCGTGACGACTGAGCTGCGCCGGCGCCGGCCGGTGGCGGCGCGCGTGTTCGCGTCCTTCGCGCTGGTGGTGGTGGCGTTCGCCGCGGCGTCGGGCTTCAGCGTGTTCGTGCAGCGTCAGGCGGTGCGGGAGACGAACCTGATTCGCTCCGGCTACCTGCCGCTGGCGCTAGCGGTGCGCGACGTGGTGGCCAAGCAGGACACCTGGAACACGCAGCTCAACCACATCACCTCGGCGCGCAATCCCGCCGATGTCCGGGTTTGGTTCGACTTCGCGTTGGTCGGCCGCCCGCGCCTGTATGCGGGCGCCCGCGCGGCCGTGTCGCGGTCTTTCCTCGAACAGGGGACGAGCGAAGCGCAGCGGATCGGTCAGGAGCTGCTGCGCGCCATCGACGCGGCGGAGCGCTTCGTGGACGCCGACGCGGAGCGGCTGGATCGCTTGTTCGAGGCGCTCGACCGCCGCGACACGACCCAAGCCGAGCGGCTGCGCGACGAGCTGGTGACGCGCGGCTTCGAGCAAGGCGCGCGGCTCAGTCAGCTCGAGAAGCGCGTCGAGCAGAACGTGGACACGCTGGTGGCGCAGGCGCGCGTGCGCGAGCGGGTGGCGACATGGCTCCTGGTCTCGCTCACGCTCCTCACCTTGGCTATCGGCGGCGGCATGGCGCTCTACGCGCGACGCATGCTGCTACCACTCGGTCTGGTGACCGAGCGCGCCAAGGCCGTGGCGCGCGGCGATCTGGAGCCTCGCTCACCGATCGTCTCGAGCGACGAGATTGGCGAGCTCTCCGCTACCTTCGAGGGCATGGTCAGCGCCATCGCGCGGGCCAACGAGCAGCTGCTGTCCACGGAGCGCCTCGCAACCATCGGCAAGATGGCGGCGCACGTCACGCACGAGATTCGGAACCCCCTCTCGTCGATCGCGCTCAACCTGGAGCTGCTCGAAGAGGAGCTGCCAGCGAACGCCGAGGAAGCCAACAACTTGCTGCGCGCCATCAAGGCCGAGGTCGAGCGCCTGTCGGGCTTGAGCGAGCAATACCTGTCGGTAGCGCGCCAGCGCCCGCAGGAGAAGCGCCCGGAAAACCTGGGGGAGATCGTGGACGAAGCGTGCGAGTTCGTGCGGCGCGAGCTCGCTCAAGCCGGCGTCACCCTGGAGGTCGACGACGACGCCCGCGACGCGGTGCTGCCGGTGGACGAGGCGCAGATTCGCCAGGCCCTGCTCAATCTGCTGCGCAACGCGCGCGAGGCGATGCCACATGGCGGCCGAGTCAAAGTCAGCCTACGACGCGCCGACGCAGGCTTCGACCTGATCGTCGACGACGAGGGCGTCGGCATGCCCGCCACCACCCGCGAGCGCTTGTTCGAGCCCTTCTTCACTACCAAGCAACACGGCACGGGGCTCGGCCTCGCCATCACCCGCCAAATCGCCGAAGCCCACGGCGGCAGCATCCGCGTCGAAGCGCGCGAGCCGCGCGGCACGCGCATCGTCGTGCATTTGGCGGCTTGACCGCGCGGGGGCTTCGGTGAGCGGCCGCGCCGTGACAGGCGGCTAGTTCTTACCGATCGGAACCAAATCGAAATGGCTGCCGACGGAGAAGGTGAACCAGGCGTGTCCGTCCGCTTCGTCGAGCGAGCGCGTGAGGGGCACGACGGTGCCGCTGGGCGAGACGCTCTCGGCGCTGCCGAAGCCGCCGACCCCGATCGTGAGCAGCGATGAGAACGACACCATCCGGCTCATGCGGTACTCGGCGCCCAGGCCCAAGCGCGCCTCGAACGGCGCGTCGGTGAACTGGTACTCGTAGCCGTTCTCGAAGAACGTGCGGGCGCGGCGGTAGCCGACGGCGACCTCCGTCAGGAAGGCGAGTTTGTTGGGGTTCGAGCTCGCGCGCAGGCCGATCGCCCAGAAATCGCTCTCTGCGCCGTCTTGCGCGCCGATGCTCTCGTCGTCGCCGGAGCCGAGCTGCGCGCGCTCCCAGAGCACGAAGATGTTGTAGCTGCGCGAGAGCCGAACCCCAACGTCGAGCTCGAGCAGGGGCCCCGACGACGCGTAGTCACTCCAGGGCTTGCCGTCGAGGCGGTAGCCGGACACTCCCGATGCCGACACGGGCCGCGCCTGCGCCCACACGTTCCCGAAGGGCACGAACCAGCCCACGCGCACGCCCGCCCAGAGCGCCGTGCGAGGCGCCAGGTGCGAGACGCGCGGCGGGGGCGGCGGCTCGTACGGAGCGGCTCCACCGGGTAGCGGTGGCTCGAACGCGCCGGGAACGGGGGCGGCGCCAGGCGGCTCCACGTAGTACTGATTGCCGGGCGGCGTGGCGGTGGCGGGAGCGGCCGGCTCTGCAGGCCTCGGCTCCGTCGAGTCAGCGGCTGAGTCCGCGCTCGCTGCGGATGTCGCGGGTGGCGTCGCGCCGCCCGTGCTCGGAACGGGAGCCGACCCGGCGCTCGGCGCGGCGGCCGCCGCCGGCTCGACGGGATTTACCGGCACCTGGGCCCACGCCGCGGCCGGCAATGCAGTGACCATTCCAATGAGAGCGGCAACGCGCGTCATCGGACTGGACCATAGCACGCAGCGTGCTAGTGCCCGCGCATCAAGCCTCCCGCTGTTCAACAAGACTGGAAAGCCCTGGGTAACTACGGGACCTTGGGGATGGAGGTCGTGCTCAGCGTGGTGGTGGGCCTCTTCGGTGGTCAGTGGCTCGACAAGAAGCTGGGCACCGGCGGCTGGCTGACCTGGATTGGATTCGCTTACGGGCTTGCAGCCGCGGCACGCGCCATCTATCGAGCGGTCCAAAAGTCGAACCGCGAAGCCGAGGCGGCCGAGCGGCGCGAGCAAGAAGCACGAAAGAGCTACGGCGAAGATGGCCAGAAGTGACGAAGACAACGGACTGCGCGCTGCGCTGTGGGGCGTCGCGCTCACGGGCGCCGCGCTCACGCTGGCGTCGCCGTTCGTGCTCGGTCAGAGCGGCGTGCTCGGGGTCGCGCTCGGCTCCGCCCTCGCCGGCTTCAACCTGTGGGCGCTCGCGCGCATCGTGCGTGCGTTCATCAACGGCGCCGGCTTGCCGTGGGCGATCTTGGCCGCGCTCAAGCTGATTGGTCTGCTCGCGGTCGTGGCGCTGCTCTTGAAGCTGGGCGTCACCACCGTGGTCCCGCTCGCGATCGGCTACCTGGCGATGCCGGTCGGCATCGTCTGCGCACAGCTTTCGATGGCGCGCCCGCGCGCCGCAACCTCACCCAGTATTCAAGGCGAAATCTCAGAAGATTCCCGCCCCGAAGGTCGATAGATGCCCGAACATTCCTCTTGGCTTACGCTGATCTTGTCGCACTTCCGCGAGACGCTCGACCACAACGCCGACGCGCTCGGTGACACCGTCGTCGGTGGTCACTCGCCCACTTGGCAGAGCTTCGAAGGTCTCGCGGCGTCGCTGTTCGTTCTGCTGCTGATCTTGCTGATCGCGGCGCGCGTTCGCTCGCGCCTGAACCAGACCGACGAAGCCATCATCCCCGAAGACAAGCTCACCCTCCGCACGTTCATGGAGGCGTTCCTCGCGTACTTCTACGATCTCGCCAAGAGCGTCATGGATGCCGAGCGCGCGAAGAAGTACTTCCCCCTCATCGGCACCGCCGCCGTGTTCGTATTCTTCTCGAACGTGATGGCGCTCATCCCCGGCATGCCGGTGGCCACCAGCAACTTGAGCATCACCCTCGGCACCGCGCTCGTGGTGTTCGTGCTGTTCAACGCCTACGGTCTCATGACCAACGGCTTCGGCTACATCGCGCACCTGGCCGGCCCGGCTTGGTACCTCGCGCCGCTGATGTTTCCCATCGAGGTCATCTCGCTGTGCGTGCGCCCCGTCACCTTGGCCGTTCGTCTGATGGTGAACATGGCCGCCGACCACTTGATGCTCGGCCTCTTCATGTCGCTCGTCGCCGTCGTGGTGCCGATTCCGGTGATGCTGCTCGGGTGCTTGGTGGTGTTGATTCAGACGCTGGTCTTCACCATGCTGACCTGCATCTATATCGGGATGGCCACCGAACACGAGGCGCACGGCGCTCACTGACCAGCGATCCCGCCTGACACACCGATCCGCTGCCATTCGATCTTCGGTTCAACGTCGAAAACGAGTGGCACGGGGAACGAAAACGAACTAAGAGCGGGCGGCGAAAACTACCCCTGCCGAACCTGGCAGGTCTTCGGCGCCCAGCGCGCCAACGCGGAGTAGAAGGAGTCCTTTTAATGTCGAAGAACAAGCTCAAGCTTGCCAGTGCTGCCCTCGCTACGTTCACCGCCACGCCGGCCTTCGCGCAGGCCGAGGGCGCTTCGAGCGGCTCGGGTTCCGCTGCCGCGATCGGCGCCGCCATCGCGATCGGCTTGGCCGTGCTCGGTGGTAGCCTCGGTCAGGGCCGCGCCGCCGCCGCCGCGCTCGAAGGCATCAGCCGTAACCCCGGCGCTGCCCCGCGCATTCAGACCCCGATGATTCTCGGTCTGGCGCTGATGGAGTCGCTGGTGCTGTTCGCGTTCATCATCGCGTTCTTGCTCACGGGCAAGATCTGAAGCCAACGCGCTCCGCGTTCCCGCGGGCTGAGTCAGGGGCGACGTCAGTCGTCGCCAATCTGGCTCAGCCCCGCGGAAAGTCGCGAGCGCAGCTCGAGTAGGTCGAACGAGCCCGGCGCTGAGCGCTGAGCGATGCCGCGCACCGCGTTGTGCGCGCGATCGCGGGCAACCGCCGACAGACCGAGGCGATCTCCGAGTAGCTGCAGCGCAGCCGCCTCCGCGTCCGACTCTTTGCCGTCGACCTCTGCCATCCAGCACGCGCTGGCGTAAGTGAACAGGCGCGTGAGCCGGTTCATGCGTAGCGTCTCCACCTCCTCGAGCGTCACGCGGCTCGACAGCGCGCGCTCCACCGCGACCAGGTCCTCGCCTTGAACGAGCAGCTGTTGGGCGGCCTGACGCAGCGCTTGGCTCTCGCGCTCGTCCAGCGTTCCGTCGGCCCAGGCGACGGCGGAAATGGCGAGCAGCGTATCGCGACCGATTGTGAGATCCATCTCTGACTCTCCGAGGTTTACTACCGCACGCGCACCAAGCTTCCTTGGTCGTAGACCGTGGGCAGCGCCGCTGTCCAGCCAGTCGGCAAGCGCGGCCCTGCCCAATCGAACACGCGCTCAGCATCGACGGGGCTGAGGTTGACGCAGCCGTGGCTCTGAACGCGACCGAAGGCGCGGTGCCAAAACGTCCCGTGGAGGCCGACGCCTTGGTTGAAGTACATGACCCACGGCACCGCCTGGATGGCGTAGGCCTCGTTCGCCTCGAGGTTCTCGAGGTTGTCCATGTCGCTCTGCAGTAGCTTGACCCAGATGCGCTGCTCGCCCTTCGGGGTCGCGAGCTCGCTGCCGTCGCGACCCCGCCCCGTCGAGATGAGCGTCGAGAACACAGGATGATCCCCGACATAGGCCGTCAGCGTCTGGGACGAAAGCTCCACGTCGAACCAGCGCTCACCCGCCTTGACGCTCGCCGGCCGTGCACCCAGCGAAGGGCGCGCGACGTCGGCGGCCAGCAGCCACTCGTCGGGGCCGATACGGAGCCAGGCCTTGCCGCCCTGCTGGCGGCTTTCGAGCACCTGCACGCGCGTCTGTCGCGGTACCAGCTCTTTCCGTGGCGCGCCGCCGGGCGCCTGGCGTAGCTGGGCGCGCTCGGCCCTCACCCAGCCGACGTCGAGCGCGTCTCCTGCGGCCAGGGCCGCGCCACGGAAGAGCGGGGCGCTGACGCGGCGCAGGTCGCGGAGCGGGAGCCAGAAGCCGTGAGTGGTCAGGCCGTAGCGCTCCCCGCCCGGCTTCTGGCCTTCACGGGTGATGCCGACCCCAAAGCCCGGCAGCAGCTGGGTTTCCGGGACGCCCTCTTCGGCGACGAGCAGATCGCGGTAGCCAAACGTGCCGTCCGGGCCAACGAAGTAATAATCGTGGGGCAGGCCCTCGCGGCTGCGTTCGCGCGCTGCCTCGGCGGGCGCGGCCGCGGCTGAAGCCGCCGCGCCCTCTTCGCAGATCCAGGCGAGCGGGCCCACGGAGAGCCAGCGCCCCGCGCAGCCTCCTCCTCGCGCGATCTCGAAGACAGGCAGCCGGGCGCCCTGTTCGGCGGCGCCTCGTCTTGCCGCGCCCTTACTTGGCTCCGTAAAGAGCGGTTCGTCACGTCGCAGCACGAGCACGCTGCGCACGCCTTCGAGCGCGTCCCGCGCTGCGAGCGTCGCTGTCGCGCTGCTCATCGGAACGAGCAGCGCGGCAGCTACGAGTGATCGCCGCAAGCGCGCCCTCAGCTGAAGCTGAACTTCAGCTCGTGGTCGCACACCTTGAAAGCGTCTCCCTCGGAGATGACTTTGCGCTGCACCCGCTGGCCATTGTACTCGACGCCGTTGGTCGAGCCCATGTCGACGATGTAATACTGGCCGTTCGAGAACTCGATCATCGCGTGTTGGCGCGACACGTTCGGGTCTTTGATGGTGAGGTCACTCGACTGCTTGCCGCGGCCGATGATGAAGCGGTCTTTCGTGACCGGGAATGCCTCACCCTGATAGCTGATGGTCAGCTTGGCGCCGGCCGCGCCGGGTGCAGGCGCAGGCGCCGGCGGGGGGGGCGGCGGGGCACCGCGTCCAGGCGGGGGCGGCGGCGGCATGCTGCGGCCTCCAGCGCTGGGCATGGG
>JAEYWK010000009.1 GCA_023431345.1 Pseudomonadota bacterium
AAGACTTCCAGCCAGCCGTGGACGCCGCGATCGAGAGCACGGGAGCGCGCGGCTTTGACGCGGCCTCTGTCATCACGCTCCACGCCGCGGACCATGACCACGGCGACGAGGCGCACAGCGAAGAAGAGGAAGACGGCCAAGAGGAAGACCACGGCGCACTGGACCCCCACTTCTGGTTGGACCCATTGCTACTCGCAGAGTACGCACAAGCGCTCGCCACGGAACTTTCAGTGATCGATCCCCAGAACGCAGACCTCTTTGCCGCCAACGCCAGTGCTCTCACGCAGGACCTCACCGGTCTCAACGACGCGTTCCAGGCAGGTCTCGCCTCATGCGAACGCGACACGATTGTCGTGAGCCACGAGGCGTTTGGCTACCTCACTGAAGCGAACGGACTCAAGCAAGTGGGCGTCGCCGGAATCGACCCAGATTCTGAGCCTTCGCCCGTGCGACTGAGGGAAATTAGGGAGATCATCCACGCGACAGGGTCCACCACCATCTTCACCGAATCAGCCGTGAGCGCCAACGTCGTGGAAGCCCTCGCCCGGGACGCTGGGGTGGACACGGCCGTGCTTGATCCGCTCGAAACGATTGCCGACGGCGACGACTACATTGGTGTGATGCATCGCAACCTAGAAGCACTTCGCTTGGCCTTGAGTTGCGAGTAAGGCGTTGATGACGGAGCACAACTCTCACGCGATCCCGCGCCTCCTCGAGGCGCGGGACGTTCGCGTCTCGCTCCAGGGCAACCCCATTCTCCACGGCGTGGGATTGACGGTGCAGCAAGGAGAAGTGGTCGCCCTTCTCGGAGGCAATGGATCCGGCAAGTCCACCTTTGTGCGCGCGGTGGTAGGGGCCGTGGACACCACCGGCGGCACCATTGACTTGTTCGGCAGACGGGCCGATGCCGCAGCGAGGTTGTCGCTCGGGTACGTCCCGCAACGGCTCACGGCAACGGGTGGGATCTCCGCTACGGCTACAGAAGTGGTGGCATCGGGCCTCCTCGGTCACCGGCGTTTGCGCCCTGGCCGCGGGTCTGGGTCGCGTGTGCAGCACGCCCTCGAGACCATGGGCGTGGCGGATCTCGCCACGCGAGATGTGGGAACGCTTTCCGGCGGTCAGCAGCAGCGAGTACTCATCGCGAGGGCACTCGTGCGCGAACCACAACTCTTGATCATGGACGAGCCCATGGCGGGAGTAGACCTGCACTCTCAAGTCGCGTTCGCCCACGCTTTGGGCCATCTCAAGGAGGACGGCGTGGGCATCCTGGTGGTGCTCCACGAGCTCGGCACTCTTGGCCGCCACGTGGACCGCGCCGTGGTGCTGGAAGAGGGCTGCATCACCTATGAAGGTCCGCCCCCCACAGACCTCGGGGTGCACGCCTTGCCTGGCCACGACCACGAGCATCCCCACGAGAGCGCTCCCTCGCCCCACCCAGGCGCCATCGGGCTGGAGGGACCGTGATCGACATCCTCCAAGAGCCGTTGGTGCAACGCATGCTGCTGGTGGGCGTTCTCGTCGGCTTGGCTGCGCCTGTAGTGGGCACGTATCTGGTGCAACGCAGGATGGCCTTGCTAGGCGACGGCATCGGCCACGTGGCTCTCGCAGGAGTAGCGGCAGGCTGGCTTGCCGGATCAGCCGCAGGTCTCGCTCAACGGGACGCCCTCGCAGTGCCGGGCGCCGTGATCTTCGCCGTACTTGCGGCAGTGGCCATTGAACGCATGCGCTCTCGAGGCGCCGCCGCGGATGTCGTACTCGCGATCCTTTTCTATGGCGGCATCGCCACCGGTGTGCTGTTGATCTCCGCCGCAGGAGGTTCCAATGCCAACCTGCTGGGCTATCTCTTTGGATCGATCTCCACGGTGACATGGGCCGATGTCTGGGTGACGGTTGCACTTGCCGCAGCCATCGTTGTGGTGGGCGTGGGCCTGCGCCCTGCCCTGTTTGCCGTCACCCACGACCAAGAGTTCGCGCGCTCCACCGGGCTGCCGGTGCAGTTGCTCAACATGATCATCGCCGTGCTCGCCGCGGTCACCATTACCGTGGCAATGCGCGTCGTGGGCGTGCTGCTGGTGAGCGCGTTGATGATTCTTCCTGTGGCGATTGCACAGCAAGTCACGCGATCGTTCTCCCGCACCATGGGTCTAGCGATGGCGACGGGTGCGGTGCTCACGCTCGTGGGAATCGCCATCACCTTGGAGCACAATCTGCAGCCCGGAGCCTTGATAGTGGTCCTTGGTGTGGTGACCTATATTGCCGTGAGTGTGGTGACGCAAGTGGTCACTCGGCAAAGGAGAACCTCGTGACCGCAGCGAAACAAGACCGTGCTTCGTTCGGTGAGCCCAGCGAAGCGGGTCCACAACGCATGACTCGTCAGCGTGCTGCGATCCTGGAGGCACTCGCTGTGGGCGATTTCAGGTCCGCGCAAGCCTGGCACGACTTGCTCCGCCACCAGGGCTCGAGCATCGGCCTCGCAACGGTCTATCGCACCCTCCAAACGTTTGCCGAGGCTGGAGAGGTGGACACCGTCATCACCGACACCGGTGAGACGCTGTACCGCCTCTGCGAGACGACTCAAACCCACCACCACCACTTGCGATGCCGCGTGTGCGGTGCTGCCGAGGACATCGACATTCCAGGATTCTAAACGTGGACGGCCGACATCGCTGCCGAGCACGGCTACGCCCACATAGACCACACCGTAGAGATCACGGGCGTGTGCCGCACCTGCCAAAGCAAGGGTCACTAGTGGCAGGCGTTCCGGGATTCATCGCGGACGGCCCGTGGTGGGGCCTGTTTCTGTTCTTGCTATGTGTGGTGTTCTTGCGCGCGCAAGGGACGTATTGGGCGGGTTGGTGGTTGAGACGCGGCGCGGCGCGCGGC
>JAEYWK010000082.1 GCA_023431345.1 Pseudomonadota bacterium
GTCCTAACTCGTCATTGTCATGATATTTTTCAGTGTCTGTTGTCATTTATAATTACCGCTAACGTTTCTGGGCTTTGCGATGGTGGGGCAATCGAAGCACAAATCTTCAATTTTGCAAAAATGTTCAATCGATAAACTGCCGTTGAACTTTGCAGTTTCGCCCCACTATTGCAAAACCCATGTTGTAGGCAGTGCTTTTTATTCGGTTATAAATTGCTCGTAACTATCAAGTTTGGCTTTGTCAATTTGATAATTTCCATTTTCGTCTTTACAAATAATAACGCTGTCAAAACCAAGTTCATTCATTTTTTCGATTGTTAAAAGCTCTCCTTCCTTTACTTGAAAAACTTTGCGCAACAACCAATCAGAAAGTGCTTTGTTGGGATTTGTCATTAGTGCTTTTGAATTGTCTTGGCAAACTTTTGCTGAAAATATTTCTCCAGTTGGAATTTTCAATTCAAACAATTTATCTCTTTCAGGAAAAAAGTTTGGAAACTGTCTATGTATTTCGGCTGGAATTGGAATATAAACTTCTCCAAAATCACGTTTTCTACCACCAGCATTCCATTGGTTCAAACCGCTTTTTTCAAATACAAATTTTTCTTTGTTTTGAAATCCGTAAAGTGGTAAAATCACAAAATTTACACCTCGTACAAACTTGTCTGTTGCTGACTTTAGATTTTTATCTTCAAAAAGCTCAAGTAATAAATTGTATGGGTCTTCCAAAATTTCAATTGGAAGTCTGAATGCATTTTGGGGAATGTAGAATTTTCTAAAAAGTGTGCTTTTGGAGTAATTGAAACTATAAAAATTCTTACCATCCTCAAATTGTAAACTTGCATTGTTTTGTTTAACAGAGTGAATGTTTTTGATGTCAATTTTATCATAATCAGTTTCAAAAAGCACAAGTTCATTGTTTTTTCGAGCAACAATATGATATAGTGAACTTTCAATATTGTACAAACGATTTGCTAAATCAATTCTCTCATTTCTAAATTCCGCCAATTTATGTGCCAAATCTTTACCTTGAAAATCTGCCAAAACTCTTGAAAGTGAGTTGAACTCGGCAACTTTTTCAGTACTATTATTTGAGTTGCAGACAAAAGTTTTCAAACCAACTCCCATAGAATTGTAGTTTGCATCAAAAGCAGTATCAGAACGAGAAAGATTTCCCGCATCAAAACTTCTACAGAAAATGTTTTCAGCAACCCGATAGTTTATGAATGGTATTGCACTTTCACTGAACAAACCCGAAAGCTTTGAAACTGCTGAAAGCAGTTTCAAATAATTTCCGTTTTTTTCTATGTCAATTTCTGCAAACGATTTCATAAAACTTCAATGATTTGATTTGCAATTCTTTCAATTAATGTTGTCGTTACAGAGTTTCCAGCTTGCATATAAAGTTTACTATTTGCAAGTTTTGGAATAATATATTTCTCAATCGGATAACCTTGGAAAGCAAAACATTCTTTTGGAGTTAGTTTCCTAATTCCAAAATCATCTTTTATTAACGGAACATTATGTCCACCTGAACCCATATTTGCAGTTAAAGTAGGACACAGATTACTTTTATTTTCTCTTGCATAAACTCTTCTCCATTGATAAACTGTATCTTTTGAAATCATTGTTTTTGCAAGTTCAGGATAATATTGATGGTCTTTTTTGTAATAAAAAATATCATCTTGCTTTTCTTTATCTAAAAAGTCGTGAATTGTTTTTGTTAATTTGATTGGTTTAGGAAACTCGAATTTTGAATAATTTTTCACTTGTTTTGGATCAAATGCAACAATAAAAATTCGCTCACGATTTTGCGGAACATTTGCGTGAGTTGCTGAATTTAAAACTTTTGCAAAAGTTTTATAACCTAATTTTTGTTCGAGTGTTTCAATAATTGTTTTAAATGTATTTCCATTGTCGTGAGAAACAAGATTTTTCACATTTTCTAAAAAAACAACCTTTGGTTTGTGTTTTTCTACAATTTGCTCAATGTCAAAAAATAAAGTTCCTCTTGTGTCAGCAAAACCTTTCTGATAACCAGCAATTGAAAATGCTTGGCAAGGAAAACCAGCACACAAAATGTCAAATTTTTCAGGAATATAGTTTTTGTTTCGCTCTTTTGTTATGTCGCCAAATGGAACTTCTCCAAAATTTTCTCGATAAGTTTTTTGTGCTTCATTATTCCATTCGCTTGTAAAAACACACTTTCCACCGACATTTTGTAATGCTAATCTAAATCCTCCAATTCCTGCAAATAAATCAATGAATTTAAAGCTATAATTTTCTGGAGTTGGAAACGGGACGTTTTCAACTTCAAATAAAAGTTGTTGTAATGCATCTTCTGCAACAATCGGTAATTCAGTTTCCTCTTGTTTATATTCGACGAAATTTTTTAGAGTTGAAATTGCATCTTTTTCGTAATGCTTTTTTACGCCATTTCTATAGTTATGCAGATAATGTGTCAAAACGGCTTTGTCTTCAATGCCTTCAAAAAGTCTAATTTGATAGCTTTTGCCGTCAAATTCATTAATACTTATTGTCTGTTTTAAACTCATTTATTTTGTCTGTTAAAATTTGAGTGCAAGTTACAAAAAAATGGTTAAATTTTAAGCGGTCGAGTTTATACGCAATTTTGGTCGCATTGCCTACAACGTTTTGCCGCTTTGCGAAGGCGGGGATTTTCAGCACTAAACTTCATTAGATGCACAA
>JAEYWK010000121.1 GCA_023431345.1 Pseudomonadota bacterium
AGCCGGCTATGCATTCCCGCGACGTCCGCTCAGGGTTCCTTCGCTTCTTCGAGTCGCAGCAGCACCGCGTCGTCCCGAGCTCCTCCCTCGTGCCGGTGGACGACCCCACCCTGTTGTTCACCAACGCCGGGATGAACCAGTTCAAGGACCTCTTCCTCGGCAAGGAGCAGCGCGACTACACGCGGGCGGCCTCGTCTCAGAAGTGCATGCGGGTCAGCGGCAAGCACAACGACCTCGACAACGTCGGGCCGTCGCTGCGTCATCACACCTTCTTCGAGATGCTCGGCAACTTCAGCTTCGGCGACTACTTCAAAGAAGAGGCAATCGTCTTCGCCTGGGAGTTTTTGACCAAGGAGCTCGCGCTGCCCAAAGACCGGCTGGTGATGAGCTACTTCAAAGGTGAAGAGGGCATCCCGGAGGATACCTTCGCGCGCGACCTTTGGAAGAAGCTGACCGGCTTCGGCGACGCGCAGGTCCGCGGGCTCGGCATGGCCGACAACTTTTGGGCCATGGGCGACACCGGCCCCTGCGGCCCCTGCAGCGAAATCTATTTCTTCAACGGCGACGGCGTCGACCCGGCCAAGTTCGGTGAAGAGCAGACGCCGGAGGGCGTCGGCTACTGTGAGATCTGGAACCTGGTGTTCATGCAGTTCGAGCGCAGTCTGGAAGGGGGCGCCGCCAAGCTCGCGCCGCTGCCCGCGCCCAGCATCGACACCGGCGGCGGCCTCGAGCGCATGTGCGTCGCCGCGCAGGGCAAGCTCAGCAACTACGACACGGATCTGTTGCGCTCGCTCGTCGACAAAGCCTCGCAAATTGCTGGGAAAAAGTACGGCGGCTCGATGGCGAACGACGACGTGAGCATGCGCGTCATCGCCGACCACGCCCGCACGACCGCGATCATGATCGGCGACGGGGTGCTGCCCGATCGCACCGCGCGTGAATACGTGCTGCGGCGCGTGATGCGCCGCGCGATTAGGCACGGTCACCGTCTCGGCATCCAAAAGCCGTTCTTGCATCAGGTGTGCGGCAGCGTCATCGAGCTGATGGGCGGCCAGTACCCCGAGCTGCGCGAGCGCGCGGAGCTGATCCAGTCCGTGGCCGAGGCGGAGGAGGTCCGCTTCCGCCAGACCATCGAGCGCGGCTTGGGCTTGCTGGAGGAGCGCTTCGAGTCGCTGCAGCAGAGCGCGCGCACGACGCTGCCGGGCGCCGACGCCTTCAAGCTCTACGACACCTACGGCTTCCCTCTGGATTTGACGCAGGTCATCTGCACCGAGCGCGGCTTCGAGGTCGATCAAGCCGGCTACGACGCCGCCCTCGAAGAGGCGCGCAAGCGCTCGGAGTTCGACGGCGTGGATCAGGCCGTCGAAGGCGTGTACCGCGAGGCGCTCGCCAAGCTGCCGGAGGGCGGAGCGAGCTTCAGCGGCTACGACAAGACCGAGGACAGCTCGCTCGTCGTGGCGCTCGTGAAGGGCGGCGCCCTCGTCCCCAGCGCGAGCGCCGGCGACGAGGTCGACGTCGTGACGGCGGTGACGCCGTTCTACGGCGCTGCGGGCGGCCAAGTGGGCGACACGGGCGTGATCGGCTCGGCCGCGGGTAAGGTCGCGATCGCGGACACGCTGAAGCCGGTGCAGGGCCTGATCGTGCACCGCGGCAAGGTCACCGAGGGCCGCATCGAGGTAGGGGAGGCGGTGGAGCTCAGCGTCGACGAGGCGCGCCGCAACCGCATTCGCCGCAACCACTCGGCCACGCACCTCTTGCACCTCGCGCTGCGCAAGGTGCTCGGCGCCCACGCCCAGCAGAAGGGGTCGCTCGTCGGCCCTGACCGCCTGCGCTTCGACTTCACGCACAATAAGCCGCTCACACCCCAGGAAATCGAGCAGATCGAGGACCTGGTGAACGAGCGCACGCTCGCCAACTACACCATCGGTACCGACGTGCTGAGCATGGACGACGCCCGCAAGCGCGGGGCGATGATGATCTTCGAAGAGAAGTACGGCGACGTCGTGCGCATGCTCACCATGGGCGACTCCATGGAGCTGTGCGGCGGCACCCACGCGCGCGCGACGGGTGACATCGGCCTGTTCAAGATCGTGAGCGAGGTCGGCGTCGCCGCGGGCGTGCGCCGCATCCAGGCCGTGACCGGCGACGGGGCGCTCGCGCACCTGCGCGAGGTCGAAGGCACGCTGAGCCGCGCGGCGCAGGCCGCCAAGGCGCCGGCCGGGCTCTTGCCGGATAAGATCGAGAAGCTGCTCGCGGGCGAGAAGGCGCTGCTGAAGCAGATCGAAGAGCTGCAGCGCAAGCTGATGAACGGCGGCGGCGGCTTCGACGCGCTGCTCGGCCAAGCACGAGACGTGGCGGGCGTGAAGGTGCTCGGCGTCCGCACCGACGTGACCGACCGCGGTCAGCTGCGCGAGCTGGCCGAGAAGCTACGTGACACGCTCGGCAGCAGCATCGTGCTCGTCGCGTCCGAAGCGGAAGGCAAAGCCCAGCTCGTGCTCACCGTCGCCAAGCCCCTGCTCGGTAAATACAAGGCGGGCGAGCTGATCAAGGGCGTGGCGCAGATCGTCGGAGGCTCCGGCGGCGGTCGCCCCGATATGGCGCAGGCCGGCGGCACGGATCCGAGCAAGCTCGATCAAGCCGTCGAGTCGATCTACGGCGCCGTGTCCTGAGTCCGCCGGCGCCGAAGGCGGCAGGGCCGGGAGGTCACGACCAGAAATTGGGCTCCGGCGTGAGCTCGACGCCGAAGCGCGCCTTCACGCCGGCCTGGATGCGCCGACACAGCGCCAGCACCTCGCTGGCGCTGGCGCCCGCGTGCGCGACGATCGCGAGCGCGTGCTTCGTGGACAAGCCGACGTTGCCTTGGCGCAGGCCCTTGGCGAAGCCGCTCTGCTCGATGAGCCACCCCGCGGCCAGCTTCACGCGGCCGTCGGCCTGCGGGTAGGTGGGCACCCGTTGCTCCGCGGCTGCCTCGCAGACTCGCGCCGCAACCTCGGCAGAGACGATGGGGTTCAAGAAGAACGAGCCGCAGCTGCGACCGTTGGGATCGGTCGCGTCCTCGAGCATGGATTTCTCGCGGCGCACCGCCAGCACGCAGTCACGCAGCTCCGCGAGCGCGGGCGTCGCTAGCCCGCGCCGCGCGAGCTCTCGCTCGAGATCCGGGTAGCGAACGGGGGCGGGGGGCCGCTCCGACAGCGCGAAGCGGACTTCGGTCACGACGTAGCGCTCGGGCGCCTGCGACTTGAAGAAGCTGTCACGGTACGCGAAGCGACACTCCGCCGCCGACAGCTCCACCGCCTCGGCCGTCTCGCGGTCGACGGCGCGCACGCTCACGATCGTCTCGGCGACCTCCTGGCCGTAGGCGCCCACGTTTTGGATCGGCGTGGCGCCGGCGCGGCCCGGGATGCCGCTCAGCCCTTCGAGCCCAGAAAGGCCGCGCGCGACCGCGCGTGCCACCACGCCGTCCCACGGCTCGCCCGCCGCGACTCGGAGCTCTGCGTCCCCGCTCGCGCTCGAGAACGCGACTCCGCGCAGCGCCACCGCCAGCACGACGCCAGGGAAGCCGGCGTCGGCGACGACCAAGTTACTCCCGCCGCCGAGCACGCGCAGCGGCAAGCTCCGCGTGCGCGCGAAAGCCAAGGCTTCGATCACGTCGGCTTCGGTCTCGGCCTCGATCAGGTAGCGGGCGCTTCCGCCGACGGCTAACGTGGTGCGCTCGGCGAGCGCCGCGTGCTCTCGCAGCTTCAAGCCGGCGAGATTACGCTCGACGGGGTCGCCACTGGAAGAGCCTCGCGCCGGTGCACAGCCAGCTCCCGGGCAGCGGCGCGGGCCGCACGCTCGACCTAGATGCGGCGCTTCTGGCGAGCCGCGGGGCGACCCTTGGCGAGCCCCGGGCGCGTGGCGGCGGGGGGCGCGATCACGTCGGAGCGCCGCGCGAGCCGTCGCTGGAGCAGAGCGCGAGCCTCCACGGACACTTCGGCGTCGTCGAGCGGCCGCTCCACGATGCAGTCGGCGAGCACGATCAAGCGCTCGACGGGAGGCGCCTTCGTGTTGAGCAGCAGCACCTCTTTGCCATTGAGCCGGCATTTCCCGCCCGCGTGCACGCCCCAGAGCGGCTCGGAGCGGACACTCAGGCCTCGCCGCGAAAGCACGCGCGAAAGCTCTGAGATGAGCCGCTCGGGGTCCAAGAATGACAACTCTACCCGCGAGCCTCGGCCGCTGCTCGTTAATTCGGCCGGGCGACCAATTTGGCAGCCATTACGGGGATTTGCGGGAACGGGCGAGACCGTGCTATCTCGGGGCCGTTCGGTGAGCTGCCGGAGGTGGGAGCGATGTTCGCTCTCCAGGAGCCGCCGATTGGCCGAGCGCAGGGTTCACGTAGGGCGCTGCGCTCCCCAACCGAGAGCACATTTCAATGACGTTTACCGAAGCCGCGGCGCAGGTTCTGCGCCTCGTTGGCAAGCCCCTTCATTACAAAGAGATCACCGACGTTGCGATCGAGAAGAACCTGCTCAGCCACGTCGGCAAGAGCCCCGATGTGACGATGGGCGCGCGTCTCGCCGCGCTGGTGAAGAAGGGCGACAAAGAGAACCCGCTCGTGCGCGTGCGCCCCGGCGTTTTCGCGCTGCGCGAGTGGGATCAAGCGATGATCGAGAAGGGCCTGCAAGATCGCACGCCCGCCCTCGAGAAGCTCGCCGGACAAGAGGTCAATTTCGCGGACATCGCGCTCGAGCGTAAGAGCGGTCCGGAGGCGTCGGCTCCGGGCGCTGCCGCCGGTGATGACGAGGAAGCGGCCTTGGCGGCTCCCTCCGAGGAAGAGCGCGTGCGGGCGGATCTGGCCGCTCACGGCAGCGAGCTGTTCGCGTCCGAAGACGACGACGACGTGCCGATCTTCGGCGCCGCGAGCGCCCCCGCGCCCGCGGCGACCGTCGCCGGCGCTGCGGACGACGCGGGTGACGGGCGTCGCCGGCGTCGGCGTGGCAGGGGTCGTGGCCGCAGCGGCGAGGAGCGCGGCGGCGATGATTTGCCGGCTTACACCGTGTCGGATGCGCCGGTAGAGCTGCCGCCCGAGGTCGCGCAAGAGCTCGAAGCGCGCGCCCAAGAGCGCGACGAGCGCACCGGTGACGAGCGCTTCGACAACGAGATCCCGGTCGAGCCGCGTCGCGAGGAGCGCCCGGCCCGGGCTCGCGGCGACCGCGACCGTGACCGCGGCGAGCGCGACCGTGATCGCGGCGAGCGCGACCGCGGCGAGCGCGACCGCGGCGAGCGTGGAGAACGAGATCGCTCGCCCGAGCGCGTGGTGGAGCGCAGCTCCGCCTCGCTCGATGAGGCGGTCGGTAAAGATCTGGCCGACGCGGTCGAGTCGATCGTGGCCGGCTTCGACCGTAACCGCGGCCCCGTCGCGGTGCAGACCTTGGTCGACGCTGCCGCGCGTCGTGGCCGCTACGCGGGTGAGGTTTCGGTCGGTCAGGGATTGATGCTCGGGGCCGCCCGCGCCGACAACCTGCGCCGCGCCGCCGCCGGCCAGCGCCCGCGCTTCCGCGTCTCTGGCAATCGTCTAGCGCTCACCGAGTGGCAGATGGATCCGGAGCTGTTGCGCATCGAGCGCGATCTGTCCGGTCTGGTCGAGCGCTACCGTGAGGTGTCACGGCGCTCGCTCTTGCGCGCGCTGCAAGAGATGCCGCAGCGCGGCTTGGGGGAGCTGGTGGTGCTGCTGCTCGAGCACACCGGGTTCAGCGAGCTCACCAGCGTTCGGCGCCAAGGCTCGCACGGCGCGGAGATGCACTTCAGCGGCAAGCTGAAGGGCGTGAGCGGCGAGGTGCGCACGGCGATCGTGGTGCGCCGCGACGGCCGCGAGGTGGGGCGCGAGCGCGTCACCGAGCTGCGCGGGGCCCTGCATCACTACGGTCCCGCCCACGCGGGCTGGATCATCACCACCGGCCAAGTGCTGAGCGGCGCGCGCGAAGAAGCGAGCTCGCCGAGCGCGGCCCCGGTCGCGGTCCTCGACGGCTTGGCCTTGGCCGAGCTGTGTGAGCGCTTCTCCGTCGGCGTGGCCAAGTATCAGCTGAGCTTGCCCCTGCCCGATTTCGACGTGCTCGAAGGGCTGCGCTGAGCGCGTGAGGCGTCTCGGGGCGTTCCTGCTGCTGCTGGCGGCGGCGACCGGTTGTCACCGCTCGGCGCCGCCGTCGCGTTTTCCCGACGCCCAGAGCTTGCTCGCGCGCCTTCACGAGGAGCAGAGCTGCAGCCGCGGCGTCGTGGGGGAGGGGAAGATCGACTACTTCGGCAAAGAGGGGCGCGTGCGCGGCTCGCTGCTGTTCATGGCGACGAGCCCGGACCAGGTGCGCCTCGACGTGGTCAGCCCGTTCGGCGCTACGCTCTCGACGCTGACGTCTGACGGGGAAAAGTTCGCGCTGTTCGATCTGAAGCAGCGCGTCTTTCTCCACGGCCCCGCCAGCGCTTGCAACCTCGCGCAGTTCACGCGCGTGCCGATGCCCCCCCACGCGCTCGTCAGTTTGCTGCGCGGGGAGCCGCCGCTGCTCAAGCATCGACCGGAGCAGGCGTCGCTTTCGTGGGAGGCGGGGCGTTACGTCGTGCGCATCCAAAGCCAGCACGAGGCCACGCAAGAGATCGCGATTTCTCCGAGCGACGCCGACTACGACAAGCCCTACTCGCAGCAGCGGGTCGAGCTAGCGAGCGTCGAGGTGCGCCAGCAGCAATACGTGCTGTACCGCGCCGAGCTTCAGCAACACGACGTGACGCGGACGGCGCCGCCGCGGAGCGATCCCGACGGCATCGATCCGGATGTTCCGCCGAGCGGCCCTGCGTGCTCGGCGCGCGCGCCGCGCCGCTTGCACCTCGAGGTGCCGGCGGAGGAGCAAGACCTGGTGCTGAGCATCACCGAGCTTTCTCACAATCCGCCGCTTCGGCCGAAGGTGTACACGCAGCGCCCCCCGTCGGGCGTCGTGGTGCGCTCGTCGCCGTGTCAGTGAGCCCCGCGAACCCCGGAGGTGCTCGGTTTCGAGGCCGTCGCGGACGCAGGGCAGGACCCGTTTCTGCCACGTCAGCGCTGCGAGGGGGGCTGCGGCGGGGGCAGCCCAGAGAATGACCGCAGTTAGGGGGAGAGCGCGTGGAGGATGGCGCCGGGGCGGTCGCTCACGATGTAATCGACGCCGAGCTTGGCGAGGGCCTGGGCGCGGGCTTCATCGTTGACGGTCCAGACGCCGACGAGGGCTCGCTTGCTGCGCCACGCGGCCATGCGCGCGGGCGTGACGAGGACGTGCTCGGGGTGGACGGCGCGGGCGCCGAGTCGGGTGAAGGTGGCGGCGCCGACGAGGGCGGCGGCGTGAGCGATGGGGCTCTTGGTGTGAAACAAAAGCGCGCTCGGGACCTCGGGCAGCGCGCGCGCGAGGCGCCAGATGAAGCGCGGATCGAAGCTCGACAGCACGACGTGGGTGGACGCGACGGGGTGCCGCGCCAAGAGCTCGATCACGCCGCGCAGAAGCTCGCGGCGGCGAGTGACGTCGGATTTGACTTCGACGTTGACGAGCTGGTCGTGGGCGCGCGCCCAGTCGAGCACGTCGGAGAGCAGCGGCACCTTCTCGCCGTGGCCGACGTCGACTCGTAGCGCCTCGCCGAGCGGCAGGTCCTCGGCGGCGCGACGGTCGGCGCCGCCGCTGACGCGGGCGAGGGTGGGGTCGTGGAGCACGATGATTTCGCCCGTTTTTACCAGGCGTACGTCGAGCTCGACGCCGGCGGCGCCTTCGCGGCGCGACAGCTCGAAGGCGGCGTGGGTGTTCTCGGGCGCGGCGTGGCGAGCGCCGCGGTGCCCGAGCACGAGCGGCGGCTTGCCCGCACTGCGCTCGAGGCGAGAGAGCACGTAGGCGGCGCTCATGTGAGGTGCGCGCCGCTCAAGCGGCCGCGACGTCGCCGTTCAGCTCACAGGCGATGCTGCGCGCGACGCGACGCGCCTCGTCGACGGCGGCGCTCGGGAAGGAGATGCCGCCAACCACGGGGTGACCGCCGCCGCCGTAGCGGGCGCAGATGGCGCTGATGTCGGTGTCGAGCGGGCGCCCCGACCAGGGGTTATAGCCGACCGAGATCTTGGGGCCGTTCTTGAGCAGGCCGACGACGACCGAGTACACCGAGTCGGGGAAGAGCGCGTAGGTCACGAACTTGCCCACGCTCTCGAGCACGCTCTCGGTCAGGTCGACGAACACGACGCGCCCCACGCGCTCGCTCTTTTGCTTCACGCGCTCCACGAAGCGTTCGTGCTTTTTTCCGAGCGGTTTATAGCGGTTGCTGACGGCCTTGCTACGCGCCACCTCGTCGAGCGGGCGCCGCAGGAGCTCCGGAACGAGGTCCCTGAAGAAGGCGTCGTCGCCGTAGTGCTCGACCACGCTGACGAGCTGCATCACGGGCGAGCTGCGGCTCACGGCGTCTTCGGGCGACGCGAAGCGAGCGGAGTCGACCATGTCCGCCCAGCGCACGAGCTCGCTCAGGTCGGGCATTTCGACGTTGAAGCGGTCGCGGCTCACGTCCGCGATCAGCTTCGTGCACGAGCTGTAGGCGGCGTCGAAGAAGAACTGACCGGACCCGGTGCGGCCTTCGAACACCTCGCGGTCGGCGGCGGAAGCGAACGCCGTGCGGTGGTGGTCGAAGTACCAGCTGAGCCGCTGCGACGGCGAGAAGCGGTAGTCGAGGATCGCGTTCTCGTCGCCAGTGAAGAGCGCCTCTTCCGCGCGCGCTTGGCCGGTGCCATAGCCGCACGTGCGGTACTCGAACGTCGGCCCGGGAGCGCCGAGCTCCTTCATCAGGCGCGAGAAGACCACGGCGCTCGACAAACCGTCGAAGCAGTGGCCGTGGGTTGCGACCACGAAGCGCATCCGGCCGTCTTAGCACGCGCAGCGCGGACCCGCGAAAAAGCGCGCGGCTGGCGCTCGCGCGCAACCGGCTGGCGTCGCGACCGAGTAGCGGACATGGTCGAGGCGGAGGGTAGGGTGAGCGGGACGACGACGGCGACTGAGCTCCGGGGCGCGGCCCGCCCCGCGCGCCTGCTGGAGCTGACGGCGCCGCCGGAGGCTGTATTTTTGCGGGGAGAGCTGCCGAGAGGGCCGGCGGTTGCCATCGTCGGCACGCGCGAGCCGTCGCTCGAAGGCGTCGCGTTCACGCGCCGGCTCGCCGCTGAGCTCGCCGCCGCAGGCGTGGCCGTGCTCTCGGGAGGCGCGAAAGGGATCGATACGGCCGCGCACGAGGGCGCCCTCGACGTCGGGGGCTCGACGGTGGTGGTGGCGCCGGCCGGGTTCAGTCGCCCCTTTCCCGAAGACAACGCGCGGCTGTTCGAGCGCGTGGTGGCCACCGGAGGCGCCTACCTGTCGCTCTACCCAGACCATGTGCCCGCCGATCAAGCGATCTTCTTCGCTCGCAACGCCTGCCTGGTCGCGCTCGCCGACGCGGTGATCGTCTCGCAGCTGCCGGCCCGCCGCAGCGGCGCCGCGAACGCGGCCAAGTGGGCGCGTCAATTGGGGCGCCCGCTCTTCATCGTCCCCCATTCGCCATGGGTGACAGAAGGAGGCGGCGCGACCCGCGAGCTGCGGCTCGGCGGCCGGCCACTGGACCGCGCCAAAGACATGCTTAAGTTCTTGCGCACCGCCGGCCTCCACGCCGTGCCCTTGCCAGCGCAGGGGGAGCTCTGGCGCGCAGCTGACGCCGGTCCCCCCGACGCCGTGCTGTTGGCCCTGCGGTCGGGAGCCAGCCAGACTGCTGAAATCGCTGCGCTCACGGGCCTTTCCGTGGCCACCGTTCAGCAACGGATCTTGACTCTCGCCCTGTCCGGGGTGTTAGTTCCGGGCCCCTCTGGCTCCCTGAAACTCGTAACCGATTGATTTGATTCAGTATTGCCCCGGTGCCCGGTGACTACCGGGTTGCGCGATCGCTCGGAACGTCGCATTCAGGGGGCGGAAAGGGCGGACACGCCGCATGCCCAAGACCCTCGTCGTCGTCGAATCACCAGCCAAAGCCAAGACGATCCAGAAGTACCTCGGGAAGGGGTACGAGGTGCTGGCCAGTAAAGGGCACGTGAAGGACCTGCCCAAGAAGATGGGCATCGACGTCGAGCACGGCTTCCGCGAAACCTACGAAATCATCGAAGCCAAGGCGAAGGTGCTCCTCGACCTGAAGCACGAGGTGAAGGACGCCGACACGCTCCTGCTGGCGACCGACCCTGATCGCGAAGGGGAAGCCATCGCGTGGCATTTGATGGAAGAGCTGCAGCGCGACGACCTCGCGGTGCGGCGCGTCGAGTTCGAAGAGATCACGAAGAAGGGCGTCGAGCGCGGCCTGCAGAACCCGCGCGACCTCGATCAAAACCTGTACGACGCGCAGCGCTGCCGCCGCGTGCTCGACCGCATCGTCGGCTACGACGTGTCGGCGCTGGTTTGGTCGAAGCTGGCGTTCGGGCTCAGCGCGGGGCGCGTGCAGTCGGTGGCGCTGCGCTTGATCGTCGAGCGCGAGCGCGAAATCGAAGCCTTCGTGCCCGAAGAGTATTGGAACGTGGGCGTCGCGCTGAAGGGCAAGGCCAAGACCGGCTTTCACGCGCGCTTGACCAAGGCCGACGGCGAGAAGCTCGAGGTCAAAGATGGCGCGCTCGCCGCGCAGGTGAAGAGCGAGCTCGAGGGCGCGACTTACAAGGTCGCCAACGTCACCCAGCGCGAGCAGAAGCGTAACGCGCTCGCTCCTTACACCACGAGCAAGATCCAGCAGGACGCGACCAGCTATCTCCGCTTCACCACCAAGCGCACGATGAGCATTGCGCAGAAGCTGTACGAGGGCATCGACCTCAAGAAGGACGGCGGCCTCGTCGGTCTCATCACCTACATGCGTACGGACTCGGTGCGGGTGAGCCCCGACGCGGTAGCGGAGGCGCGCGCCTACATCGAGAAGACGCACGGTAAGCAGTTCTTGCCGGCGCAGCCCAACGTCTTCAGGTCACGCAAAGACGCGCAAGAGGCGCACGAGGCCATCCGCCCCACCTCGCTCGAGTACACGCCGGCGAAGGTGCGCAAGTACCTGACCGACGAGCAGTTCAAGCTGTACAAGCTGGTTTGGGATCGCTTCATGGCGTCGCAGATGTCGCCCGCCATCTACGACCAGACCGGCGTCGACATCGAAGCCGCGTGCAAGGCGGGCTCGAAGCACCAGGTGCTGGGCCTGCGCGCCAGCGGCAAGGTGCTCAAGTTCGCGGGCTGGCTCGAGCAGTACTCGTCGAACAAAGACACCAGCGCCGAAGACGGCGAAGAAGGCGGCGAGGGCGCGCCGAAGCAGCTCGCGGGTGAGGAAGACGCCAAGGAAGCGAGCGGCGAGGGCGCTGCCAGCGCGGCCGCAGCCGCCGAAGACGAAGAAGGCCTGCTGCCCGAGCTGTCGCTGGGGGAAGCGCTCGCGTTGGTGAGCCCGCCCGGCGTGCTCGCGGAGCAGAAGTTCACCCAGCCACCCGCCCGCTTCAACGAAGGCTCGCTGGTGCGCGAGCTGGAGAAGCGCGGCATCGGTCGTCCGTCGACGTACGCGGAGATCATCAGCAAGGTGCAGGCGCGCGACTACGTCGAGCGGCTGCCCGGTGGTCAGATGAAGGCCTCGGATCTCGGCAAGACGATCGTCGACGGCCTGATCGCGACCAAGCTGGATTTCATGGAGCCGAGCTTCACCGCCAAGATGGAGGAAGAGCTCGACGACGTGCAGGCGGGCAAGCTGGAGCGCCTGAAGCTGCTCGAGCGCTTCTACGGGCGCTTCAAGGAAGTGCTCGACGTCGCGAAGAAGAACAAGCGCTGGGCGCCCGACCCCGAGCCGACCGATTTCCCCTGTCCCGAGACGGGTGATCAAGGTCACAAGCTGCTCAAGCGCTGGAGCAAGAACGGCTTCTTCTTGGGCTGTGAAGACTACCCGAAGTGCAAGTACACGCGCGACTTCGGGACCGACGGCACGCCGCAGCCGGTGAAGCTCACCGACTACGACTGCGAGAAGTGCGGCAAGAAGATGATCATCAAGAGCGGCCGCTACGGCGAGTTCTTGTCTTGCAGCGACTACCCGACGTGCAAGACGACGCGCCCGGTTCCGCTCGGCGTGCCGTGCCCCAAGTGCGGCGGCGACATCGTGGAGGTGCGCTCGAAGAAGCGCGGCGCCAAGTCCTTCTATGGCTGCACCAACTACGCCGCGACCCCCAGCTGCGACTTCAAGCTCTGGCAGAAGCCGGTGGCGATCGCCTGCCCCGTCTGCAAGTGCCCGTTCATGACCATCGGCGGGGGCGCCAAGAGCCCGAAGCTGATCTGCGGTCGCGGCAAAGAATGCGGCCACTCCCAGCCGCTCGAGGAAGGCATGCTCGAGGCCGTGCAGAACGGTCAGGGCCTCGGTGATTCGCTGGACGCGGGCGGGGCCGATGCGGCGCTCGAGGCTCCCAAGCGGAGCGGCAAGAACAGCGCCGCCGCGGTCGCGCCGTGAGCACGCCCGTAGTCAACATCGTGGGCGCCGGCCTGGCGGGCTGCGAAGCCGCGCTCACGCTGGCGGCGCGGGGCGTGCAGGTGCGGCTGCTGGAGCAGAAGCCGCACGCGCGCACGCCAGCGCAGGAGACGGACAAGCTGTGTGAGCTCGTCTGCAGCAACTCGTTCCGTGGCGCGGCGCTCTCGAACGCGGTCGGCTTGTTGAAGGAAGAGATGCGCCGGCTCGGCTCGTTCGTCATGCAGGTGGCGGACGAAACGCGGGTGCCGGCGGGCGGCGCGCTGGCCGTCGATCGCCTCCGCTTCGCGGACGGCATGACGCGGCTGATTCGGAGCAATCCGAACATCGAGCTACGCGCGGGCGTCGTCGAGGGCTTGCCCGAGGAGCGCCCGACCATCATCGCCACCGGACCGCTGACGGGTGACGCGCTGGCCACCCGCATCGCCGCGAAGGTGGGCACGAGCGCGCTCGCGTACTACGACGCGATCGCGCCCATCGTCAGCGCCGACTCGATCGACTTCGAGCAGACCTTCTTCGCCTCACGCTGGGACAAGGGCGAGGACGAAGAAGACAAGACCGCCTACGTCAACTGTCCGCTCACCGAGGAGCAGTACAAGGCGTTCGTCGCCGAGGTGCGCGCGGCCCGCAAGGTGGAGCCGAAGAGCTTCGAGGACGTGCGCTACTTCGAGGGCTGCCTGCCGATCGAGGTGATGGCCGAGCGCGGTGAGATGACGCTGGCGTTCGGGCCCATGAAGCCGGTCGGCCTCACCGATCCGCGCACGGGGCGCTGGCCGTTCGCGGTGATACAGCTGCGCAAGGAAGACGAAGCGGGCACCGCTTACAACATGGTCGGCTTTCAGAGCCGCATGGCCTGGCCGGAGCAAGAGCGGATCTTTCGCCAGGTGCCGGGCCTGCAGGCCGCGGAGTTCCAGCGCTACGGTGCGGTGCACCGCAACACGTTCTTGAACGCGCCCAAGCTGCTCGATTCGACATTTCAGCTGAAAGCGGATCCGGGGCTGTACTTCACGGGGCAGATCTCGGGCACCGAGGGCTACGTGGAGAGCGCGGCGGGCGGCCTGCTCACCGCGTTCTTCGTGGCCGCGCGCCTGCGCGGCGAGGAGCCGGTGCTACCCCCGCCCACGACCGCCCTCGGCGGCATCTTGACGCACCTCGGGCGTAACCCCGACGACTACCAGCCGTCGAACATCACCTTCTCACACATCGCGCCCTGGGACGGTAAGCGGCTCAAGAAGCGCGACAAGTACGAAGCCATGGCCGAGCGCGCGCTGCGCGACCTCGACGGCTTCCGGCGCCACGTCGCGCCGAGCGCGGCGCTCACGGCGTAGCCGCGCCAGCCCGCTCGAGATTTTACACTCGAGATTTTACGGGGGAGGGGGGCCCGGGCGTTGCGCCGGGCGTCGGGGAGCCACACGTTATGGGGAGCGCCGTGCCGTCCGTTGGAAGCTCCTCCCCACCCCAGAAGCCCGCGAAAAAGCACGGGTTTTGGCAGGGTTCAACCAGTGGTGTTACATTACCGCACCACCCGTCACCGCCGGAGTCGGCTCGGTTTCGGGGAGGTCAGCCTGTGCTTGCACTAAACGATCTCGTTACCAAGGTCCAAAGCTATCACCCGGCGGCGGACGTCGAGCTCATCGAGCGCGCCTACAAGTTTGCCGAATGGTCGCATCGCGAGCAGATGCGCAAGAGCGGCGACCCGTACTTCATCCACCCTGCGAGCGTCGCCGGCATCATCGCGGATCTACGGCTCGACACCGCGAGCGTGTGCGCGGGGCTGCTGCACGACGTGGTGGAAGACACCCCCGCCAGCCTCGACCAAATCAAAGGCACCTTCGGGCCCGAGGTGGCGACGATCGTCGACGGCGTCACGAAGCTCGGCAAAATCAATTTTACGTCGCGCGAGGATCGCCAGGCGGAGAGCTTCCGCAAGATGGTCGTCGCGATGGCGCAGGACCTGCGCGTCCTGCTGATCAAGCTGTGCGATCGGCTCGACAACATGCGCACGCTCGATCACATGAAGCCCGAGTCGATCGAGCGCATCGCCCGTGAGACGCGCGAGATCTACGCGCCGCTCGCGGGGCGCCTCGGCATGCAGAACATCAAGAGCGAGCTGGAAGACCTGAGCTTCCGGCACCTGGAGCCCGACGGGTTCAAGGAGCTGCACACCAAGCTCTCCAAGACCAACAAGGAGCGCGAGAACTACATCGAGAGCGTGTGCCGCACCATCACCGCGCGCCTGGCCGAGCAGGGCTTCGCGGCGGAGGTGAAGGGCCGCGCCAAGCACCTGTACTCCATCTACCGAAAGATGAAGGAGCAACAGTGCGAGTTCGAGCAGGTGTACGACATCCTCGCTTTCCGCCTCAACGTCGAGAGCGTCGCCGACTGCTACGCGGCGCTGGGCGCCATGCACTCGCGCTGGACGCCCATCCCCGGCCGCTTCAAGGACTACGTCGCGCTCCCCAAGCCGAACATGTACCAGTCGCTGCACACGACGGTGATCGGCCCCGGGCGGCAGCGCATCGAGATTCAGATCCGCACCCACGAGATGAATCGCGTCGCCGAGCACGGCGTCGCCGCGCACTGGAAGTACAAAGAGCGCATCTCGGGCGGGGTGGACCCGAAAGACGCCGAGAAGTTCAGCTGGCTGCGCGAGCTCGCGGATTTTCAGCGCAACCTCAAGGACCCGGCTGAGTTCCTCGAGAGCGTGAAGATCGATCTGTTCCCCGACGAGGTCTACATCTTCACGCCGAAGGGTGACCTGCGGGTGTTGCCGCGCGGCTCGACGCCGATCGATTTCGCCTTCGCGATTCACTCGCAGGTGGGCGAGCACTGCTCGGGCGCGCGCGCGAACGGCCAGATCGTCCCGCTGCGCTACAAATTGAAGAGCGGCGACGTCATGGAGGTCATGACGTCGCAGCACCAGCAGCCCACGAAAGACTGGCTGGACTTCGCGGTCACGACGCGCGCGCGCTCGCGTATCCGCGCTCACCTGCGCACCGAGCAGCGCCAGAAGAGCGTCAACTTGGGCCGCGAGCTGCTCGAGAACGAGATGCGCTCGGCCGGCATCAGCTTCCCCAAGTTCTCGAAGAACGACGCGGAGGTGAAGCGCGTGTCGGCGGCGCTCGAGGTGCTGCACCTCGAGGATCTGCTGCTGCAGGTAGGCTACGGCAAAGTCGACGCCGATCAGGTGATCGCGCTGTTGAAAGACGGGCCGCACGGCGGTGAAAACGGCGAAGCCCCGCCCTCCATGCGCCAGGGCAAGCTCGAGCAGCTGGTGCGCAAGGTCACGGGCCGCGACCAGGGCGGCATCAAGGTCAACGGCATCGACGACGTGCTGGTGCGCTACGCCAAGTGCTGTAACCCGCTCCCGGGTGACGCCATCATCGGCTTCATCACCCGCGGGCGCGGCGTGACGATCCACCGCCGTGAGTGCATGAAGGCCTTCGACACGGATCCGGAGCGGCGCATCGAGGTGAGCTGGGATTCGAAGGCGAAGATCAACCGCCCCGTGCAGCTCAGCGTCACGACCACGAACAAACCCGGCATCTTGGCCGTGGTTAGCCAGACCTTCAGCGCTCAGAGCATCAACATCAGCGAGGCCAACTGCCGCGCCGGCGACGACGGCCGGGCGCGCAACGTCTTCACCTTCAACTGTACGGATCTCTCGCAGCTGAAGAACGTGATGCGGGCCCTCGCCAAGGTCAGCGGCGTCGTCGAGGTCGCGCGAATTTAGGGGCGCGCGCTGGCTTCTCGCGCTTTGACGCGACGTTCGAGCAGGGCGACGGTGAAGGGGATGAGCCCGGCCACGAGCATGGCCGCCCAGGCGATCTGCTCCATGTGCACGAGCTTGCCGTCGGGGGTCGCGAGCAGCACGCTGGAAGCCAGGATCGCGCCGAGCGCGGAAGCGGCGTGCTGCACCGCGGACTGGGCGGACATGAAGCGAGCGCGCTGCTCGGGGCGGGGGACGCGCGAGGCCAGCGCCTGCATCGGAACCATTCGAAAATTGCTGGAGAGCATGAAGATGATGAACACCAGCATCACCAGCGAGCTCCACGGGTGGATGAAGCCGACCAGGAGCGCGAAGGCGTGAAGCAGCGTGCCGATGGTGAACAGTAGCGTCACCCCCAGGCGATCGACGAGCGCGCCGACGACGCGCATCATCACGAAGCTGGCGAGGCCGCCCGCCAGGTAGAGAGCGCCGATGCGGTCGCGCGGGTAGCCCAAGTTGTGCTGAACGAAGGCCGAGATGTTGGGCACGACCGCGAACAAACCGAGCGCGAGCAGCGCCGAGCTCGTGAGCGAGATGGCGGTGACGGAGTCGAGCAGGCGTACGCGGGGTTGGCCTGCGCTCTGGCGCGCGGCGCTCAGGTGCCCCCGCATGGGCGGCATCAGCCAAATCGCCGCCGGCACCAGCACGAGGCCCAGCGCCGCGACCGCGAAGAACGGCGCACGAAAGCCCCAGCGCGCGGACAACTCGAGGCCCGCCGGCACGCCCAGCACCGACGCGATCGCGAAGGCGCCCATGACCGCGCCCATGGCTTTGCCGCGGCGAGCCGGCGGCACCGCGTCCGCGATCACCGCGAGCGAGAGTGAGGTCCCGGGGCCGCCGAAGCTGCCGGCCAAGATGCGCGCGAAGAGCAGGCTGCCGAGACCGGTGGCGAAGCCGCCCAGGGCCGTACCGATGACCAGACCGAGCATCGAGAGCGCGAGCGCCCAGCGGCGATCGAAGCGATCGAGGAAGAGCGAGCCGACCACGCCCGCGACCGCGGCGGCGCCGGTGTAGCTGCCTCCGACGACGCCGATGTGTGACGTGTCGATGGCGAGCTCGGCGGCGAAATCCGGTCCGAGCGGCATGACCATCACGAAATCCAGCACGTTGACGAACTGAATCGCGCCCACGAGCAAGATGATCAGGCGCTCGGAGACGGCCGCAGGCGGGACGGGCGCGCTCCCCGCACCGCCGGTGGGTTTTTCAGTGGGGACCACGACGTGAGGTCCTAGTGCGATTGGGGCATTTCGACCAGGGCGGCCCCGCTCAATTTCCGGTGCAATCGTCGTCGCTCTCGCACTCGGGCGCGTTGCAGTTGCCGCCTGCGCAGGCGAACGTGCAGATCGAGCCCGCCTCGCATCGGGCCTTGGGGCAAACGGAGCCGCCGCCTTGGCACGTGAAGTGGCAGGTCGAATCTTTCCGGCAGGTGACGGCGAGGCCAGAGCAGCTGCCCGAATCGCTGCAATCGAAGTCGCAGGTGCTACCGGCTCCGCACTCCGCCGTGCCGCTGCAGGTGCTGCCTCCTCCCACGCAGGAGAAGTCGCACGCGGCGCCGGGCTGGCACCGGATGTTCTTGCAGTTGCCCGCGGTGCCGCAGACGAAGCTGCACTGGGCGCCCGCCTTGCAAAGCGTACCGTCGCAGCTGCTACCGCCGCCCGAGCAGTCGAGCTTGCACGTCGAGGTGGCGTCGCAGACGACGTTCGTGCAGCGCGCGCTGGCACTGCAGTCGATGTCGCAGGTGGCGTCGTGGTTGCATCGCACGCCATCGCAGCTGCTGCCGCCGCCGGCGCAGTCGATGTCGCACGTCGTACCGATTTTGCACTCGCTGCCGCTACACGCGCTGCCGCTGCAGCTTTCGCCGTCGAGGCAGCGGGGCGCCCCCTTGCTGCAGCCGCCACACAGCGTGGTGTCGTAGCGGCACTCGTCGGTGCATGGCAGCTCCTGATCGGCGTTTTCTTCGATCCCTTCGTCGGCGCAGGTGCGAGGGGTCGCCGGATCAGCGGTGTCGCAGGCTTCGCCGTCTTCGCGCACGCCGTTGCCACAGACGGAGCAGGTGGACGTGTCCCAGCCGTCGCAGCTGGCTTTGCAGGAGGCCTTGCCGCCGCTGAACTCGCCTGCTTTGCTCAGCTCGGCGCAGTCCTTCTGCTCGTCAATCTCGCAGACCTCGCAGGGGTCGAGCTGGCCGTTGTCGCAAACGGGCGGGCCTTGGTCGACGCAGTCTTTCACGCCGCCCTTGGCTTCGCACACGAAGCAGGAGCCCTCGACCTGCTTGCAGTCGGCGGTGACCTGGCACCTGTCGGTGGGAGCGGGGCCGGAGCCGCCGTCGCCGGCCGCGCTGGCTTCGCCGCCTTCGGCTGCCGAGCTGTCTCCGCCGCTGTCTGCGCTTCCGCCGCTCGTCACGGCGGACCCGCCGCTACCCCCGACTGACCCCGGCTTGCCGGCGCTGCCGGCGCTGGGCCTGCCACCGGCGCTTGTGCCAGCTGCGCCACCATCTTCGAGCTCCCGCGGGCTCTCCGCCGAGGCGCAGCCGCTCGGGCCGAGCGCCGCGAGCGCAAGGCACGTCAAGCTGCCCGCCAGCGCGGCGGTCAAAGATAAGCGCGTCATCGCTGCAATGAACCCACAAGCGGCGAGCGCACGCAACCTGCGGGCGCGGCGCGCGGCCCTGCCTCGCTGCGCCGCCCAGCCGCCTCAGCTTCGAAATGGCAAACGGGCACGAGCCGTGGGGACCCGCGCCCGTCCGGGCTCGACGTGGCGATGGCTCTCAGACTCAGTGTGCCTTGCGGTCGTGCGGGCTGCCCGCGGATTTCTTCACTCCGAGCGCGATCTGTCCTTCGGAGGCGCGCACTTCTTCTTCCGTCTCGATGATCTCGTCTTCACCGACCATGTCCCCTTCTTCGCCGCTGGTCGACGCAGGGGGCGCGCCTTCGGCTTCCTTCTTCTCGGGGGCAGGGCGGATGCTCATGCTCCATTCGGTGTCGTTCTCGACCGGCTTGCTCTCGACCGGCTTGCTCTCGACCGGCTTGTTCTCGACGTCTTTCTTCGGAGCGTAGTCGTGCGCCTCGGCGATCAGCGGCACGACCACCTTCTCCCAGAGGTAGTCGAGCGGCACGTGTGAAACGAGGCTGCTCGGCGGCGCCGCGCGGAGCAGATCCTCCTCCGTGAACTTGTCGCTCTTCTTCAGCGCCGTTTCGATGATTTGTCCGAGTAGCTCCGAAGGTAGCCAGCCTGCCAAGCGCACCACACCGAGCGCGGACACGATCTCCTCGTGGGAGACGAGCAAGTTTTGGACCGCGCGATCGATGATGAACGCCACGTATCTTTCGGCGCGAGCGTGCGCCACGGAGTCGTTGCTGGACACTTTCCACGGCTCGCCCTCGATGTCGAAGGCCCACAGCTCGTGGCGATTCAAGTAGCGCTGACGATCGTCAGGCTGGAACAGCCGCACGATGTCCTTCGGCGTCGTGACGCCTTCGTCGAGAGCGATCTGCAGCGTCTCGCCCGAGTTTTCCGGCGACAGCTTGTTGGCGACGCGCTCGTGAACCCCCGTCAGCTCACTGATGATACGCGCGCGCTCCATGGGACGCGAGGCGAGCGAAACCATGATCTTGCTGCACGTGAACCTGCGCAAGAAGTCCTCTGGTGTGCGTTCGCCGACTCGCAGGCAATACTCCGTCACTTCGGAGTGGAAAGCTTCACGACCCTTACCGAGGCTCGAAACGAACGTGTCCGAATCTGCAACCATGACGACTCCTAGCTCACGCGCGAAATGAAGGACGTACGGACCCAACACTTTACGCTGGTCAAGCCTCGAACGGGTGGCCTGTTTGTCGCGGCGCGCGCGGGCATCGCTCGTCGCGGAGCGCGGCTCTGACGGTCGGGTAAGGTCAGTCTTGGTAGGCTTCCGACCTCCGCGCAGCTCGGGAGCGCAGGCTCGCTGGAGCTGAGCTGCGCTTCGAACGCAGTGAGCGATGCTGCGCTCTAGGGTTACGCGCGCGTCGCCGCGTCGAAGCGCGCGACGCGAACGTCGCGCGACAGCTCGCGCGCGTCGCCGCAGCCTGCGCCGAGACGTCGCTTCACCGACGACGACGCGCCGGGTCTTGCGCTTGCTCGCACCTCGCTGTCGCTCGAGCCTTCCCAGGTGAGAGGAGCTGCGAGGCCGCGCTCGCCGCGATGGGCATCCAAGCGCGCTGAGCCAGCTCAGGCGCTGAGCCGGCAGCTTCGAGTATCGAATAATCATGATGATTAATTGCTGGCGCTGGTTTCACCCCGAAACCGGAGCGGTGCCCCGACATCGGCCCGCTGCCCACGCGCGGCGGGCCCGCGAAGGTCCAGCGCGCTGGCTATAGTTCCGCGAAGCATGAGTCAGCGCGTCTTGATTTTGGGAGCCACGTCCGCGATCGCCGCCGAGGTGGCATCGCTCTACGCGGCGCGCGGCGCGCGTCTGCACCTCGTGGGCAGGAGCCACGACAAGATGCAGGCGCTGCTGGCGCGACTCGGGCGCGCCGATCACATCACGCACCAGCTGGCGGACTTCACGCAGCTCGAGGGTGCGGAAGGTATCGTCGCGTCGTCGTTCGAAGCGCTCGGCGGTGTCGACGTCGCGCTGATCGCGCACGGCGATTTGGGCGATCAACTCGAGAGTGAGCAAAGCGCTTCGGCGGCTGCTGCGACGTTGTCCGCGAATTTCGTGAGCGCCGTCGCGCTGCTCGTGCCGCTCGCGAATCGCTTGGAGCGAGCGAAGGGCGGCGTCATCGGCGTGATCACGTCGGTGGCGGGGGAGCGGGGGCGTCCGCGTAATTACACGTATGGCGCCGCGAAGGCGGGCTTGAACATTTACTTACAGGGACTTCGTTCGCGCCTCTTCGCTGCGAACGTGCGCGTCGTCACGCTCAAGCTGGGCCCGGTGGATACGCCGATGACCGTGGGTCACGCGAAGAACGCGCTCTTCGCCCAACCCGCGCGGGTCGCGGCGAGCATCGTCCGCGCGCTCGAAGGACACGCCTCCGAGGCCTACGTGCCCTGGTTTTGGGCTGTGATCATGCCGATCGTGCGCAATACGCCGGAGCGGCTCTTCCAGCTCCTGCCGTTCCTCTCCGGACGCTGAGCTCGGTGCTAGCTCGTGAATATCGTTGCCCCAGCAAACCGTTTGTCGGTCGCGGCGTTTCGCTGAGAGTGGATTCGCGCCCGCTCCGCGCCGGAGCACGTGGCGGTGTCGTTTGTCACATCGAGCCGATCAAAAACGGCACGGTTGGGAAAGACGGTCGACTCCCCGAGCTGAGCTGCGGAAAAGCATCGTACCAGGTGGTTCTCGAGCGATCTCGTGTTAGGACGGGCGCTCTGGGGTGAGCCGCGTGACTGACGCGGCTCCGGCGGTTTCCGCGTCACGTAACAACTCGATGGGAGATGAATGAGATGAACTTAGTAAGGTCCCTGCTTAGCGGTACTGGCATCGCGCTGATGGTTCTCAGCGTAGCTACCGGTGGCTGCAGCGACGACGACGATGGCGACCCCAAGCCGACTGCGGGCACGGGTGGCAAGGCTGGTAGCAACACCGGCGGCAACGGCGGCAGCAAGGCTGGCAACAACACCGGCGGCAGCAAGGCCGGCAGCGGTGGCAAGGGTGGCACGGGCGGGACGCCGTCTGCCGGCGGCGCCGGTGGCGAGGGCGGTTCTGACGTCGGCGGTGCTGGCGGTGCTGGCGGTGCCGACGTCGGTGGCGCCGGCGGTGAAGGCGGCGAGCTCATCGGTGGCGCTGGCGGTGCCGGCGGCGCCGGCGGCGCGGGCGGCGCGGGCGCCGGTGGTGAGGGTGGCGGCGGCTGAGCTCGTCGGGGGCCTGACCTAGCAGGCCCGCGGAGTTGCTCGACGCAGTGATGCCGGCGGATCTCCGGATCCGTCGGCATCGCTCTTTTGTGGTGTCGGCGCGCGGCGCGATGACGTTCCAAGAAGCTTCGCTGCTCGGCGCGGGGTTATGGATGCGGCGTGCGAGAAGCCTTCGATGGTTGCGCCTCCGAGTTGACCTTCGAGCCCGTCGAAGGCGCAGGCGCGCTCGTTCGCGCTCGCTGGGCTGAGAAGGCGGCGCGCGCACGGTTGCGACTCGGCCGGGTCCGCGGCGTGCAGCGGTGGCTGTCGTGCTTTCGGCCCGAGCCGTTCTGGATGGAGCCCCGCGTTGGGCGCCGCGTCGACGACGTGCCGCGCGGTACGCAGTTCCTGCTCGTCGAGCTCCACTCGGCGCGGCTGCTGCTGCTCGCGCCGCTCTGCGCGGCTCCATTCAAAGCGAGCTTGGAGGGTGACAGTGACGGCGCGCTGTGGCTCGTGCTCGACTCGGGGGACCCAGTCAGCACCGGACGCGAGTGCTTGGCGGCGTACGTCGCCGAAGGTGACGATCCGTACGCCCTTTGCCGCGACGGCGCGCGGGCGGTCGCGCGGGCCCTCGGTACCTTCTCGCTGCGACGTGACAAAGCGCGGCCAGCGTTCGCCGAGCTCTTCGGCTGGTGCACGTGGGACGCCTTCTACCAAGACGTCTCGGAAGCCAAGCTTCAGGCCGGGCTCTCGGCGCTGCGTGAAGGCGGCATCACGCCAGGCTTTTTGATCTTGGATGACGGCTGGCAGAGCGTCTCGAAGTCGGCCGAGGGCGCGCCGCGCTTGTCCGCGTTCGCGGCGAACGCCAAATTCCCGGGCGGCCTCGCGGGCTGCGTGGCGCGCGTGAAGCGTGAGCACGGCGTCCGCTACTTTCTCGTGTGGCACGCCATCCACGGCTACTGGGGCGGCGTCGACGCCTCGGCGCTCCCCGGCTACGGCGCCTCCGAGGTCGCGCGCCGCTACTCGCCGGAGGTGCTCGCTCACTTTCCGGCCGCTGATCGCGAGCACTGGGGGGCGAGCGTGGGGCGCCCCGCGCTCAGCGAGCTCGCGCGCTTCTACGACGACTATCACGCCCACATCGCGCAGGCGGGCGTGGACGGGGTCAAGGTCGACAACCAGGCGTCGGTCGAGGGGCTCGCGAGCGGGCAGGGTGGACGCGTTCAGGCCTCGCTCGCGACGCGAGCGGCGCTCGAGCGCAGCGTCGAGCGGCACTTCGGGCGTGAGCTGATCCACTGCATGTCCTGTTCGAGCGAGATGCTCTACGCCGATCGCTCGAGCGCGCTGACGCGCACCTCGACTGACTTCTGGCCCGACCGCCCGGAGACGCACGGCCGTCATGTGCACACCAACGCCGTGGTGGGCCTTTGGTTCGGCGAGATCGTGCATCCGGACTGGGACATGTTTCAATCGGCGCACGCCGCCGGCGCTTTTCACGCCGTAGCGCGGGCCGTCAGCGGCTCGGCGGTGTACGTGTCGGACAAGCCGGGGCAGCATGATTTCGCCTTGCTCGCGGAGCTCACGTGCTCCGACGGCCGGATACTCGCGGCGGAAGGCGTGGGCGTGCCCGCACGCGATTCGCTGTTCGTCGATCCGGTGACTGACGGCAGCGTGTTCAAGGTGGTCAATCACAATCGCTACGGGGGCGTGATAGGTATCTTCAACGCGACGCTCGAGCAGCCGCTTGCTGGTCGAGTCCGGCCTAGCGACGTGCCCGCCCTGGACCCAGCGGATCACGAGCTCGCGCTGTATCTGAAGCGCTCCGATCGGCTGGTTCGTCTCGGGCGCACCGAAGCGATCGCGCTCGAGCTCGGGCCGCTCAGCGCCGAGATCGGAACCATCGCGCCGCTGCGAGGCGGGGTGGCCGTGCTCGGGCTAGCCGACAAGCTGAATGGCGGGGCGGCGCTGCGAGCGCTCGACGACGGCGGCGACTGGCTCGAGCTCGAGCTGTGCGAAGGCGGCCGCCTCCTGCTCTACAGTGAGCACCCTCCGGGCGCCGTCTCCAGCGATGGCGTTGCCGTGCGCTTCGACTGGCTCGAGCACCGCCTCGAGATCGCCTTGCCCAAGGCCGGCGCGCAGCGCGTGCGCGTTGAATTCGCCAGCCGGCGGCGTCGATGACGTGAGGGGCGGCTTCAGGCCAACGATTCGGAGCGAATCGAGCCTGGCTCAGGGGCAAGGCGCAAAGATGCTGGCGCGACGGAACGCTCGCTCTGGCTTGGCGAAGAAATAGCCCTGGAGCAGCTCCGCGCCGAGCCCCGCCAGGGTGTCGCGCTCGCGCGCTGTCTCCACCCCCTCGCATACGACGCGCATGCCCAGCTCTTGGGTACAGACTTGCACCATCGAGCGCACCAGGCTCGCCTTCGACACCGAGCCGTCGATGTCGCGCACGAGCGACATGTCGAGCTTCACGATATCCGGCTCCAGCTGGCTGAAGCTCGAGAGCCCCGCGTAGCCGGCGCCCAGATCATCGACCGCGATTTGAAAGCCGAGGCTGCGGAGGCGCGCGATGCGCTCCCGCAAATCATCGATGCGCTGCAGCGACGAGCGCTCCGTGACCTCGAGCACGACGCGATCGGCGTGCGCCGAGAGCGGCGCCTCGCTGGCGTAGAGGCTCTCGTGCGTCAGGTCGAGCGCGTGCAAATTGGTGAAGATGAGCGCGCCGGAGGGGGCTTCCGGGATCGACTCGGAAACCACGCCGCGGATGCGCATGCCCAGCTCTTGCACGCGACCGAGGCGCTCCGCGGCGTCGAACAGCAATCCGGGATTGGACAGCGAAGCGTCCCCCGAGCGCACCAGCGCTTCGTAGCCGTACACGTGCTGATCGGGCCAGCGCACGATGGGCTGGTAGGCGATCCACAGCGAATCGAGCGCGCGATCGAAGGTGGTGTCGAGCTGTTCGAGCTCGCCGAGCAGCTCGCCCCCGGCCTCGCAAACTTCGAGGGCTTTGCGCTTGAGGAGGAGCAGGCGGTGGTGGGCCGCTGCCTCTTTCACGACTTTCACGAGCCGCGCGGTCTCGACCGGCTTCTGCAGATAACGGAATCCGCCGTACTCCATGGCCAAGATGGCCGACTCCAGCGTCGGCTGCCCGGTGACGATGATGACCGGTACGTCCAGATCCAGCTGACGTACGCGCTGCAGCAGCGCCATGCCATCGATGCCCGACATCACCAGATCGGTGACCACGGCGTCGAAGCGCCGGCCTCGGCGCAGCTGGCTCAGGGCCTCTTCGCCGCTCTTGACCGCCTCGACCTTGAGATCCGCCTTGCTGAGCACGCGGGCGAACACGGCGCGCACCGCGGGATCGTCATCAACGAGGAGGATTTCCGTTTCGCGTCTGGCCATGGCTCGGCTGGCACCCGCCCCAGCGGACCCATATTTTTACCTATCCTCTTTCGCTCCGCCTCACAAGCGCGGCTCGGCCTTGGGGCGAGCAGCCCCAATTCGAGCCAACACGATCAGATGGAATTCCCTGACGCGGTGCGCCTTTTTCGAGCAGCACGCGGTAACCCGAGCGCGGATCAATGCACGACGGGCTCGAACGACTCACACGGAAAGTTGATGTCGAGGTCGTGCTGGCCGCTCTTGATCGTTTCACAGGCCGCGCCCAAGAGCTCGATTTGGCTGGGCGTGTTCACCTGCCAGCCGTCGTCGCCGTCCAGCTCCAGCTTCTCGCCGTCGAGCGTCACGGTGCCGGTCGCCTCTTTGCCGGGCCTGATCTCGCCGTCGAGGTCGATGACGCAGGAGCGCACGCCGTCGATGATCTCCTCGAAAGCGGCGGTGAGGTCGCCGGGGCTGAAGCCGGGGTACACGTTGCCGCCGCCCGCGTTGGCGACGTCGGTCAGGTGCTGCTGCAGGCTGGCGTTCGACGGCGTGCTCACGTTGATGACGTGGATGGTGATCTCGTCGTCGTCACGGATCGCCTGCGCGGTGCTCACCACGTCGGCTTGGATTTGCGCCGCGACGCCCGGCATCTTGCACTTGGCGAGCACGGGCTCGTCGTTGTCGTTGAAGTCGGGGCACTCGCAGTTGTCGGGCTCACCGTCGGTGGCGAGCACGATCACCTTGGGGCCAGGCTCCGTGAAGTCGACCAGCGCCTTGGCGGCCGCGATCAGCGACTCGCCGGTGGGCGTGTCATCGGAGATGTCGTCGCATTGGAACTGCTCGAGCATCGCGTCCGCGTTGCCGAACTCAATGTCCACGTTGATCAGCTCCGGGCACGTCGGCCCGCCGTCTTCCGAGCTGTACAAAGACATGCCGAAGCGCACGCGATCTTCGAGCGGCTTGACGATGCCTTTGGTGGGGTTGAACAGCACGTCCCGAACCACGTTCCAGCGCCAATTGTTGTGGGACGGGCAATCTCCGAGCGTGTAGGTGCCGTCGTCGACGGCGGCTTGTACGGCCGCCCCGAAGCCACCGTCGGCGTTCATCGAGCCCGAGCGATCGATGAGCAAGAGCACGGTGGGAACTTGCGGCTCCCAGTCGACCTTCACATCGATGCAGCTGCTGGCGCCGCCGGAGCCGTCAGGACCGCCGCTGTTGCCCGCGCCGCCTAGACCCAAATCGATGTCGCGGTCGGTGGCGCATGTGCCGTCGTCACGACACGGGGTGTTACCGGGGCAGCCCTTCGAGTCGTCAGGGTCACAGGTCAGCGAGCAGTGCCCGAAGCGCTCGGAGCAGGCGAGACCAGCGCCGCAGCCGTCGTCGTCGCGACAGTCGGTGCCCAGGCCCTGCGTGCACTTGCCGCTCGGCAGGCAGGCTTCTTTGCCGCACAAGCTCGCGTCGTCCAAGCAGCTGCCGACGCACTTGCCGCCGCGACAGTCGAGGGTGGGCCGGCAATCAGAGGTCTTGTTGCAGCTCTCGCCCACGTCGGCGCCTGCGTCGACGCCGCCCACCCCGACCGCGAGCTCGGGGTTTTCGCCGCACGCCATGCCGGCGCCGAGCGTGGCCAAGCTGACCAACAAAAACGTACGCTGAACGAGCCCCCGCTTGCGAGTCGAGCGAATCATCGTGGACCTCCGAGTCCCATACACCATGGGCAACCCTAGCTGAAAGGCGCTTGTTGCGCCCGTCAACTAGGGCAGGTCCAGGACACGTACGCCAGGGCTAGTCTGGCGGAGCTCAGGGCTTCGAAGTGAAGGTCACGTCGCGACGCTGGTGCAGTTTGAACCAACTTTCGCGGTCGAACTTGGAGTCCACCACACCCTTGCGCGTGCGCTCGACCTCGACCTCGATATCGCAGGTCTCCGGGTCGTCGCCTCCCGTCGAACGGAGCTTCCCAGCTTTGGCGACGTAGCGACCGGTGTCGGACGCGGTGGCGTCGAAATCGAAGATGCAGTCCCCGTCGAACTCGAGGGTCATCGGGTCGCCGGTCTCGGCGGGAGCCCAGGTGACCTCGAGGTCCTCTTCGGCCCGCGACAGGCCGCTCTCCGGCTCGTCCAGGGTGAAGGGAGCGGGCAGGAGGCCGGAATTTTCGCTGGCCGTCTCGTCGTCGTCGCGCTCGAGGGTGACCGAAAACTCGGTGTCCTCGCCGACACCACGGAAGTTGGCCTCGTAGACGCCGGGGTCGACCGCCTCCAGCTCCTTCTCGTCGCCGTCCGCGCTGGCGAGCAAACGATCGCCGCTGGCCAAGTCGACGTAGGTGTTGCTGTCGGATCCGCCCACGACCAATTTCACCCGCACGGTCGCGGTATCGTCGGTGTCCGCGTAGACGTCGATCAGCGCGGCGATGCCGCCCGTCCTGATGTTCGAAGACGACGTCGTCTCCTTGCTGCAGCCCATGGCCGCAAGGCCGACCAATACCAATGAAGTGAAAGTAAGACGATTCAGCATGGGGGTTTACCTCGAGGCAGATGAAAGCCTGCCGACAACTTAGACGGGCAGTCCTGCCGCTGACAATCAAACGGCGTGCCGTGAAGCGGGTGCTCCCGGGAGTGTCCCTCCTACTGTCGGGCGGCGCCGGTTTTCCCGCGGCTTTCGGCCAGCTTCGGGCGCCAGGGTTGGAAATCGGTCTGCCTACGGGCGCGGGGCGGGGGGCGGGCGGTTGAGGTTCCGCCGCGACGCCGCGGCATTCGGATCACGGGTGTGAACGGAGCGCACGGGCCAGCCTGGCGGGCTCCGCTTCTTTGCCGAACCTGGCGCGGGGAAAAGCGCAGGCTGCGGAGGGGCAGTTGCTCGCTGCTCCCCCGGCCCCCTCTCCGTTTGCTAAGTTAGACCGACTGATGTCCCTGAGCCGCGGCTTGTGCGCGTTTGCGCTGGTGTGTGTCGCGGCGTGCTCGTTCCCCGACTACGCGGTCCCGGACCGTCTTCCTCCTCAGCCGGATTGCGATAACGGCGTACGCGACGGCGCCGAGACCCAGGTCGACTGCGGCGGTGACTGTCGCCCCTGTCACTGCAACGACAACGTGCGCAGCGGCGACGAGGAGGCGGTGGACTGCGGCGGCAGCTGCGAAGCTTGCCCCGCCTGCGTCAATGGCAGGCGCGACGCTGACGAGGAGGGGGTGGATTGCGGCGGCAGCTGCCCCGACTGCCCCACCTGCAGTGACGACAAGCAGAACGGCTCGGAGAGCGACGTGGACTGCGGCGGGACCTGCAGCAAGCGCTGCGAGACGGACCGGCGCTGCCTGGAGGCCGATGACTGCGCGTCGCTGGTCTGCGACCGAGTCTGCCAGCCGAGCAACTGCAAAGATGGCGTGCGCAACGGGGCCGAGACCGGACCCGACTGCGGGGGCGGCTGCGTGGGCTGTGGCAACGGCATGGCCTGCAAAGATGCCGACGACTGCCTGAGCGCCCGCTGCGTCGATGAAATCTGCGTGGACGCGCGCTGCACCGACGGGGCAAAGAACGGGCTCGAGACGGACGTCGATTGCGGCGGCCCCGCGTGCGCGCCGTGCATGGCGCCCGCCAAGTGCGAGCTCGCGCGCGACTGCGCCAGCAAGGTGTGCGGCTCCGATAAGCGCTGCACCGTCGCGAGCTGCGAAGATGAGGTGCAGAATCAAGACGAGACTTGGCCAGACTGCGGCGGGGCCGTCTGCGATCCTTGCGAGGTGGGCGAGGGCTGCAAAGTGGCGAGCGACTGTGCGACGCGGGTCTGCTTGCGGGGCACCTGCGTGCCCGAGAGCCCGAGCAACGAGGAGCTCGGACGCGGGGGCTGGGTGTTCTCGAGCTCGGAGCCGGCCACGGAATCTGGCGCAGGCAACCTGTTCGACGGCAACGACGACAGCCATTGGTCTTCGGGCGCGCCGCAGCGCTCCGGCATGTACGTCGAGGTCGACTTGGGTAAGCAGACCATCTTCTTCAAGGCCTTATTGAAGGAGGTCACCTCGCCTCAGAACCAAGACGTACCGGGGTACATCGACGCCTACGTCTCGAGCGATGGCAATTTCGGGGAGCCGGTCCGCACGCGCGTGCAGGGCAACGAGTGGTTGTGGGTCGACTTTCAGGGGCCGCAGGTAGGACGCTACCTGCGCTTTCAGATCACGGAGCCTCGCCAGCGCAGCTGGAGCGTGGGTGAGATCTACGTCTATCGCTGACCGCTGAGCTGGGCCGCATAGATGCTGCGATGGCGGGTCAGCAGCCAAGCCACGCCGGTGACGATGGCGACGTGCGGCGCGATCGCCCAGCCCATGATTTCGATGGCCATGACTGAGAGCGCGAGCGGCGCGTTGGCGGCGGCGCCGAACAACGCCGCGAGCCCCACCCCCGCGCCGAGCGCGAGCGGCAGATCGAGCAGGCGCGCTTGCAGGTTGCCGAGCGTCGCGCCGATGAAGAACAGCGGCGTTACTTCTCCGCCCAGAAACCCCGCGCCCAGCGTGACGATCGTGAACGTGAGCTTCCACGGCAGGGCCGCGAAGGGGAGCTCCGCGTCACCGAACGCCCGCAAGATGCCAGGGACGCCGAGGCCCAGGTAGTCGCTCGTCCCCGCCGCTCGCCACAGCGCGACGACCAGGCAGCCTCCCAGCATCAGCCGCCAGCTCGAGACGGGGACCCAGCGTTGACCGAGCGCCTTGGCGGCGTGCATCGCCTCCGTGAACACGAGCGCCATCGCGGCCACGCCGAGCGCGAACAAGAGCCACTTCCCGGCGAGCAGCGGCGTGAGGTCGGTCCAAGGCAAGCGCGGGTAAGGCGTGTGGTGAAGGCCGAGCCCGCGCGTCACGTAGTCACCGAGGAAGGCGGCGACCGCGGCCGGTATCAGCGCGAGCTTGTCAGCGCGCCGCAGCCCCACGAGCTCGAGCCCGAACACCGCACCCGCCAGCGGCGTCCCGAACACCGCTCCGAAGCCACCGGCCACGCCCGCCGCGACCAGCTGTCGCCGCAGGATGGCCCCGCCGCCGAGGCGACTCGCGAGCCAATCGCTGAGGCTCGCGCCGATTTGCACGGCCGCGCCCTCGCGCCCCGCGCTGCCACCGAAGAGGTGGGTCGCGACGCTCCCGAAAAGCACCAGCGGCGCCATGCGTAGCGGGATCGGCGCTCCGCCCTGGGCGATGGTGTCGATCACCAGATCACTGCCACGCGCGATCGGGCGCCCGAGCCGCTGCCAAGCCGCTCCCAGCGCGAACCCGGCGAGGGGTAGGGCATAAACGATGACCTCGTGCTGCGAGCGGAGCTCGGTCGCTTCGTCGAGCAGCCAGAGAAACAGCGCTGCTCCGAGGCCGGCCGCGACACCGACGAGGGCGCCCCCGACGAGCCAGCGCCCGACTCGAGCGAGCCCGGCGCGCAGAGCGGTTTCGGTCGGAGCCGTCAGGCCCACCTTTTCGCGGGAGACGGCGCGGCCGTCAACCGCGGTCTTCAGCGCGCTCGGGCGCCCGCCCGCCGCGGCGCTTACGGCCCGGCCGACACCGGCCAACCGTCGGCGCCGAACGCAAGCTCGGAGATGCGCAGCGTCGCTGGGGGGGCGTCGTAGGCGTGGAAGATGTTGTACGCGGCCGTCGCGGTGAAGAGCACCGCGTTGTGCCCCGGCCCGTGGAAGGTCGAGTTGCCCTGCACGAGCAGCGTGCCGCCGCCCTCGAGCAGGCTCTTGCCGTCGCGATCGACGTACGGCCCCTTCACGCTCTTACTGCGGCCAACGCGGAGGTTGTAGGTGCTGCTCACGCCCTTGCAGCAGCTGTCCCATGACACGAACAGGTAGTAGTAGTCGCAGCGGCGCACGATGAATGGCGCCTCGACCGCGCCGCTATCGTTCGGTCGATTCGCCAGCGATTCGAGCGACGTGCCGACGCGCGCGCCTGCTTGATCGAGCTGAATGAGCTTGATGCCGCTCCAGAAGCTGCCGAACGACAGCCACGGCGTGCCGGCCTCGTCGATGACCACGTTCGGATCGATCGCGTTCCAATTTTCTTTGGTAGACGTGGTGTTCGAGCAGATGACGGGGCCGCGGTCGGTCCAGCTCCCCGTCGCTAGCGATGGGCGCGTGAGGTGTCCGATGCACGAGCGATTGCTGCTGAAGCTCGAGACCGAATAGTACAAGTGGTACTGCCCGCCGAACCGCGAGATGTCGGGCGCCCACAGGTTCGATTCTACCGCTGGTACCTGCTGCGCGAGCCACGCCGGTCGGGTCGCGTTCGTGAACACGGTGGGCGCGTTCTTCCAGCTTCGGAGGTCGGTCGAGGTTTTGGCGCCAATGTTGTTGCCAGTGTGGAACATGTAAAAAATTCCGTCGGCCTCGATCACGACGGGATCGTGGGTGCCGACGCTGCCCGATAGCTGCAGCATTTGGGGCGGCTTGCTCGGGTCGAGCACCGCGAAGTCGCAGCCGGCGCTCCCGGCAGCTCCGCCCGCAGCTCCGCCCGCGCCGGCCATGGGCTGGTTGCCCGCGCCGCTCGCGTTGCCGGCGCTGCCCGCGGTCGCATGCGGTGGCGCTCCGCCCGCGGAGCTGCCCGCGGCTGCGCCGACGCTACCTCCCTCGCCGTCGCCGGTCGCGCCGGCCGCGGCCGCGCTGCTGCCAGCGCCGCCGGGAGCCCCGGAGCCATTGCCAGCCGAGACGCCGCCGCCGGACGCGCTCCCTCCCATGCTCGCGCCGGCCGTCACGGTCTCGGGTGATGACGAAGGAGCAGAGCAGGCTTGCGCGAAGAGAACGAGCAGCGCGGCGGTATGGCTTCGGGCGGGGGTCACAGAGGGGTAAGGGGCGGCGCTCGCCAAAGTCGACCAAAGATCGTCACGCGCCGCGCGAAACTGCGGCTCGCGCGATCGGATGAGACCACTACCGTCGGTCCAGCCTTGATGGGTGATCGGGCCGGGATCGGGCGCGGGAGCGGCTGATCCGGAGCGGTTGCGGGCTCGGACTTGGGGGTGGGGTGCGGACGAGCGCCATTTTCCTGCCGTGAAGAGTTTTATGCTGTTCACTTGCGTCCGTAGCTGCCGGATCGCACAGAGACGAGCCGCCCCTGTTCGAACGTGAGGTACTGGATGAAGCGGTTACGTCCAAAGTCGTAAGTCCATTCGTCGATCACGACCTCGACGACCGCCTCCTGCGTGCGGCTGCAGCGAACCTGCTTGCCTTCTCGCGCGCACGGGCCGGCGACTCGTCCGCGCACGGTGCGGTATTCGACGCGCTGGACCGCATCATCGGGCTCGCCGCAAATGGCGCGCACCTCGTAGCGAGTGTCACCGCTCGACGCGATGCGGTAGTTGCAGCTCAAGCTATCTGCGCGCGCGCTGGGGCTCACCGCCAAGCACGCGAGCCCGAGAAGCGCCGGCCACCCCCCAATCGCAGCTGATCCGAAAAAACGACGCATGGTTCACCTCCGTAAAGCGTTGTTCGCTCAGGGTACCGCGAGCCTGCGCCGGCCACGCGGAGCGACACACTCCGGTACGCGGCCGACACAATCGGACACGGGCTGAGGCGGCACCTGCGCGAGGGCGGCGCGTCCTAAGCCCGACAGGCTCAGCGCGATGCGGCGCCGCAGGAAGGGCAGGCTGCCCACGATGCGCAGCAGCGCATTGCGCCATCGTCGCTCGAGCCAGCTCTTCGCGGTCGCCATGTTGGTCAGCCGATCAGCGAGGTCGAGCACCTGCGCTGCAGCTGGCTGGCGCAGCGACTGGTACAGATCGATGTCTGCTTCTCGGCGCGCGCCCGTCACGACGTCGGCCAGCAGCCGGCCGAGCACCGTGGCGTCGATGATCCCCGTATTCATGCCCTGTCCGCCGGCGGGGCTGTGCACGTGAGCCGCGTCGCCCATCAACAGCAGGCGACCGCTGCGGTACGAGGTCGCCAGGCGGTGGTGGAGACGGAAGCGAGAGCTCCAGGTCACGTCGAGCACTCGGCAGCGACGCTCGGCGGGACCGCGGCTGTCGAGGAGCGCCTGAATATCTGCCAGCCCCGGCTGCTCGGGAGCATCGTTGAGGGTGGCGACCACGCGGTAGGTGCCGCCGGGCAGCGGCGCGACCACCAGCACGCCATCGGGCGAGAAGAACAGCGAGACCTCGTCGGGGGCGGGCGCGCGATCCAAGTGGACGTCGGCGAGGACGAACGACTCTGCGTAGCTCGCGCCGTCGAACTCGACGCCCGCGGCGCGGCGCACCAGGCTGTGCATGCCGTCGGCGCCCACCACCCACTTCGCCGAAATGACGCGCGGCTCACCGCGTTCACTCACCGTTACTCGCGCCCCTTCCGTCGCTGGCTCGATGCTCTCGGCGGTGACGCCGCGCCGAATCGTCCCGCCGAGCTCTGCGATGCGTTCAGCGAGCACGGCCTCGGTGACGTTCTGGGGTAACATGAGCAGGTAGGGAAAGGCGGACGGCAAGTCGCGGAAGCTCAGCTCGAGCAGCGCGCGATCACGCTCGCGAATCGCAAAGGCGTCGAGCTTCAACCCGAGCGCCGTGAGGCGCTCGGTGACACCCAGCTCCCGCAATGACTCGAGGGTCTGCGCGTGAATGACTCCTGCGCGCGACGTGTTCTGGCCTTGCTCGAGCCTATCGATCAGCACGTGGGCGATGCCGCGCTGGTGCAGGGCGATGGACAGCGACAGCCCGGTTGGCCCTGCCCCCACGATCAGCACGTCGGTCGATTCTCGCATCATCTCGGCTCCTCCAATTGTCAACGGTTGTTGACTTCATGTGCGTTCGCCCCTTGCGATTGTCAACGGTTGTAGGCAAAATCAATTTGCCTCGATGAAAGGAATGAAGAAATCGGAGAGGACCCGCGAGGCAATCCTGGCTGCTGCGCGCCAGCTCTTCGCCAAGCAGGGCTACGAAGCCACGACCGTGCGCGAGGTGGCGGAGCGCGCGCGCATCGATCCCGCGATGGTGATCCGTTATTTCGGCAGCAAAGACGGGCTGTTCGCGGAAGCAGCCTCGGTGAAGCTCGAGCTGCCGTCGTCCGCCGACATCTGTCCGGCCGACATCGGACGGACCGTGGCCGAGCACTTCCTCGAGATTTGGGAGGGCGCTGGCAGCAAGCAGGGGATGGCGGTGCTGCTGCGCTCCGCGGCCTCGAACAGCTACGCGGCGGCGAAGATGCGTGACGCCTTCCTGGCGCAGGTCATGCCGTTCATCACGGCGATCGGTGATCCGGCGAGCGCGGGACGACGCGCGGGGCTGGTCGCCAGTCAGCTGCTCGGCCTCGCGATGTGCCGCTACGTGCTCAAGCTGCCGCCCGTGGTCGCGCTCTCGCACGAGGAGATCGTGGCCGCGCTCGGCCCGACGCTCCAGCGCTACGCGCTCCTCGGTTAGGGCCGCCGCGCGCGCACTCTACTCGGATTGCCATGCTGCGGGCGCCCTCAGTTGCGAATCTCCCACTCGAGCGCTAGCCTGATGGTGAATGCGCTCCAGGGATTGGGTCGTTGCGGGGTTGGCGTTTGCTTTGACGACGAGCTGCGGCAAGTCCGAAGTGCAGGGTCCAGTAACCCTGGAGGAGTTCACGGCGGGGGCGGCGGCGGCGCGCTGCGATAGCCTCGGAGGGTGCTGTGACCGAGCAAGCCACAGCTTCGATCGCGCTTCCTGTGAGGCCGCGACGACGCTGCGCTTGGTCGCGCTTTGGTCGGAGGATGAAAAGGTGGAGTACAACCCAGCCGTCGGCGGGGCCTGCCTCGACCAGCTGCGTCGGAGCATGAGCTGCGGGCAAGCCAACGACGCCGACGGCGCGCTGTCCGCCTGCGACGACCTGTTCGTGGGGACGGTGCCTGTCGGTGGCGAGTGCCGCTCGACCTCGCAGTGCCAAGGCGTCCGCTCCCGCGGAGCTCAGTGCGTGTTCAACGACGACGGTGAGGAGGGAAGTGGGGTGTGCACCATCGTGGAAAGAACCACGCCCGCGCGCGGCAAGGCCGGTGACGCTTGTGTCGGCACCTGCAACGAGGGCGAAGGCTGCAGCTTGGACGTCGCGCCGACGGCAGGCGGGCAACCGCCTGTCAACGTCGCGTGTTACATCAAAGACGGACTGTATTGCCAGTTCAACGACCGACCTCGGTGCCAACCGCTCGTGGCGGTTGGCGAGCCTTGCGACAGCTCTGACGCTTGCGTCAGCGGGGCCTTCTGCGATCTCAACGACCAGCACTGCAGGGAGCGGCAACCCGACGGCGCGCGCTGTGACGACGGACGGGGCTGCGCGACTCGCTACTGCGTGTACGATGAGCTCGACCAAGGGACCTGCGGCGAGCCGACCGTCGACGCCGAGGAGTGCTCGGAGGCCGGTGCATGGCGGTAGCTGCGGCCTTGGCATCGCGCTGACCGAGCCCGGCTCGGCTGCGAAGCGACTTGACATTGCTACCCCGTGCGCGACGCTATTCGCACCATGAAAGCAGCAGAGCGCTCGCGTCGACTGCCGCCCGCGGCGAGCAGCGTGCCCGTGACCGAAGCCATGGCTAGCCCGGTCTTTACCGTGGATCCCGAGATCGGGCTGCTCGATCTGATGCGAATCTTCGTGACGGCGGGGATCAGCGGCGCGCCGGTGGTCGACGCGAGCGGCAAAGCGATCGGTGTGGTTTCGAAGACCGATCTCTTGCGAGAGCTCTACGACCAGGCGGGCAGCGCCACGTCCGCCTTGCTCGACGCGGCCCGTCTGGAAGCGACCCCTGAGGCCGCTGAGAAGGCCTGCCGCGCCCGCGACATCATGACGGGAAATCCAGTCGTGGTGACGGAAGATACTTCACTCGGGCAAGCCGCCGCGTTGATGGCGGAGGAGCACCTGCACCGCGTGTTCGTCGTCGATCGAAAGGGCGCGCTGACTGGCGTCTTGTCTTCGAGCGACATCGTCCACTGGCTGGCGCGCGAAGACGACGCTCCCGGCTCCTGAGGCGGGTCGCCGCGTCACACGCGGACGTCGTAGACTTGAACCTTCTGCCAGCTGCTCGAGAACTCCTGCACGAACCGCTCGTGAATCTCGTGCGCTTGGTAGCGATCGTGCGCCGCTAGATCCGGGAAGATGGCGACCAGCGCCCAAGCGTACGAGTCGTCGACGACGGGCCGCTTGGGGGTGATTTCCGGCTTGCCGAAGTGAGTCTCGCGAATGTCCGGGATCTGCCTGAGCTTCTTCAGCCCTTCCTCGAACCGGGCGACCAGCGCAGGGTCAGCATCTGCCTTGAACCAAAAATAGACCGAGTGAATCAGCATGCCCCGCTGACTTATCCGTTCGCCCGCGAAGCGCCTAGCCTCAAAACGCCACGTCCCGTGGGGCGGGGTGCAACGCCTACCTCGACGCATGCGACGAGCTTGTAACCCTCGTAACGGGACAGCCGGCCCGAATGAGGGTGTGAAGGCGGCCCGCGTGTGTAACATTTGAAGGATTGCCGAACCTCGCTCAGGACGCCGGAAGAGGGCGCGCTCGCCGACGAGTAGCGCTGCTGATGGATGCCATCGAAGATGACTACCAGGCGGCCGTGCTGCAGGGCGCTCGTGCGACCGCTCAACAAGAAGGCGTCGAGCTGTGGTGCGTGGCGGGTGGGGTGCTCGGCAGCGGCTCGCAGCACCCGAGCTGCGTGAGAAATTTCTTGTTCGACTTGCTGCGCCCGCGCGACTTCGACGGCATCTTGGTCCTCGGCGGGTCGCTGAGCAACGTGCTGGGCGTGCAGGCCTTGGAGGAGTGGCTGAGCCGCTTTCAGGGGGTGCCGATGGTCAGCCTCGGCGTCGCGCTGGGCGCCTGCCCGAGCGTGATCAGCGAAGGCGCGCCCGGCATGAAGGACTTGGTTTCGCACCTCATCGAGCAGCACCATCATCGCCGCATCGCCTTCATCCGTGGTCCTGCCGCGAGCGTGGAAGCCGAAGAGCGCTTCGCGGCGTACCGAAGCGTGCTGGCAGAGTTCGATATCGTCGAAGATCCGCGCTTGGTGCTGCAAGGCGATTGGCTGCGCGACTCGGGGGCGGCCGCGGTTCGCGAGCTGTTCGACGTGCGCGGCATCGCCATCGACGCGGTGAGCGCGATTTGCTGCGCCAACGATTACATGGCGCTCGGGGCGATGGACGCGCTGCGAGAGCGCGGTATCGCCGTGCCGGCGAGCATCGTCGTTACCGGCTACGACGACGGCGAAATCGGCAAGTGCGCGGTGCCCCCGCTCACGACCGTTCAACAACCGACCGAGCGCATGGGGCGTGACGGGATGCGCGCTCTGCTCGAGCTGATGAAAGGCGCGCGCATCCCGCCGCTCACGCGGCTGCCCGCGACCATGGTCGCCCGGCGCTCGTGCGGTTGCTCGAGGGGCACGAGCTTGCTCAACAAGCGCGCATCAACCGGGCATTCGCGCTCGCTGGAGATCGCGGTGATGGAGCGGCGTGCGCTGATTTTTGCCGAGCTTTCGCGGAGCGCGCGTGGCTCGCTCATCGGCGCGGGCTTGCGCTGGGAGGAGCGACTGGTGACGGCGCTGCTCGCAGACTGCCGCGGGCAAGGCGGCGATGCCTTCCTCTCGGTGCTCGATCAGATCATGGCCGGGATGCAGCGGGCGGGCGTAGACGTGGCCCGCGTGCAGCCGGTGCTGAGCACGCTGAGGCGCGTTTTGTTCGACTGCGCGCCGAAAGACGTCGAAGTCATCTCTCGCATCGGCGACATCGTCGACGCCGCGCGCGAGCTGGTCGGCGAGTGGCTGCTGCGAGGAGAGACCCTGCGCCGGATGGAGGTCGTGGATTTTTCGCGGGTGCTCTCCCGCGTCAGCGGCGCGCTGCTCCACTCGGCCGACAGCGCGCACGAGCGCGCCGCGTTCGAGCAAGGGCTGCGCCGCCTCGGATTTCGCGCCCTTTGCCTGGGTCTCTTCGAGCAGCCCGGTCGCGCTTCGGAGCGCTGCCTCTGCCTGGCTGCGATCCAAGCCAATGGTCGCACGGGCGCTGCGCCGCATTTCGATTCGAGTGATTTCTGCGCGAGCGGCGTGTTCGATGATCAGGCCCACGCAGTGCTCGTCCAAGGCATCGTTCACGACGACGAGCCGCTCGGATTGCTCACCGTACCGCTCGGCGATCACGCTACGAGCGTGTTCGAGCAGATGCGTGAAACCTTCGCCATCGCCATGCGCGGTCTGCGCCTGGCGCGGCGATAGCTTCACGGCCCGCGGCCGCGCTGGGGCGAGCCCCCTCGGGGGCGGCGCGACTTCGGGCCGAGCGCCTTCAGCATGCCGCGCGCTTGGGTGCGGGCTGCCTCGGCGCGGGGCGTCGCCTGCGGGTTCTCGATGACGGCCTCGTAGGCGGCGATGGCGGCAGGGCGATTCCCCGCCCGTAGGTGGAGCGCGCCGAGGCGCAGCTGCGGTGTCACGAGGGCAGGGAAGGTCGCGGCCAGCTCCTGCCATTGCCGGAGCGCGGCCGCGACCTCGAGGGAGCGCCCCTGGAGGTCGCGTCGGAAGATCTCGTCGTCGAAGTCGAAGCGCAGCGACGCGGCTCGGGTCGACGCTGCCAGGGCTTCCTCGAAGCGTCCGGCGCGCGCCAGAGCTCGCGCATATTGAGACGCGCTGCGCCCGTGCTCCGGCATCCAGTGGCGGGCGCGCGAAAGATCGCTCACGGCGGGCTCGTTCGCGCGTAGCGCCTCTCGCCCGCGGGTCCAGGCCGCGTTGCCGGCGGCGAAGCGTACGCCCTGCAGCAGCCCGAGCAGCGCGACGGCGGCCAGCACGGGGCGGTGTAGGCGTGACGGAGCGCTGGGCGAGAGAAAGCCCAGCAGGAAGAAGAAGAGCACGAAGGTCGACGGTACCCGCAGCGGTGAATCCGCGAAGCCGCACGCGACCAGCGCTACCAAGGCCGCGCCTACGGCCCGCGACTGTGAATCACCCCGAACGTGCGCGGTGCGAAGCACGACGACGACGACGACCACGAAAGCAGCGGCGGTGAGGAGACCACCTTCGGCCGCGAGCTGAAGCAAATCGTTGTGCGCGAAGTCCACGCTCGAAAGCGGCATGAAGGCGTGCGGATCCCCATTCACCAAGGCGGCGGCGGCGCGGCCATAAGCGGAGGGGTAGCCGCCGATGCCCACGCCGGTGAGCGGGTGCTGCGCCACGATTTCGAGCGCAGCTCGCCAGAGAAAGAGCCGCCCGCGCAGCCACGACGCCTGGGCCGCCAGATCTTGCTGCCAAGCCAGCGCGAGCGCCGCCGCCGCGCAGCCAAATGTCACTGCGAGGAGCACCAGCCGCCGCCCGCGCGGCTGATTGCGGCCCAGGCAGCCAAAGGCGACGAGCCCCGCCGCGAGCGTCACCAGGCCTCCTTTCGACAGCGTGGCGAGCGTTGCCGCAGCGAGCAGCGCGGCCGCGGCGTGATACACGCGGCGCCGCGCCGGGGAGGCGCCAGCAGCGAGCCCCAGCGAGAGCGGCACCAGCGGCGCCAGGTAAGCGGCGGCCCAGTTCGGGTTGCCAAACGTACCCGGCGCACGAAACTCGAGGCCGGTATAGACCTCGCTGGTCAGCCAGCGCAGCCCAGCGGCCTGGAGCAAGACCACGACCGCGCACAGCGCGCCGCCTGCAACGAGCACCGCCAGGCTCGAGCGCCGCGCATCGTCACTGTCGTCGTGCGCGGCGGCGACCAAGAAGAACAGCGCGAGGCCTGACAGCAGGCCCAGCGCTCCCGGCCAGTGCGTCGCCGCGAGGGACGACGAGAGCGCCGGAAGAGCCACTGCGAGCGCCACGAAGCCGCCCAGAGGGACCCAGCGCGCCGGCAAGCGACGTGGCGGTGGACGCAGCAGCGAGGCGACGCCGATGGCGCATAGCCCGAGCCCGAACAGGCTCCACTTGGCGAGCCGGAACCCGCCCGCCTCATTCGGCAGCGCAAAGAACGCGGTGGCCGCGACGAGCAACCCGGGTGCTACCTGCAGCAGCCGCGCCGCGTGTCGCGGGCTCGAGCTCATTCGCTGTGACAGGTGTCGTCGGTGCTCACTTCGTAATAAAGGACAGTGAGCGGATCATGACCCTGAGTGCCCGTGTTGGGGTTCAGGAACGTCACGATCGTCTCCACCGTGCTCCAGCCCGAGAGGAGGCCGCTCACCACCGCTTCGGTCGCGCCGACCGCGTCGCGCTGGTTCTCGAACACGTGGCAGGCTTCCGGGTAGTGGTCGGTCACGGTGCGCCAGGTGGCCGTGGCTTGGCCGAGGTCGTTCGTGATGGAAGGCGTGACGTCGAACGAGCCGTGGCCTTCGAGCCCGCTCGAGACGCTCCACTCGATCGGCTTGCCTTCGATGGGCCCCTTGCGCGGGAAGGCGCAGCCCGTGAGATCGGTGACGGCGGAGCCGAGCACGGCGCGCGCCCAGTTGTCGTAGTAGTCGTCCTCGAAGGTGAGCGTCATCTCGATGGTGGTGACGTTCGGCTTCTTGGGGGCGTGCCAGAGCAGATCAGGGGTGTTGGTGATCGCGACTTTGTGCCCGTACAGGATGAGCGAGCCGCAGACGCTGACCTTCGCGGCGTCTTTCTTGTCGAGCGGGACTTGAGTGAGGCCTTGGAGCGCGCTCGTCAGCTCACCCTCCACCTTGTCCTTCAGCTGGCTCTTGATCTGGTCCTTGATGAAGTCGGCGCCGGGGTTCGATTGGAGGAACTGGAACTTCGACGGCAGCTTGGGGCTGCCGCTCAGCGAGCGCTCCGCTTCGTCCGACTCCGCGAAGATGGTGAAGGCGAGGAGCGTGAACTGCAGCGGATCGAGCAGGCCGTCGCCCCAGAGGAAATCTTCCTGCAAGTCCTTGCGGCGCGCTCGCTCTTGCCCGAGCTGCCGGACGAGCGATGGCAGCACGGTGCCTTCGTCGAGCGGCAGCTCGGGGTCGGCCTCACCACCGATGACCGACGAATAGAGGATCGAACCGAGGAGCTCCGCGTTGAGCTCTGCGCCGCCCAAGTCGTAGGGGAAGTCGAGCTCGACGCCCTGCTCCACGAGGCCCTCGGCGAACCCTTCGACATCGACGAGCCGGAGCTGCGCGTAAGCAGCCGCCATCTGCTCGACGACGCGAGTGGTCACGAACGGGAGCCCCGCGTCGATGCGCTCGAGCGCGCCGTCGACGTCGTCGGCCTCCAGCGTCGGCACTCCGAACGCCTCGAGGACGGCCTCGATGTGCGGGGACACATCCTCGCCCGCCTCGACGTCGTCGTAAATCAGCTCTGCGACGGACGAGACCTCGGCGTAAGTGCTGGAGACCCCGGGGTTGTTGGGCCTTCCGCCCGAATCCGAGCCACCTGAGTCGGCCCCGCTGGAGCCGTCGCCTCCAGCGCCGTCGACCACCTTCGAGCCGGAGCTCGACCCGCAGCTGAGCGCTGCGCCAACCAAGAGACTTGCCGCCAGTAACTTCTTCTTCGACATGTTCAATTCAGACCGCTACGAGCCACCGTGCCACAGCCAGCGCAGCGATTGAAGGGCCTTCGCACGCGCGATCGCTCTTCGCTGGGCGCGCCACAGCGCGCGCAGGAGCAACCGTCCGGGCAACTAGTCTGAGCGTCGCGTGCCGCGCGACGTCGCGAGAGCGCTCTCGATTTGAGACGCGCCTAGTCGAGGATCACGCGCCAGAACGTGGGGGGATCGGGCGTTTCGACGCCGACGATTGTCTTGCCGTCATCGGAGATGAACTTGGGCGTCTTGAGCAGCAAGTCGCCCGGCGGCTCGTAGCCCCTCGCTTCGAGCTCAGCGAAGAGCGTGCGGAGCTTACCCGAGTCGGTCCAGATGAAGGCGTCCGTCGAGGGTGAATCGCCCAGCGTACCCACGACCGTCGTGCCATCGACGGACACGGCGGCCGGGCTGGCATGTCGCCCGTCCGCAAGGGTACCGATCTCGGTCAAGACGCTGCCCTTCCAGCGATAGCCGATGCGCTTGTTAGTAGCGCTGATGTAGCCTTCGCCGACGACGACGGGCGTCGAGCCGCTCACGGCGCTGATAGAGGTGGAGCTCCAGGCCGCAGCGCCGATCTTCGTTACGGCCCCCGTTGACACCAACCAAAGACCGGTGCCTCCTGCCACCAGCTCTCCGGCAACGTACTTGCCGTCCCGCGTGATGCCGATCGCGAACGAGATCGCGGGGATCGTGGTGAGCTGATTGTTGCCCTGCAGGAAGCCGCGCATGGCGTCCACCGAGGTGTCGAAGACGTTGCCTGCGACGAAGGAGCCAGTGGCTGACACCGCCTTGAGCGTGCCGGTGGTGGCTAAAGTGGTCGGCCCTGCCGAGCCCGTCCATCTGGCCTGCGACCAAGTGGTGTCGCTGCAGAGCGGCGGGTTGGCGCACGATGTACCGCCAATGACGACGTTGCCGTCCGCGCTGATGCCGTAAACGTTGGCCGTTTTGCCGTAGTTTTCGAGCTCGGTGACGCGGCCGTTGAAATCGACGACAGCGGGGTAGGCGTCTCGGCTGCGCCCAAGCTCAGCCGCAAAGCGGGTTCCGTCGCCGCTCATGCCCTTCAGGCTGGCGAGCTTCGCTCCCGAGGGCACCGATGAGTACGAGACCACCTCGAAAGTGGCGCGGCAACCGCATTCGCCGCCGCAGTCGACGCTGGTTTCGGTGCTGTCTTTCTTGTCGTTGTTGCAGTGCGGGGCGAGGCAAGTGCCGCCGGAGCGTCCGAACTTCTTGCCGCCATCGCTGACGCAGACCGCGCCGCCGGAGCACTGGTTGCTCGCGGTGCACACGCCCTCGCCGCCGGGGCACGGGCAATCCACGGTGCAGGTTCGACCGGGCGCCGTGCTGCAGACGGGCTTGTCCACGCACACCACGTCGCTCGTGGAGGTGCCGGCCATGGTTTGCGTCTGGTTCGACGAGCAGGTCTTCCACGGCTGGCAGGAAGCGGCGTTCTGGGTGGTCGAGAACGTGCCGTTGCTGCACGCGGTGCAGGCTCTGTCCTTCGTGGCGCTGCCGCTGGTCGCAAAGAAACCCGCGGAGCAATTGCGCCAGGTCTGACAACTGTTGAGGTTGGCGGAGGCCGTGAATGTTCCGCTGCTGCAGCTCTCGCAAACGCGATCGCTGGTGGCGGTCGCCGCGGTCTTGATGCGCGTGCCGGCGGCGCACGTGGTGAGCGCTTTGCACGCGCGATCCTTCTGAAGGCTCGGGCTCTGCGTCTCGTACTCGTTCGCTCCGCATTGAGTCCATGCGGTGCACGACGTCGCGTTGGTCTGCGCGCTGAACGTTCCTGAGCTACAGGGCGCGCATTGACGATCGGTCGTAGCGGTGGGGGCGGCCGTTTGGCGCGAGCCGGCGGCGCACGTGGTGAGCGCTTTGCAGACGCGATCGCTGGTGGCGGTGGGGGCCGACTCTTGATACTCGCTCGACTTACAAACGGTGAGGGCCACGCAGCCGCCGTTCGATTCGTACTTTCCCGCGCCGCAGCTCGAGCACACCCGATCCGAGACGGGGCTCGGCTCTACGCTCTGAGTCTGACCGGACGGGCAGGTGGACCAGGCGCTGCAGACCTCGGCGTTCAGCGTGCCGCTGAACGTGCCTGTCGCGCAGGGGTTACAAACGCGATCCGTCTGCGCGGTGGGGGCCGAACCGACGAACGTCCCCGCAGCGCACACCGTGAGCGGGCTGCACTCGCGGTTAGTGGTCGCAGTCGGAGCGGCCTTCTCGTACTCGTCGGTCGTGCACTCGCTCAAAGGAGCGCAAACGCGATCTTGATCGGGCCCAGGCGCGCTCTGTTCGAACTCGTCATCACCGCAAGCCGTCAGTGCTTGGCAGGTACCATCGACCAAGAACTCGTCCTCGTCGCAGGTGGCGGGATCGCCTTGCTCACGCGCACCTCCTTCACCAGCTGCCCCCGCCGCGTCAGGCTCGAGCAACGAGCCACCCGTCCCCGCCGTGCCTCCCGACGCTGCCGGCGCGCCGCCTTCGGCTGAAGAAGTGGCGTCCGCGCCCGCTTCGCCCGCGGCGTTCTCGACCGCGCTATTGAACTTCCGTGAGTCACCACAGCCGGCGACCAGCGAAACAACCCCGAGAATCAATCCAAATCCCGCACCGCGCATGAGCAGCGCTTAGCCCGATTGCGCCGCGTTGTAAAGTGCGTTTGCGTGGCTGCAACAAGGCCGGTTCGCGCGCGAACACTCTCGGCGTCGACGCGAATCCGCGTTCCCGGCGTCTTTCCGCGAGTCGTTCGCAGACAGAGCGGCCGCGACGGGGGATTGAACCAAAGCCGTCTCGAAGACGTGGTGCGGCCTCGTTCGCGGCTTGAACGAAATTGCACGTTCCGCGCGTGAACGCCGCGCACGTGGCTTGAACGAAATTGCACGTGCCTCGCGTGATACTGCACACGTAGCTTGAACGAAATTGCATGCGATCCGAGTGAGCACTGCGCGCACGTGGCTTGAACGAAATTGCATGAGTGAGCTTGAGTGGATACTGCATATGTCCGAAGGTGCCGTCATTGAGACGGTGCCGTGTGCTTGCGTGCGCAAACATCCCATGAAATAGCCTGCGATGTGTGGTTGGGGGGATGCGGTTGGTTCGCTGCACAGCAGTGCTGTGCCAAGCGTGATTTGTTGCCGGTCGTGATTGACAATCACGCTCGGTGCTGGCTGTAGTGTGCGGACCAAAACGGAGGTCACATGAGAAGCTCGGGGAATCGTTCAACGGCTGCTGTGGTCGGCGCGCGAGTGGGCGCTGTCGCGTTCGGGCTCTCGCTGCTGGCGTGCAGTCAGGGCGCGGACTCAGGGGAGGAAGCGGAGGCGGGCGTTCAGCATGAAGCCATCACGCGCGTCGACTACCAGGATGGCACGGGCAAGATCCTGATTCGCGTCAAGACGTGCGACTACACCGCGTCTGCGACCGAGAACTGCGCCTACTGCACCGTCGACGATGGGTGGGCGCGCATCGGCGGCGGCGCGGAAGTCTCCGGTGAGAACGCGCCGGGTGCGTCGCTTCGCGCGAGCTATCCGTCACAATTTGCTTTCACGACCCTCAACGCAAACGGCTGCAGCGGGGAGGCGGGTCCGAACGACACGAACGCTACCTGGGTCGCTCGCTCTGCGGGCCCGTCCCACCAGCTCCGTGCGTACGTCGTCGGCATTCGGCTCCGCAACACGCCCGCGTCGACGCCCTTCAAGCCGTTCGTTTCGCAGGGGATCGATCGAGTGACGTCCTCGGTCGCGCCACCTGCGGCGTTCTCGGTCGACGCGACGGAAGGCGTCTTCGCCGAGAGCATCAACCGCAACGGTCTGTGGCTCATCGGAGGTGGCGCCCAGCTGCAGCAGGGCTCGGGCGGCACGTGGGGTGACGCTTATTTGACGGCGTCGTACCCGCTGAAGGCGTCCGACAACTACAGTAACGTGTGGCGGGCTTCCGCCCGTTTTCAACAGACGTACACGCCATCGATCAGCTTGAAGGTCTACGCCATCGGCATCGAAATGTGCCCCGCGGGCTGGAATGATTGCTTCCACCATCCGTGGGTAAGGAGCACCGTAGCGGGGTCGACCTCGGGGTATGCAACCGTCACCGACATGACCGGCACCTCCGTGGGGTGGGGCTCGTGGCTGTCGACTGGCCCCGGTGGTCGAGCCCAATACGGCGCCACCGGCTTCGGCCGATACCTCACGGATTTGATCCCGCTCAATGGGGCGAGCAAGGGCTTCACCGCGCGCTCGAAGTCGTCGAACTCCGGAACAGCCGCGAGCGGCGTGACCAATGGGGCTTCTTTGATGCTCGGCGCCGGCTCTGGCTACCACCTCCGCAACGCCATCCGCTTCAATGACGCCGGAACGTCCCTTCACCGCCCCTCCGGGAGCGCACCCGTCAACCTGCGGCAGTCGACGGCGTCCCCCAACGACGCCGCGCACCGCTTCCACCTCGAGCCGTTCGGCAGCGGCCAATACCGCCTTCGGAATGGCAATCCTGACAATGGCTCGGAGTGCGCTTACCGTCAGTCGGGCACGAGTAACGTCTTGGTGGGGGCATGCAGCACATCGACCGCCTTCCTCTGGACGTTGGTCAACGTCAACGGCCTCAAGCTGCGCAACGTCTCCGCCAGCCAGTGCCTCGACAACAACGGCGCCGGCTACACCAACTCGAACCTCGTCCTCAAACCCTGCGCCTCCGGCTACTCCCCGCCCCAAACCGTGTTCCTCGACGCCTACAGCTGGCCTCCTCAGTGAGGCTTGCGAAGAACGGTGAGGCGCCTCGAGCGAGAGCCTCGGGGCGCCGAGTACGTGGCCACCGTTCGTGATCGGGGGGGGGAGGTGCGCATGTCCGTCTCGTAGGTGAGTCGAAGCTCTTCAAGGCCAACGGGGCGGCAGAAATGGTCGACGCGGCCGTGGATGTTCGGTACGCAGCGCTTCTCGACAGCCCATGAGCAAGACCGCGTTCAACGGCTACTGGCGGATCACTCGCACGGATGGGTGGGGCCAGGAGGCACTCGATCTCATCAGGCCCGCCCATCTGAGATTCTCGGGGCGCAGCGGTTCGCTCGTGATGATCGCCATCGAGGCAGGCCTAGACTGCCGGTACGAGAAGGGCCGGGTCGACTTCTCACTGTCAGGCGTTGACGAGCGCGACCCGATCGCCGGTCGCGGTTGGGCGACAATCAATAAGGCCGGCAAGATGAAGGGCATGCTGTTCTTGCACGACGGGGACGAGACGGAGCTCACCGCCGAGAAGGCCGAGGCACCCGCGGAGCCTGCGCGTGAGCCCGTACGACGGGGGAAGCGATGGTGAAAACGCCCCCACCGACGCTCCAGCCGATGTCAGCGACGCTCCTGGCGTTCGCCAAGCCGCTCCTGGATCAGGTTGAGGACCCGCCTACCGCGAAGACGCTCCAGGGAATTCTGAATATCGCCGTGGTCGTGTGGAACCTACCGCTGTACGACAAGGCCAAGCGCGCCAACGCGGCGACGTTTCGAGCTGGGCTCGAAACCGCGCTCGCCACCATGCCAGCTCAGGGAAAGGCCGCGATCGCCGCGATGACGAAGGCCAGGGGCACCACCTATGCGAACGACCCGAGGCTCGCGTTCGCCGAGGTCGTCACTGACCCGAGCGGCAAGGCCGAGGTCAGGGCGACCGCGTTCCTGTTGGATCGTCCGCCTGGCCCCCGTGGTCAGGCGTGATCCGAGCGCCAGTGGGGGAAGGCGGTGCAGCACCGCTCCGTAGAAACGATTGAAAATACCCGACGCCCCGAGGCATTCGGTCGGGGGTACCAGGCGGCGCCGGCAGTTCTGGTAAAGTAGATCCATGGCCGCAGCAGCAGAGCAGCTCGAGGACGCCCTCGAGCTCGCTGATCTCGCCGAGAGGATGGTACGGGCTCGGCTGCGCCGTGAGCACCCAGCGTGGAGCGAGGAGGAATTGGACGCGCAAGTGCTCGCCTGGCTCCATGACCGCCCTGGTGCCGAGCACGGCGATGCCGAAGGTGTCGCGGTCGAGTTGCCTTTCCGGAAACGGGCGTGAGGCGCCTCGAGAAGGCGCTTCGCGGCGTGGTCCGCGACCAACGCGGCTACGGCCGCGGTCGACACCTCCTCGACGACCTCGAGAAGGCTCTGAGCGAGCTCAAGGGCTGAGAGCGCTGACCGGCGTCGCGGCCGGCGCGCGAGACAAACGAAAACGCCGGCCAGTCTTTCGACTGCCGGCGCTTTCATCTCCATTTCTGGAGCGGGAGAAGGGATTTGAACCCTCGACGTCCACCTTGGCAAGACAATCCGAACCCGTTTCCAGCCGTTCCGGACCGTTACGAAATACGAGAAAACCGCGGAAATATGAACTGAGGCGTTACCCGGGCGTTCCAACCGTTACGCCGAGGTGGGGAGCAAAGTGGGGAGCATCGATGAGGCAGTGGGGAGCATCCGTGAGGCTGGCGAGGGCTGGGTGCGTGGTTCCGTGCTCGGCCCACTTGGGGGGGGCCGAGCCAATGGCCTGGGTCGGCGAGGCGACGATCTTCGTGCCGTCGCGAGTCGAGGAAGCGATCGCGAAGGGGACCAGGCGCCGGAGTGCGTTGCCCTTGAAGTCGGCGTCGCTGCGCGTCGCGGATTGTCTCGACGCCGTGGAGACAATCTGCGCGCCCTACCTCGCGCGGGCCGCATCGAGGACGCCGTAAGGTCGTCGCTAGATCAGGTGTTCATGGCAGAAGGACCTCAAGCGTCAGAGTGCCGTTCACCATGCTCGACCCCAAGGCGGGCGTTGTCTGCCGACCCGCGATGCGGAAGACACGGCCATCGAGGGCTGTTAGCCGCACAAAAATGGGAAATCCCGGGATCTCTATCCGGTAGTGATTGTGGCTCACGTGAGTAGCTGTTACCGCGCAGCGTAGCTGAGGGACGGATGCGGGATCTCGCGCAAGCTGCGTGAGGGGGATGGCGGGGCGGCGTTGGTCATCGCCCGCGCGGAGCTTGCACGTTTCTGGACGGAATCGCGCT
>JAEYWK010000162.1 GCA_023431345.1 Pseudomonadota bacterium
CAACGTGCTCACGCTGCGAGCCACGCTTCAGAGCGATCGCCTGCCGGGCTTCTGGAGCTACTTCTCACGTCGCTACACGGCAGCCGTCGAGGCGGCCTGAGCGTGATCCGTGCGTGGTCCACACCCCCCCGACGACCTTTCGGTCCAGGTCACCTGCCAGAACAAGTCCCCCGGTGACCTTCCAGTCCAGGTCACCTGCCTCGAGTGGTCCCCCGACACCCCATTTCGCCAGGTGATCTGGCCCAGCACGCGCCTGTTTCCGTCAGCAGCAGCGTCACCTGCACGAATCGGTCGCCGCCCGATCTTTTTTCCCAACCGGGATGGCCCGCGACCATGGGGCCGTGTGCAGCGCACGTTGCGCGGCAACTCAACACCAAGGGTCACCTCATGGCTCAGTCCACTCATTCCTCCGATGCGAAAACGACGGCCGTCGCCGTCACCTCCACCTCCGTTCCGTCCGACGAAGGCTCCTACCTCGCTTCGTTCGAGCGCGTAGAAGCAGAGATCCGCGCGGTCCGCGAAGACGCTCTGCAAGTCATCAACATCGATGTGCCGACGGCGGTCACGACAGTTGTCGGCGCCATGGACGAAATCCTCGCGCTGCGCGACGCCATGGCCAAGCTGGGCGACTTCGACATCACCCTGGTAGACAAGTTGCAGGACTACGCCCAGGCGTGCGGCCACGCTCAAGGCTTGTATCGCATCGCCGTCGGTCCCAAGCACCCCATCACCAAGCTCGGCCAGGAAGTCACGGCCACCCGCGACCTGCTCTTCTCCGACGCGTTGGCCCTCAGCAAGCGCGGCCTCCTCTCCGAAAACGTCGTCGCACCGCTCCGCTCACCCTACGGCTACCGCAGCATCGCGTACGACACCATCAGCCTCGTCGCGCTCTTTCGCGAGCACGCGACCGCCCTCGCCGGCAAGACGCGGGTGACCGCTGAAGAGCTCAACAAGGCCGTCCGCACCGCCGAAGAGCTCTTGGCCGCCCTTGGCGAGCGCGAACAAGCGCCCGGCAACAGCGCCGCCGCGGTCCTGCTCCGGCAACAAGCCTTCACCCTCTTCGTCAACAGCTACGACCAGGTCCGCCGCGCCATCGGCTACCTGCGCTGGAGCACCAACGACGCAGAGGCCATCGCCCCCTCCCTCTGGGCCGGCCGCGGCAAACGCCCCAGCGTCGAAGCGGACGCGTCCTCCGCCAGCGATCCCAACGCTCCCGCCACCGGTAGCCCCACGACCGCCACGCCCCCCGGCGCCGCGCCCGCGCCGCCCACCGCGTCCGCTGCCCCCACCGCGTCCGCCACCCCCATCGGCGTCGGCCTCCCCGGCGCCAGCCCCTTCACGAGCTGAGCACGAGCCGAGCACGAGCCGAGCACGAGCACGAGTCCCAACGCCCTCCCTTCACCGCGTGAGTCTTCATCATGACCGCTCCGTCCTTCCACCTCGGTCACAGCTGCCCGCTGGACGCGTCACAACCGCCCAGCGCGCACCGCCTCCCCGCCCACCACCTCGCCACTCACGCCGTGGTGGTGGGCATGACCGGCAGCGGCAAGACCGGCCTCCTCACCGTCCTGGTCGAAGAGGCCCTGCGCGAGCAGCGTCCCCGTCTTGATGATCGACGTCAAAGGCGACCTCCCCAATCTCCTGCTCGCCTTCCCCAGCTTCGCTCCCCAAGTCATCGAGCCCTGGGTCGAGCCCGCCCCCGGCGATCCGCGCACCGTCGCCGAAATCGCCGCCGCCCATGCTGCCGAACGCCAACAAGGCCTCGCCGCCTGGAACATCGGCGAGCGCGACCTCCAAGCCTTCGCCCAAACGACCCGCGTCCAAGTCATCACCCCCGGCAGCACCGCCGGCACGCCTCTCCACGTCCTCTCATCGCTCGAGAACCCCGTCGCCAGCTGGCAACGCGACCCCGAAGCCGCGCGCGCCTCCCTCTCCGCCGCCGTCTCCCTCCTGCTTCGCCTCCTCGACCGCAACCCCGACCCCGCCTCCAGCCGCGACCACGTCCTCCTCGCCGAGCGCCGCCTCCGCGCCGGCCTCCCCAGCGACCTCGCCTCCCTGCTGGAAGACGTCACCCGTCCCCCCGTCGACCGCATCGGCGTCCTCCCCGTCGACAAGTTCCTCTCCAAACGCGACCGCGCCGACCTCGCCGCCGCGCTCAACACCCTCCTCGCCTCCCCGACGTTCGCCGCCTGGCGCGAAGGCATCCCCCTCGACATCGCCACCTGGCTCACCCCGGCTAACGCCCACGACACCCGCACCCCCGCCATCATCATCAGCGTCGCCCACCTCGACGACGACGAACGCACCCTCGTCCTCGGCGTCCTCCTCGAAGAAATCCTCACCTGGGTGCGAAGCCTGCCGGGCAGCAAGCGGCTACGAGCGCTGATCGTATTTGATGAGGTCTACGGCTTCTTACCGCCCCATCCCGCGAATCCGCCCACGAAGAGGCCGATCGTGTCGCTGATGAAGCAAGCGCGCGCATTTGGAGTCGGCGTCGTCATCGCGACGCAGAACCCGATGGTCTCGACTACCGGACACTGAGCAATGCGGGGCCGTGGTGCATCGGACGCCTGCAGACGGACGCCGACCGAGCCCGAGTGCTCGAAGGCCTCGCCAGCGCCACGGACGCGAACGACGGCGCCAGCATGCGAGAGCTTGGAGACATTGGTAGATCCTTCTAACCTTTCCTCGCGGTCGCGAGGGCAAAGAGAGCAAGACCCCCTTTCAAACCGTGCATGCGGATTTCCCGCACACGGCTTACCGGTGGTCTCTCGTGTTGCAGCATTATGCGTCCCATCCGTAGCTTGGGGTTTCCGGGTAATGGACGGTGCCGCGCAGGCGGTGGAGACCGAGGCTGTGGAAGTAGTGGCGCGTCCATTTGTCGGCCTCGCCGGGTCGCAGATGCCGTCCCTGGCGCTTGACGCGTAGGGTGCGCAGCCGCTGCCACACGTAGCTGTCGACTTGGTTGAAACGCCTGGCGGCATTACCCGTGCGGAAGTAATTGCCCCAGCCCCGAATGATCGGGTTCAGATCGGCGATGACGTCGCGGATATCCGCGCGACATCTCGACCTTAGGATCAGCTCCTTCACGCGCTGCCGGATTCGCTGCATCGAGCGCGGAGACGGCCACCGCTGCAGGAAATACAGGCGCTCGCCCGTCTTCTCCAGCAACTTGCCGCTCAATCGCTTGTGCAAGTGGCAGCCGAGAAAGTCGAAGCCCGCTTTGCCATCATAGAGCCCGACTCGTCTCGTCTTCTCCGGGTGTAGCTCGAGACCGAGACGCCCCAGGATCATCCTGACACGTTCTTCAGCCCGCTCGCATTCCTTCCTGGTGCGGCACATCACCACGAAGTCGTCAGCGTAACGCACCAACGTCCCGAGCGGGGCGCTGTGGCGTGTCCACAGGACATCGAGCACATGCAGGTAGATATTCGACAGCAAGGGAGAGATGACTCCTCCCTGCGGCGTGCCGCTCGTCGTGCTCCGCACAACGCCGTCTTCCATCACCCCTGCTTCGAGCCATTGCCGCAGCAGCTTCAGCATCCTCCGGCCCGAGATGCGTCGAGCGACGAGCTTCATCAGCTTGTCGTGATCGATGCTCCCGAAGTAGTCGCGGATGTCGGCGTCGAGCACGTGATGTCCTCCCTTCGACCCTGCTTTACGCAAGGTCTCCAGTGCCATTGTCGCGCTTCGTCTCGGCCGAAAACCATACGAGAAAGGCAGAAAACCCGCCTCGAAGATGGGCTCCAGCACGAGCTTCGCTGCATCTGCACCACTCGATCCCGAATCGTCGGTATGCCTAACGGCCTCTTCTTCCCATCTGCCTTCGGTATGTACCGCCGTAACACCACGCTCGGGCGGTACTCGCCACTCCGCAGCTTGGAGCCGAGCTCTTCTAAGAAGCGCTCGACTCCGTACTGCTCGACGACGAGGAGCGATTGGCCATCCACTCCCGCGGCGCCGCGGTTCCGTCTCACTCGCTTCCATGTGTTGCCGCGCACGAGCGTGTAGCGCAGCGCCCGGCCTACGCCCCGTGGGACGACGACCAGCACCGCGCCGCAGGCCAGGCAGCGGTACCGCCGCGCGATCACGGTCGTGGACGCCGGAGCCTCACCCGGCTCGCTCGGTCCTTCGACCTCACGGCTCCGAAGCCCGTGACCCACGACTGCAACGCCCCGGCCTGGCTGGTGGCTCGCAGCCCCGCACCCGGGGCACCGCGCCGGGCGTACCGCCGAGCAGGACGGCGGACCAGCTGCCCAAAACTTGACGTCGATCGTGGATTGGATGATGCGTGTGTCGCTTCGCTGGATCGTCTTCAACTGCCTTCGGCGGAGCGCGGCGGGAGAAACGGTGCGCTAACACCGCCCGCCACCTTTTTGTCCGAGCACCATGCCGGGCCTACTCTCCGGGCGCCGCTCTACGACGCACAGCGCGATTCCGTCCA
>JAEYWK010000224.1 GCA_023431345.1 Pseudomonadota bacterium
GATGGGCGGAACGGGTGATCGAATGAGCGGAATCGCTGATCGAATGCTCCGGAATCCTGATCGGATACTTTCGGAACGCTGATCGAATGCCGTCGGAACGCTGATCGGATCACGTCGGAATACGCAAGCAGCGCGACGAACTCGCGCGAAAGCTGGAGGAGTCGAATGCGAGCCTGGACGACGGCTATCTCGCGACCGTCAAATCCACTTTAGAACTCGCGAAACGAGCCAAATTGCAGTGGGCTACGCGATCGGCGCTCGAGAAGCGGCGCTTCCTCGAGCTGGTACTTTCGAACCCTCAGCTCGATGGCGTAAGTGTTCGATACAAATTGAGAAAACCGTTCGACCTCCTTGCGGAGATGAACGGTTCCTCGTCTTGGCGCACCCGGGAAGATTCGAACTTCCGACCCCCGGATTCGTAGTCCGATGCTCTATCCAGCTGAGCTACGGGTGCGTTGGGGAGGCGGTTGATAGCACGACGGCGCGAGATGCGAGAGGAAAACGCTACGCGGGGCGGCTGGTTTTGCGATTAGGTCGGGCGGCCTTGGCGCGAAGGCGTCGACCGGAGGGCCGACAGCGGAGGGCGAGGTCGGAGGAGGTGCGTGCTAGGCCTGAAATTTTTTCAGGGTCAGCCGGGGTGCCGTGACATGCGAGCCAGGGCTCGGAGCTGCGAAGGGAGGCGCGGGCGTCAGAATTCTGGCTAACTGGTCGAATCTATTCGTCTTCTATACAGGAAGGACTTTGGCACGGAGACTGCTTAAAGGCGGTCGACCTTCGGGCTGCACCCCAGAGGTCTTCTTACTTACGGCCGATGTCCGGTTGCCCCGGACGCTTCCTTGCTTGTCCTAACTCTCTCTTAGTCGCTCGAGACCTTCCTTAAGAGACGCTTCTTTTTAGCTTTTCGTAAGTGCCAATGACCCGGCCGAGGAACCCTCGCCGGGTCTTCGCACTTTGTGGGCGCGCCGCCCCGCGTCGGCGGCGTCTCGAGAGGCAACGCGCTCTCGGCTTCCCCGATTCCCGACGCGGGCGGCTAGCGGGCGGCGCCGTCCAGCACGCCCCGCACCCCGAAGAGATGGTCGGTCGGCACCATGGCGTGGCAGCGGAGGCAGCGGGCGCCATCGCCGGGCAGCAGGCCTCCCCGCGCGTCGACCTCGCGGGCTCGCCACACGCCGCCGCTCTTCTCGAGCAGGTAGCCGCCCAAGAGCTCGCCCGCCGGGGATTCATGCCAGGCCATGACGCGGGCGCTGTCGGGCATCGGCGCTTCTTCGGCGAGGGCTCGGTAGGCGTCGAGGCCCGGCGGGGCGACTCGCACGTGGATCAACGTGCCATCGCGGTAATGCACCAGGGCCTGGGTCCGAGGCGCCGCTTCCGGCCAGCTCCGCGCCGCGGCGAAGTCGGCCCAGCGGGCGCGCGGTGGCTCGGGCGCCCGAGAGCTCTCGGCGTCGAGCGTGGCCGTCGACATCCCTACCGGCACCTGCGCCTCCGGCGCGCGGCAGGCCCACGCGGTCAGCCCGAAAGCCGCCACCAAGGCGAACACGGCGCGAGAACGGAGGCGCTGACGACCCAAGCCGGGCGAAGCTGCACGCAAGGAGCCCGCATGGTACCACGAGGCACGTGAGCACCGCGCTCGGCTCACGCGCCGCCATGAGGATCTGCCTTTGCCCGTTGCTCGGCCTGCTGCTCGCCGCCTGCGCGGGCACCGCGGGGCCTTCGGCGACGCCGTCCGCCCCGGCGCCGACGGCAGCGACGAGCGCGCCGGAGGTCGCCCCGCCGCCGTTGATGACGGCAGCGGCGCCGGCGAGCGAAAGCGGCCCGGGCTGGCTCGGAGTCGAGCTCGCGCTGCGCGAGGGCGGCGCAGCCGGCGTCTTGATCCGCGCCGTGATGCACGGCTCCCCCGCCGAGCGCGCGGGCCTCGCGCCGGGTGACATCGTGCTCAGCTTCGACGGTGAGAGCGTGGCGCGTCCGAACGAGCTGCGCGACCGGGTGATGGACGCGCGAGCCGGCGCGCGTGTCGGCCTCGGTGTGCTGCGCGGCGACGCGACGCGGCTGTTCTCGGTCGTGCTCGAGGGCGTGCCGAACGACGACGAGGTGATGCAGAAGCAGTACGTCGGCGTTCGCGCGCCCGACTTCGGCTCGCTCGACACCGTACAAGGCAGCGTGACGCCGAGCTTGCCGGCGCTGAAGGGCCGCGTCGTCGTGCTCGAATTTTGGGCGAGCTGGTGCGGCGTCTGCCACGTGCTGGCCCCGACCTTGAACGGCTGGCACGATCGCTACCAGGCCCAAGGCGTCACCGTGCTCGGCGTCACCACGGATCCGGTCGAGCTCGCGAGCCGCACCGCCAGCCAGCTGGGCATCGGCTACCCGCTCGCCAGCGACGGCGACGGCGACATGCTCCGCGCGTACCGCGCGTTCGCGCTGCCGACGCTGTTCGTGATCGACAAGCAGGGCAACGTGCGCGACGTGTTGATCGGCTACAGCACGCCGCGCCTGCGCGAGATCGAAGCGCTGGTGCAAAAGCTGATCGCGGAAGGCTGAGCTCCAGGCTAGCCTTCCGGCACATGGATGATTCCGACGTTCGGGCGCTCCGCGAGCGCGCCCAGGCTGGCGGCGCCCCGAAATACCACGCGAAAAACGCGGAGCAGGGCAAGCTGTTCGCGCGCGAGCGCATCGCCCGGCTGACCGACGCCGGCAGCTTCGTGGAAGACGCGACGCTCGCCAACGCGCTCACCGAAGATCTCCCCGCCGACGGCGTCGTCACCGGCGTGGGCCGCGTCGCCGGTCGCCCGGTCGCGATCATGGCGAATGACTCCACCGTCAAAGCCGGCTCGTGGGGCGCGCGCACCGTCGAGAAGATCTTGCGCGTGCAAGAGACCGCGCAGCGGCTCGGCTGCCCGCTCTTGTACTTGGTCGACTCCGCGGGAGCGCGCATCACCGATCAGGTGGAGATGTTCCCCGGCCGCCGCGGCGCGGGGCGCATCTTCAAGAATCAAGTCGCCCTCAGCGGGCGCATCCCGCAGGTGTGCTTGCTGTTCGGGCCGTCGGCGGCGGGCGGCGCGTACATCCCCGCCTTCTGTGACGTGGTGGTGATGGTCGAGGGCAACGCCAGCATGTACTTGGGCTCGCCGCGCATGGCAGAGATGGTCATCGGCGAGAAGGTGACGCTCGAAGAGATGGGCGGCGCCAAGATGCACACCGAGGTCTCCGGCTGCGGCGATTTGCGCGTCGACTCCGAAGACGAAGCCATCGCGTTCGCCAAGCGTTACCTCTCCTACCTGCCCCAGAGTTTCGCCGCGCCGCCGCCAGCGGCCGACGCGAAGCCGGTCGCGGCCGACGCGAAGCCGATTGGTGAAGTCGTGATCGCGGACGAGAACAAGGCGTTCGACATGAAGCAGGTGATCGCGGCCATCGTCGACGATCAGAGCTTCCTCGAGCTGAAGCCGCGCTTCGCGCGCGAGCTCGTCACCGGCTTCGCCCGCATCGAGGGTCGCGTGGTCGGCATCGTCGCGAATCAACCGAAGCACCTGGGCGGGGTACTGTTCGTCGACAGCGCCGACAAAGCCGCGCGCTTCATCTGGCTGTGCGACGCGTTCAACGTGCCGCTGCTCTACCTGGCCGACGTGCCCGGCTTCATGATCGGCACGAAGGTCGAGCGACAGGGCATCATCCGCGCGGGGGCGAAGATGATCGCGGCCGTGAGCGAGGCCACGGTGCCGAAGATCTCGGTGATCGTCCGCAAGGCCTACGGCGCAGGCTTGTACGCCATGTGTGGACCGGCGTTCGAGCCCGACGCTTGTTTGGCGCTGCCCACGGCGTCGATCGCGGTGATGGGCGCGCAAGCCGCCGTCAACGCGGTCTACTACAACAAGATTCAAGAGGTGCCGGCGGGCCCGGAGCGCGACGCCTTCGTCGAAAAGCTGCGCGCCGAGTACCGCGAAGACGTCAACTTGACCAAGCTCGCGAGCGAGCTGGTGGTCGACGAGGTCGTCCCGTTCGAGGGGCTTCGCGGCGAGCTGTCGCGCCGCTTCGCGCTCTACGCCGAGAAGAGCGAGGCGCGCCCGCCCAAGAAGCACCTCGTGCCGCCGATGTGAGCGATGCGTCAGCGCCTCTGCTCTTCGATGCTGCTGGCAGCGCTGTGTGGCTCGCTCACGCCGCGCGTCGCCAGCGCGCAGATCGACCTCGGGAAAGTCGTGAAGGCTGGCCAAAAGCTGCCGCGCGCCGTGCTGCGCGCCCCGCGCTCGCGCGTCGCGGTGCTGGCGGAGTACGAGCCAGGGGCCGGCGACGCCGGGCTGCTGGTCGGGGGCCGCTATCGCCCGATGTGGCTCTTGCCGGAGGAGCTCGCCGCGCTCGCGCGAGACGATCCGACGACGCAGCTGCATTGGGCGCCGCCGCGCCACCCGCTGCTCGAGCGCGCCAGCCGCTGGACGGGCGCCAGCGCGTTCCGCCAAGAGACGGGCTTGACGGGCCAGGGAGTCGTGGTCGGCATCGTCGACACTGGCATCGACGTCACCCACGCCGACTTGCGGACGAGCGACGGCCATTCGCGCGTTCGCTACCTGATCGACTACTCGCGTCGAGCCGCGCACCTGCAGCCAGAGCTCGAAGAGGAGTACGGCTGCACGGGCGACGCGGAGTGCGCCATCTACGACAACGAGGACATCGACGCGCTCATCGGCAACGACGTCGTCGGCGACGAGCCGCGCGACGTCTTCGGTCACGGAACGCACGTGGCGTCGCTCGCGGCCGGCAATGGGCTCTCGTCCAAGTCGGAGCGCTACGTCGGGGTCGCGCCGGAGGCGTGGTTGATAGGCGCCCGCGTCAGCCGCGCCGGTGGGGGCGCGATCTTCGATGCGGATATCATCTCCGCGACGCGCTTCATCTTCGAGCAGGCCGAGGCGCTGGGTATGCCGGCGGTGGTGAACCTGAGCCTGGGCAGCGACTTCGGGACTCACGACGGCTCTTCCCCGCTCGAGCAAGCGCTGGCGAGCTTCGTCGGCCCCGCGCATCCGGGTCGCGCCATCGTCGTGGCGGCCGGCAACAGCGCCGGCCTGTACGGCGACCTCGGCTCCAATGAGCCGGAGCCGTTCGGCATCCACACCGAGGTGCACGTCCCGCGCGAGAGCCCGGTCGAGATCCCGCTGCTCACGCCGAGCGAGAACCTCGGCGCCGCCCGCGGCGGCACCATCTACGTGTGGCTCGGATTCCGGCCCGGCGACGACATCGCCGTCGCGGTCGATCGCAACCGCAAGCGCTGGGTTCCACCGATTCGTCCCGGCGTTTCGGCCACCTACGACGCGGATGGCTACGAGGGCACGGTGTTCAACGGGCCCACGTCGTCGGGCAGCAGCATTCGCGTCGCCTCGAGCAACGCGGTCGTCGTGATCGACGGCGACTTCGACCCGGGCGAGGTGTTCGTGCTGCGCCTCTCCGGGCACGGCACCGTCAACCTCTGGGTGCAGTCGACGGGCGGAGCCTCCCCCGACCTCAGCCCGGGAGTGCTCGTGCCGCGCGGTGAGAAGCAAGGCACCATCAACATCCCCGCGTCGCACCCCGATTTGATCGCGGTGGGCGCGACCGTCAACCGTAACCGCTGGACCGACTCGCGAGGTCGACCCTTCATGGTCGGCGAGACCGAGGGCGGCAGCGATTTGGCCGCGCTCGACGGCACCGCCGTCTTCAGCGCCGCCGGCCCGAACGCCCTCGGCGTGATGAAGCCCGACTTGGTCGCGCCGGGCATGTTCGTGGCGGGCGCCATGTCGGTCGACGCCGACCCGCGCAGCAACGGCGGGCTGGGGGTATTCGCCAGCCAGGGCCGCTGCGGCGATCCCGACTACGAGTGCTTCGTCACCGAGGATCGCCAGCACGCCGTGACGAGCGGTACTTCGATGTCGGCGCCGCTCGTGGCGGGCGCCGTGGCGCTGCTGCTTCAACGGCGCCCGGAGCTGACGCAGCAGCAGGTACGCACGCTCTTGCAGTCGGGCGCAAGGCGGCTCACCGGAACGGTGATCGCCGAGCAACAGCTCGGCCCCGGGGCGCTCGACCTGATGGGCACGCTCGCCGCCTTGATCGCGGAGGATTCGCCGCTCGAGCGCGCGCCAGGCTCTGCCAGCCGCATCGTGCTGGCGCGGTCGTTCATCCACCCTGACCCGAGCCAGCCCCTGCGCGGCCTGCTCGAGCTGCGCGACGATCGCGACCAGGTAGCCGATGGCTTCGATGAGCGCCGGCTGTCGCTGGTGGTGCGCGGAGGCTCGCTGAGCCGTGCGCCAGCGCGGCTCGGGCCAGGCCTCTATCCCTTCGAGGTCGTGGCCCCACCCGACAGCGGCGGCCAAACGCTGTCGCTCGAGCTGGCGTTCGACGGCACCCCTTTGGCAAAGCGCCGCCTTCCGATCGGCACCGATCGTTGGCTCGCGGAGGGCTCAGCCGTACCTCGGGGTGGTAACTGCGGCTTCGCGCCCCGCCCGGCTCCTGAGCTCGGCTGGCTCGCGGCGATGCTGCTCGTCGCGATGCGCCGTCGTCGCCCATCGCGATAAATCTGGATAAAGACAGGAGATTGTCGACCGCGACGGGACCTTGGACCGTGCCACTTTCGGCGCCGGGGCAGGGCTCCGCGGCGGCTCACCGACAGCGACTTCGCATTCCTTGGGGTTTCTGCGCACACGGTAGGCGGCCAGCGTTGATTCAATGTCTCCCGACTCGTATGTGCCACTCATGCAGTTGCCCAGCCCCTCGCTCGCCAAGCGGAGTCTCCTTCAACGCGGATTGTCGGCGCTCGTCGTAGCCGGCATCTGCACGAGCGCCAGCGTCGCTTACGCCAAGCCCTACAAGGGCGCCGAGATCTACAGCCAAGGGCAGTACAAGTACGGCAAGGTCGAGGTGCGCATGCGCGCCGCGAAGGGCAGCGGCATCCTGTCGACCTTCTTCACGTACAAGTTGGGCTCGGAGATGGCGGGGCAGTCGTGGGAAGAGATCGACGTCGAGATCTTCGGCAAGTCGAACGCCTCCGCTTTCCAATCGAACATCCTGGTGGGTAACCCGCGCGTGGGCTCGGAGCAAGACCACCCTTCCGCGACCTCGCTGGCGGACGGCTACCACACGTACACCATCGAATGGACCGCCGCTTACGTCGCGTGGAAGCTCGATGGTGTCGAGGTGCGTCGCACGGAGGGCGGACAGGTCAACGAGCTCAAGACCGCGCACAACTTTCGCTTCAACCTGTGGGCGAGCGACGTGGCCTCTTGGGCAGGCGCGTTCGAGAGCTCGTCGCTGCCGGCATACCAGTACGTGAACTGGATCCGCTATTACCGCTACGAGAACGGCGCGTTCGTGCTCGACTGGACGGACGACTTCAACAGCTTCGACACGGCGCGCTGGTCGAAGGCCGATTGGACCTTCGACGGCAATTTGGTCGATTTCGAGCCGAATAACGCGATTACCAAGGACGGAACGCTCGTGCTGTGCTTGACCGCAGAAGGCCAAACCGGCTGCTCGGGCGCAGTGCCGCCAGACAACGCGGGCGGCGCCGGTGGCGCGGGCGGCGCCGGTGGCACGGGCGGCAGTGGCGGAGCCGGTGCCGGCGGTACGGCTGGCGCGCCGACGGGAGGCACGGGAGGAACGGGCGGCTCGGCGA
>JAEYWK010000020.1 GCA_023431345.1 Pseudomonadota bacterium
GCGGGTATCTCTCTCGCCTTCCACACTGATCTATGCGGCGCCCCGCGAGCCACGGCCCCCTTTTCTGCGGGTTTCGGCTACGAATCTCAACTTGCTTTCGCCAGCGACGCCTTCGCCACGTTCTCAATCCGGGCCAGCACGTCCGTCCGGCACAGGTCGCCGCCGTTACTTCCCGCAACCACCAAGGTCAACGTGTCCCCACCAGGGGCACACAACACATGCCGGTCGCCGGTCGCCGCGCCCACCCACCACCGCTCAGCCTCGGCCAGCACGTCGACGCCGAACAGCGCCCGCAGGCGAATCCACCACTGGCCCAGCTGGACCTGCAGCGGCATGACACCTCGAGGTCCGGGGGTGGGACGCACCTGTTGGGTCCACGCGGCCGGGCCACCGGACACCACCATGCGGCCCGCAGCCGCGCCGGCCAGCGCCGCCACCACCGGGGCGGGGACCGGGGCGGGTAGCGACTCCTGCTCGGGCGGCACAACCGGGGCGACCCTCGCAGCCCGCTTCGGATCCTCCCGGAAGTCGTCGAGCCCGTGGATCGGTTCGACCGCGACCGTCAGGTTCGCCCCAACCGGCGGCCGCAACGGCGACGGCGGATCGTCAACCTTCACAATCTCCATCCAGTCCGCCATCACCTGCACCACCGGCTCCGCGACAGCCTCATCCGACTCGTCACTGTCCGTGCCGATATCCGACCCGACCGGGACCGTCACCCGCACCGACCCGGTGACACACACCAGCTGCCCCGGCAGCGGCGCCGGCCCAGCCTGACGCAGCCACGGCCCGTACGCCCGCGGCCACATCATCACCTCAACCCGGCCCTTCGCCGACTCCAACGTCATCACCAGGCGGCGGCCGTTCTTCGAGAACTTCTCCTCCACCTGCGCCGCAACCCCCAGCACATGCACCTTCGCCTGGTCGGTCCGCGGCACGTTGTGCACCTGCACAACCGCCGAATCGCCCATCCGGGATTCGCGCCAGCCGCGCAACTTCGAATGCAGGTTCGACAACGGATGGTCACCGACGACCAGCCCGAGCCGGGCCCGCTGCCGAGCCGACCGTTCCACCACACCCCATTCACGGTCCGGAACGTCCACACCGACAACCCGCAACGCCCGCGCGACCATCACCAGCCCGAGCCGTGGCCCGAACTCGTCCAACGCGCCCGCCTCGGCGAGCGCCTGCACCGTCAACGACGTGATCTTCGTCCGGTCCACCAGGTCACCCGCCGACAGGAACGGGCCGTTCGCGTCCCGCTCCTCCAGGATCACCCGTCCGGCATCACCGACACCCTTCACCTCGGTCAGGCCGAGCAGCACCGCACCATCGGCAGAAACCGATGTGGTCGCCTGCGACTCGTTCACCGACGGCGGCCGCACCTGGATACCTTCGGCGACCAGGTCGGCGAGCACCTCCTGCCGCTTCTCCTCCTTCGACGTGTTCGCCAGCAGCGCCGCACCGAAATGCGCCGGCCAGTTCGCCTTCAGGAACGCCATCTGCCACGTCAGCATCGCGTACGCGTACGCGTGGGAGGCGTTGAACAGGTACGCGCCGGACGCCTCGAACGTCCGCCACAACTCCTCGAGGGTGGACCGCCGGAACGCGACCTTCGCGGTGCCGTCGCGGCGGGTGGGAGCCTGGCCGCCGTCCAGCCACACCTGCTTGAGGGCGTCCATCATCTCCTGCTTCTTCTTGCTGAACGCCTTCTGCAGGTCCGACATCTGGCCGCCGTCGAAGTCGGCGATCTCCCGCGCCAGCTGCATCAGCTGCTCCTGGTAACACACCGACCCGAGCGTGGTGCCGAGTACCGACGCGATCACGTCCTGCTCGGCAGGCACCTTCGTGTACACGTCGTAGGTGACCGGTTCGCCGCCGCGCCGCCGCCGCGCGTACTGCTGGTGCATCCCGGCGCCCATCGGGCCGGGACGGTACAGCGCCAGGATCGCCGCCAGGTCGTGCAGGTGCTCCGGTCGGATGTCGCGGGTCAGTTCGGTGATGCCGCGCGACCCCAGCTGGAACACTCCGGCGGTCCGGCCGTCGGCGAGCATCTGCTTCGCGGCCAGCGCCCGCTCATCGGTGTCCGCCGGGTGGGTCGCGTCAATGTCGACCTGCTCCCCGGTCGACGCGGCGATGATGTCGAGCGCTGTCTGCACCACGTCCTGGTCGGAGATCGCGAGGAAGTCGAACTTCACGAAGTGGGCCTTCTCCGAATCGTCGGCGTCCCACTGGGTGACGGGGAAGTTGCCGTTGCCGCGGTCCCGGCGCAGCGGGATCGTGCCGGCGAGCGGCTCGTCGGAAATGATGACACCGCACGCATGCTGGGTGTTGCGGGCCGCGGACCCTTCGACAGCGCGCGCCATCCGAACAAGCTCGGCCGCCTCCGGGTCAGACTCGACCTGGCTGCGCAGGTCGGCACCCATCGGGTTCGTCTCATCCAGCAGGCTGTCGAGGGTCGACTTCTTCGCGTCACCGTTCGGGACGAGCGCGGCAAGCCGGTTCGCGACCTGATCCTTGTCCAGCACCCGGCCCATCGCCTTCAGCGAGTCCTTGGCCCACGAGTTGCCGTACGTGCCGATCCGGGCGACCCGGTCGGCGCCGTACTTGTCGGCGACCGACGCGATCACGGCCAGCTGCCGTGACGACTGGAAGTCCGAATCGATGTCGGGCAGCGCCGCCCGGGTCGGGTTCAGGAACCGTTCGAACAGCAGCCCGTTCTCGATCGGGTCGACGTTCGTGATGCCGAGCGCGTACGCACAGATCGAACCGACCGCGGAACCGCGCCCGGCGCCGACCCGGAACCCGCGGCCGCGCTCGTCGGCGATGACGTCCGCGATCGTCAGCATGTACCCGACCACGCCGAACGACCGGATCGTGTCCTCCTCGAACCGGGCCCGGGCCCGCACCTCGGCCGGCAGCGGGGCGCCGTACCGGGCGATCAGGCCGTCACGGACACGCTGGTGGAAATGCTCCTCGACCGTCTCACCGTTCGGGGTGATGTAGGCGGGCAGCCGGTTCCCCTTCGGGAACGACCCGAACACGATGTCGTCCTCGGCCATCTCGGCGAACCGCAGACTGTTCGTCACCGCCTTCCCGGTGCCCGGCTGGTCGTCGAACAGGGCATGCATCTCGGCGGCGGTCCGCAGGTGGTAGCCGGAGCCGTTGAACCGGAACCGGTTCGTGTCCGAGACCAGCACCCGTTTCGACTTCGAGTTCGTCGACGCCGAGATCGCCAGCCACGCGTCGTGCGCCTCGGCGTCGCACGCACCGGCGTAGTGGGCGTCGTTCGTTGCGACAACCGGCAGCCCGAACTCGGCGGCCAGATCGACCAGGCCGGGGATGATCTTCCGTTCCGCGGCGATCCCGTGATCCATGATTTCGACGAACACGTTGCGGGCGCCGAAGATGTCGACGAGGC
>JAEYWK010000116.1 GCA_023431345.1 Pseudomonadota bacterium
GTATTCTTCACTCCAGACTCCCGACTTTAATTCCGATTCCGCATACTTAATGAGCATACAGCATACCCCGGCTTTTGGGTTCACAATTGGTATTGTATCAAACCTTCGCCTGACCGAAAACTTCGACTTACGATTTGTGCCTTCGCTTTCATTTGGAGAACGAGATCTTAATTATGTGATAAACAGCAATTTCCTGGGAGATACCAATATCCTGCACATCGATAAAAAACTACAGTCCACTTTTGTGGAATTCCCTTTCAACATTAAATACAAGGGAAGTCGTTACAACAATATGCGGCCTTACTGGGTGGCAGGTATAAGATACTCACTTGACCTTGCCAGCGATTCAAAGAAAAAGGAAGGAAACAACAATATTAATATTGCCATTGAACGCAACGACCTTTATGCTGAAGTAGGCGGGGGACTCGACTTTTATACCACATTCTTTAAATTCGGAATCGAAGTTAAAATGGCATACGGCTTCAATGACCTGCTGCGGCGCGAGGGAAACATCTACACCTCAGGCATTGAGCGGCTAAATTCCAAAATGTTCCTCTTATCATTTACGTTTGAATAAGAAAAGATTTGTTCAAGTTGTTCAAATGGTTCAAGTTGTTCAAATGGTTCAAGTAGTTCAAGTTGTTCAAGTAGTTCAAGGTGTTCAAATTGTTCAAGATAGTTCATTTATTGTGCTCCCTTCTCCGGTTGGTGAGCTTTGTCGAACCATGAGGAGAAGGGTTGGGGATGAGGTGAAAGAAATTAATTGTGCTCCCTTCTCCGGTTGGTGAGCTTTGTCGAACCATGAGGCGAAGGGTTGGGGATCAGCTGTATGCGCAAAGAAATAGAGATCAAGTTAAATCCTTCAGAAGCTTCTGACCCTGTCAGGTGGAAGCACATTGCCTCACAGGTATTAGGCATTTCCCCCGGAAAGATATTTCATCTGCGACCCCTCAAAAGATCTATTGATGCCCGCGGTAAGGTAATTTTCAGGTTAAAGCTTGAAGTCTTTATAGGTGAGCATCTTCCTGAAGCTGAAAAGATTAAACCACCTGCCTTTTTGTCTGTAAATAGCAAGAGACCTGTGATTATTGTTGGTGCAGGTCCTGCCGGACTTTTTGCTGCACTTACATTGATTTCCAGAGGATTAAAGCCTATTATTCTTGAACGTGGTAAAGATGTCAAAGCACGCAAGTATGATATTTCGATGCTGAACAGGGGAGTCTCGCTCAATGAAGATTCCAATTACTGCTTTGGTGAAGGAGGTGCGGGCACGTTTTCTGATGGCAAACTCTACACGAGGTCGACAAAAAGAGGTAATGTATATGATATACTGAAGACTTTCGTCGCACACGGCGCTTCACCCGAAATACTCTATGATGCTCACCCTCATATCGGTACAGATAAACTTCCGAATATTATAGCTGCCATGCGCAGAACTATTATTGAGTCGGGTGGTGAGATACTCTTCAATAAACGCGTCACCCGATTATTGATTAAAGATGGCAAAATTAAAGGTGTTGCTGATGAAGCCGGAAATGAATACAATGCCGCTTCTGTAATCCTGGCTACAGGGCATTCGGCACGTGATGTCTATTCTATGCTGCGAGGCATGGGGATACTGCAACAACCTAAACCGTTTGCATTAGGCATCAGGATTGAACACCCACAGCAACTGATCGATTCTATCCAATATCACATTCCCGAAAGGGGACCCTTTTTACCGGCATCAGCCTATAACTTAGTCACCCAGGTTGAAGGCCGGGGAGTCTTCAGTTTCTGCATGTGCCCGGGAGGTACAATAGTTCCTGCTGCTACGGTCAATGGTGAAATTGTGGTTAATGGTATGTCGAATTCACGTAGAAACTCACCCTTTGCCAATTCGGGTATCGCTGTAGCTGTTGAACCTGCCGACTGGCACGAGTTTAACAGTCATGGAGAATTTGCAGCCCTTGCCTTCCAGGGAGCCATCGAGCAAAAAGCATGGGAAGCTGCAGGTAAAACTTTCAGGGCACCTGCACAAAGAATGGTGGATTTCATTGATAATAAGTCCTCAATTACACTCCCTGAAAATTCTTATAATCCGGGACTTGTCAGCTGTGATATGAATGAAATACTCCCTGAATTTATCACCTCCCGCTTACGGAAAGCCTTTATTGATTTTGACCATAAAATGAAAGGCTATCTCACCAATGAAGCAGTGATCACTGCTGTTGAATCAAGAACTTCCTCCCCCGTAAGAATTCCACGCGATGAAGACACCCTTATGCACCCCCAAGTCCAGGGCTTATACCCCTGTGGTGAAGGAGCAGGCTATGCAGGAGGGATTGTGTCGAGTGCGATTGATGGGGTCAGCGTTGCTTTAAAGGCTAAAGGCTAGAGGCAAAAAAATTTCCTTACATTTGCTCCAACCAATCAACTTATCTCAATGGAAAATCATGTTTTTGAGTCTCTGCGCGCCAAATATTTACTTAAAACAGATGTTTATACGAAAACTCGCAATTCATTTGAGTTATTCAGAAAGATAATCAGGGAACAAATCCAGATATATAACAAAACCTTTGCCGGTCAAAAAAGAGTTGAGTTTGAACTTAATGAAAGCGATGATTACAGGATGGAACTCACGTTTGGCAGTGATGTCCTGATTTTTATGCTGCATACCAACATATTTCAATTCCCCAGGATGCATGAAGTGATGAAAACCCAATACATCAATGATGATCCTCAAAGAAGTTATTGCGGAGTGATCAACATCTACAACTTCCTGGCCGATTCATTTCGCTTCAACAGGATGAATGATCTTGGATACATGATAGGCAGAGTATTCATAAACAAGGATTTGCACTTCTTTATTGAAGGTAAACGTGAGGTTGGTCAGTTATACAATAACTTCGCCACTTCAGTCCTCGACGAGCAAGCCATTGCCGGCATTATCCGCTCAGCCATCCTCTATACCGTCAATTTCGACCTGTTAACCCCGCCTTACGACGAAGTAAAACTTGTAAGGGTAGAAGACATGCAGGCAACATCAGACGTGAAGCTTGTTACTGGTAAACGGTTAGGCTTCAGGTTTCAGGGTGACCATGTGGAAATAAAGGAAGGCATAGAAAATTAGTTCAAAGCTCCGCGTTCAAAGGTAGTTCAAAGCTTTGCGTTCAAAAGTTGTTCAATACTTCTCCGAGTTCTCGGGACAGGTTGCGTTCAAAGGTTGTTCAAGCTTCCCCGAGTTCTCGGGACAGGCTGCGTTCAATACTTCTTTCGGATCCTGACCCTTTGGGGGTTTGAATCCCCCAAAGGGTTTTGTGCCTACGTCTGTCCCAAATAAACCGAATCAGAAATCTTCTTTCTTGATTCGCCGTTTGCGGCTTCATCATTATAGAAAAACATCCAGAAATGGATTGGCTGGTCGCACACGGGCACCTTAATTGAAAATGATCCATCCTGTCTGTTCGCTAAACGCCTGTGCGGCCATGCAGTACCATTTTCTCCAAAATCGGCAAACATAACCAGGATCACTTCATCATCGGGTTTCATCATACCTTCATAATGCTCCCTGGTCTCCCAAGTAATTGTTGCATTCCTGTAAAAGTTCCCCGATTCGTCTGTTTCCTCTGTTATTTCCATGGCAGTCTCCTGCGGTGCTATTATTTCTCCACGTGCGATTTTGATGTTCTCATAAATTAGAACAGGATTCCCATCCAACTCCTGAAAGCAGTTTTTCATGATGTACTGACGTGCTTCATTAGATGGATAATCTATAGAGGTTTGCTGATATCC
>JAEYWK010000133.1 GCA_023431345.1 Pseudomonadota bacterium
GGCCTGGCCCGCGCCACAAACCTGGGCCTACCAACAAACGGGCCCAACGACCCCTCACGGACCGTCGGGCACGGGCACGGGCACGTTTACGGGCACGCGCGAGCAATCCCAATTCAGGGACACGCCCCAGTCAACGCTCGAGCCCGATCCAAGCGCCGCCGCACGAAAGTCCGAACGCCAGCGGCGCAACCGCCAGCGCGAACAGCACGCCTAGCGGCGCGACGAGCGCCAAGATCGCCACGATCGACGCCAAAGCGAGCGCCGCCGCCAGCGCCGGCTCGAGGACGCCCGTCGCCGAGCTGGCGCGCGCGACGAGGTAGCCAGCGATCGGGAACGAGACGAGCAGCGCCGCTCCGAGCAGCGCCAGCGGACCCGCCGAGCTCATGTCGCTCTCGTCGGCGGCCGAGAAATCTACGCCCAGGCGATGACCAAGCGCCACCGCCGCGACGAGCAAGGTAAACATCAGGCCCACGTTGACGAAGGCTCCGAGCACGACCCAGCGCAGCATCAGCGGCTGATCGCGCGGGCTCAGCGCCTCCGTCACGAGGCTCAAGCGCGGCGGCTGCGGCAAGGAAAGCTTGGCCGCGGTCCGGGCGCTGGGGCTCACTTCACGCAAGGCCGAGGCGGCGCCCAAGGCCATGAACGCGAGCAGCGGCACCACCGCGATCAAAAAGCCCGGCCCTCGCCCCCACACGATGTGGTGATAGAGCCCGTGTAGCGCCACCGCCACGAGCCACGACGAAGCGAACCAGCCTCCGCTTCGTCCGCGCCGGGCGCCCAGCGCGTAGCCCCAAACCCCGGCGAAGAACAGCTGCGCCGGCACCGAGCACAGCACGCGCAAGCTCGTGTTCACGTCGGGCGGCGACAGGACGATTCGCGAGCTGCCCAGCGCCGCCGCAAAGCCTCCTGCCGCGACGACGGCGTAGCACAAGCCGAGGCGCGGCCCGTCGATGCGGCGCAGGCGATACAGCGGCCACACGACGAGTGTCTTGGCCGCTTCCTCGAGCGGGGCCGCGAGCAAAAAGCTGGCGAGCAGCGCCGACAGCATGCCCGAGGCGCGCACGTCGAACGAAAGCTCGGTGAAGCTCAGCACCGCGCGCTCCACCGCGGCCGCAACCAGCGCCGCCGCGGCGCCGAAGCCGAACGCCGTGGTGGCGAGGCGCCGCGAAGCGTGACCGAGCAAGCTCACGCGTCGAAACACGAGGTATGCCGGCAACACGGACGCCAGCACGACCAGCAGCACCGTCAACAGCTTCAAAAGTGCATACCCAAGACCGCAGTCAAGGTCGTGCTCAAGCCGATGCTCGAGCCGTCCTTCCCATAAACCGCCGCCTCGCTGCCGCTCGCCCCGGAGACGGCGGAGCGGGACAAGAAGAGAACGTCGGCGGTGAGGCTGCCGCCGACCGAGAACGTGTTGCTCAGGTAATAGTCCACGCCGCCGCCCAGCCGCGCGTTCACGCCCTTGACGTCAGCCTTCGATGACGCGGGCGCCTCTGCAGAGAACGAGCCGATCGCGGCGTAGCCGGCCGCGACCGTGAAGTAAGGCTCGAGGTTACCGAGCGGGATGCGCAGGCCCCCTTCGGCGTCGAGCGTCCAGAGCTGCCAGTCGCTCATCGGGCTCAGACGAAAGCGAGCCCCCACCGTGAACACCAGCAGCCGCAGGCCGACGCCCGCGCCGTAGGTGAGCCCGGTCTGCGTGGTCTTCACCAGCGCGGGGTCGACGAGATCGTTCGATTTGAGCGTCTGCAGGCCGAGGTGCTGCGCCCCAACCTCGACGTTCAGCCACACCCACTCCAAACCGCGCCCGGCGTCCTCCTCATCCGCCTTCGCCAGCTCTTTCTCCGGCGTCTGCGCGGCGGGATCGGCGGGCGGCGTCTCGTCGATCGCCTCCGGTGGGCGCAGGCCGCCTGCCTCCAAGTTGCTCGGCGGCTGCGGCGTGGGTTGCTGGGCGAGCGCCAACGACGAGATGGTAAGGAGCGCCGGGGCGGCGGCGAGCCAAGAGCACTTCATGCGCGGAGCATACCTCGGCTCCGGCCAATTTCGATCTGCCGCTCGACGATCGCGGAAAGCACCTCGAGCTCGGGCCGCGTGCCCATGCGCGCCAACGCCCCACGCACCATCAGCAGAGTCGGCACGAAGTACCGAAGGTAGCTGGCGTCGCCCCGAGTCCGCTCGAAGAACACGAAGCGACCGGCGTCTTTCAGCTTGCGCTGGACGGTGATCACGTCTGCCTCGCGCGAGAGCGCCGCTGCGTCCGACTCGTCGAGCCCGCGCGCCGCGGCGAAGTCGGCGAGACGGGCGCCCACGAAATCGTCATCGAACGACTGATAGCTGTCACGTAGGAGCGCCACGAGGTCGTAAGCGCGCGGTCCGAGCAAGGCGTCTTGAAAATCGATCCAGGCGACTTCGCCGCTCGGCAGCGCGAGCAGATTACGACTCTGATAGTCGCGGTGCACGAAGCCACGCGGCATGGACAGCATGCTCTCGACGACAAAGGCCGTCGCGAGCGACCAAGCGGAGCGCTCCGCGCTCGAGAGCGTCTCGCCCAGCGCCTCCACTCCCCACTCGCGAAAGTGCTCGAGCTCCCACGTCAGCAGCTGGCGATCGAAACCGCGCGTGCTGACGATGCAGTCACGCGGCGGGTTCTCGAGCGCGACCTGCGCCTTCGCCAAGTCTTGCACGGCGCGGCGATACAGACTCGTCGTCGAAGTCGGCTCGCGCGCGATGCGCTCGGCCAGCGTCTCGCCCAAGTCTTCCACGAGCAAGACGCCGTGCTCGGGTAACGCGCCGTAGAGCCGCGGCACACGAATGCGCGCATTTTCCAAAAGTTCACGCATTTCGAGGAATGGCAAACGGCGCCCCGATTCGCGCGCCAGCACACGCTCGGGCGAGTCGGCGGGCAGCCACATGACGATGGCAGGAGCGCCAGCCGCCAACGTGACCCGATAGAAGCGACGCGGCGACAGGCCTCCGGTCAGCGGCTGCAGCACAGAAATAGGCTGTCCGGCGCAGCGGCTGACCAGCTCGGCCAGGTCGTCTGGTGGCGCGAGCGCGTCGCTAGCGGAGGTAGACACCCCTCCCGAGTACCCGCTTCACGCTGACGGGCAAAATTTTGCCGCTTGGGGCATGCTGCGGCCCCCATGTCACTGACCCGACTCGGAAACGGGTGGCTGACCCGCATTGAGCGAGTTCTCCAAGCGGTCCCCGCCTCGTGCGGGCTCTCGCTGGAGCCGCCGGCAGCCGCGCGCGCAGAGCTCGTCACCTGGCTGGATTTGGTCGTGGCTTGGAGCGAGCGCGTGGACCTCACGGCCGCGCGTGACCCCGATACGCTGGTGGACCTGCTGCTCGCGGACGCGGCGCTGCTCGCGAGCACCGACCTTTCGGGCAGCGTCATCGACGTGGGCAGCGGCGTCGGAGCCCCTGCCATTCCGCTCGCAATTTTGCGGCCGACGTTGACGCTCACCCTGGTCGAGCCGCGCGAACGGCGCGCCGCATTTTTGCGCACGTCGTGTGGAACGTTGTCGCGCCCCGACATACGACTCTTGCGCTCCCGCTCAATGGAGGTAGAAGCAGGCATTGCGGACGTCGCGCTGTCACGCGCCACGTTACCGCCGCCGCTCTGGCTCCGCGAAGGCGCGCGCCTCGCCGAGCACGCCGTTTGGGTGTTGCTCGGACAAGACGAGCCCCCGACTCTTCCTGCATGGCATTTGGATCTCGATCTCAGCTACGACTGGCCCCTCACCGGAGGGCGACGTCGCGCCGTGCGCTTCGTACCCGAGGGCCGGGCCGCTGCCGGGGTGACTTGACGTCGAACCTGACGAGCCGGCCAGTATGTCGCACCGCGGCAGGCGAAACGCGCGGAAACCGGGAGGGCTCCCCGCGGAAACTTTCGCGTAATTCCGAGGTGTTATGGGCCTGTCCGCCCTGCCCCTCACGCTCGGTGGATAAATCTCACCGCGTACGCGCACATACATTTCGTGCGGTGAGACCGTCGAAAAATGCAGCACCTGCCGGCACGACGTCGAAAGGTGAGGAAGATTCAACCAGCTCTCCCCGTACGACCCTCCAGAAGCGCGGGCAGCACCAGCCCCCGAGCTTCGACTGAGTTTTTTGACCGATTTGATCTCCGAGGCGGCACTTCTTTCTATGCAAGCGGGCTCGACGCAAGCTCCGTTGATGTGAATCGAGAAGCTGCCGCAACGTCCAACCGTCCAGCCCACATTACCGAGGTAGCCGTAAGATGAATCTGAAGAACCGCATCATTGCCTTCGCCGCCGCCACCGCCATCATCGTCCCGACCGCTGCGCTCGGCGCGTTCGCTGTCAAGAAGGACGGCGGCGTGAAGTCGGTCGCCACAGTCGAGGCCGTGCTGCCGACGGGCACGCTCGAATGCAAGAGCGATGACGTAACCATCGCGGACAACGGGACCGACCTGACCGTCAACGTGGGTCTGGGCAAGCTGAAGACGGGCATCGGCATGCGCGACACCCACTTCCGCAAGCGCATGAAGGACCTGCACGCTTCGCTCACGGTCAAGACGAGCGACGTGAAGGACAAGAAGTCCGGCACCATCCCCGGCAAGCTCAAGCTGAACAAGGTCACGCGCGACGTGCAGGTCACTTTCACCACCGAAGACAAGGGTGATCACCTCAAGGTCAAGGGCACCATCAAGGACCCGAACGCGAAGGACAAGGTGAAGGGCATCAACCACCGTGACTTCAACATCGGCGACGACTTCTGCGAAGCCGGTGTCTGCGTCAAAGACAACCTCAACATCTCTGCCGAGCTGTACGTCAAGAAAGGCTGAGCGCGCCTTCGACGAGCCGCGCACGGTGTCGTCGCGTCACCCGTCCTGCCTCACGGCGCGGCGGGTGACGTCGTTTTGTGACAGAGCGCTCCGCTCGCGAGCAGCCGTCTGCCGCGACGAGCCGTCTGGCGACGGGCCGTCTGCCGCGAGCAGCCGTCTGCCGCGACGAGCCGTCTGCCTCCGCGAGCAACAGCCGGAAGAGGAGCGGCGGTGGGACGCGTCGGATCGGCCATTTGCGAAGTTGACGCGGGGCCATCCGCGCGGCAAAAGTGTCGCCCCATGCTGAGTCCGAGACGCGGCGCACTGCCCGCGAGCTTCGAGGTTGGTGCGCCGAAGTGGCGCTTGGCGCTCCTGTTGCTGGTCCCTCTCGTCGCGCTTTTCGTCCCGCGCGAGGCGCAAGCCTACACGTGGATGATCAAGCACGGCTATCAAGGTTGCAACGCCTGCCACACGGATCCGTCAGGCGGCGAGCTGCTCACGGCCTATGGGCGCATGCAGTCCGAAGCCGTGGTCAGCATGCCCTGGGGCTCGTCGGAAGAGTCTGCGAGTTTGCGGACGCCGCGACTGGCGCGGAGCCCGCTGAGCTTGGCCGCGCGCGCCAAGCTCGCCGACAAGGACGGCAACGCGGAAGAGAATGTCGACCTAGAGGATGACGCGGCGGCCGCAACCGACGGCGAAGGCACCGAGGGAGAAGCCGAAGGCTCGGAAGCGAGCACCGAGTCGGCCGCGCCCGAGGAAGAGGGCTATCCCGACGGACTCGGTCCCATCACCCCGTTCCTGTTCCGGCTCTGGGAGCCGCCAGACTGGCTGACGCTCGGCGGCAGCTATCGGCACATGAACATCATCACTCCGCAGGGTGAAGAGAAGTTTCGCACCTTCCCGATGATGATGGACGTCTACGGGCAGCTGCAGTTCGGCAGCTTCAAGGCCGGCGGCAGCCTGGGCGGCGCCCGCGTCGCAGCCGGCTCTCCCTACGCGCGACCGGCGCAGATCACGACCAACCAGGGCAAAGACTGGAACCTGATCTCGCGCACGCACTACGTGGGCTACGACATCACCGATTCGCTGTCGGTCCGCGCGGGCCGGCTCAACTTGCCGTTTGGCGTGCGCATACCCGAGCACACGATGTGGGTGCGTCAAGCGACGCGCACCGATCGTGAGTCCGGCCAGCAGCACGGCGTCGCCCTCCACTACTTCGCGGAGAGCTTCCGCTTCGAGCTGATGGGCATCGCCGGAAACTACCAGCTCAATCCGGATCAGTTCCGCGAGCGCGGCTACGTGGGCTACTTCGAGTACTACCTCAACCCCAAGGCGCTGCTGGGCGTAAGCTCCCTCGTCACCGTCGCGAAGAACGATCGCTTCGTGCTCGACGGCCAGTCGATGACGCGCATGGCGCACGGCGCGATCTTTCGCGCGGCGATGAGCGAGAGCACGGTGTTCCTGGCCGAGGTCGACGCGTTGACTCGCTCGCGCTTCGAGCCAGGCTACGTCGCCTTCGCGCAACTCGATTGGGAGCCGACGCAGGGCCTACACTTCATGGTCACCGGCGAAATGCTCGACAACGGGCACTCGAAGGCGACCGGCGAGCAGCAGCAGCCTCGCATCGCAGGAGCCGGAAAGCCGAAGGTCGGTGGCTGGCTATCGGCGGCCTGGTGGTTCTTGCCCCACTTCGACGTGCGTCTCGACGCCATCAAACGGACGGGCGAAGACGTCTACATCCTCGCTCAACTGCACGCCTACCTCTGACTTCGAGTACCCGATGCGCGCTTCAGTCCTCCTCACCTTCGCGCTCCCGTTAGCCGTGCTCGGCGCCTCCGGTCCGGCGCTGGCGTCCGCGACCTTCCCCGAGGTCGTGGCCAGCAAAATCCCGAGCTTGGGCTGCGTCCCGCAGTGCACCCTCTGTCATCAAACCAACCCCGGCATGATCCCCGCCGCTAAGCCCTTCGCGCTCAGTCTCAAGGGGGTGAGCCCGATAGCGCCGCTGCAGACGGAGATGCTCGCTACGGCGCTCGACAAGCTCAAGGTGGCGACGCCGCCGCCGGACACCGACGCTGACGGCGTCGGCGACTACGCCGAGCTCGCGGCCGGTACCGACCCGAACCTGGCGGACCCCGCCGCCACCCTGTGCGGCGTCGCGCCCACGTACGGCTGCGGCGCCACCATCGCCGCCAAGCCGCAGACGAAATCCGGCGCCGATACGACCGCGACGCTGGCCTCGGCGTTCACGCTGCTCGCGGGGCTTTTCCTACTGCGTCGTCGCCGGCCGTAGGCATCCATGTCGTCTCGCCGATCGCGGAGCAGCGCTCTCGCCGGCTTCATCGGGCTCGGCGCCGCGCTGCTCAGCGCGCCGGCGGCCGCGCGCGAAATCTATCCGGGCGCGCTCGCCGACGCGGCCAACATGGACTGCATCCCGCAGTGCACGCTGTGTCACACCACTAACCCCGGCACCGCCACGACGTGGTCGCCGAAGGCGCTACCGAGAGCCCTCGTCGGCAAGGCGATCGATCCGCCCGCCTCGACGGAGGGCCTCGCCAATGCGTGGCGCCGGTACGCGGCAGATCCCGTCAACGCCGCCGCCGTCGCGGCCGTGAAGGCAGGCCGAGATCCCGAGTATGGCGGCAGTGTGTGTGGCCCTAGCTACGGCTGCGGTGCACGCGTCGCGCAGCGCCCGGCGCGGCGCAACGACTACGAGGTCGTGCTCTGGACGTCGGGCGCCGTGCTCGCGTTCGCCTCGACGCGTCTGCTTCGTCGCCGACGCTCGGCCGCAAGCGCTCGCAAGCCCGTTTGACCCAGCCCCGCACCTACAAAATGATGAAGGGCGCCTTCAGCGGCGCCCTTCCTTCACTGAACGACGGGGACGTACTTTAGAGCGCGCCGCCAGCGCCGCCGGCACCGCCCGCGAGCGCACCAGCCGCACCGCCCTCGTTGACGGGCGCTCCACCGGCGCCGCCCACGCTGGGCTCACCGCCAGCACCAGCGCCGCCGCCGTCGACGGGACCTGCACCAGCGCCGCCCTGCGTGCTCACCGTGCCGCCCTCACCGCCCGCAATCGGCGGAGTGCCGCCCGAGGAAGCATTGCCTTGACCGCCCTGCGGTTGCGTAGTGCCGTTTCCGCCACTGGCTTCACCGGCCTGACCGTCGGGGATCTTGCTGCGGTCGACGTCGGTGATGAGCGTGCAGCTCACCGCCGCAAGCAGCAAACCGAGCGAAGCCAAGAGCACGGGGTTTTCGAGACGCATCTGAACTTTCACCTTTGCATCGAATCGATGCTTTGGCGCATTTTTCCTCGGGATTTAGCGCGAGCGCAAGCACCAAAGCGTCGCCGCTCGTGAACAAATCCACGCGGGCTGCCGCGGGCCAGCACCGGCCTGTTGGCCGCGACCGTCGCCTGGCTTGCTGCGGAGCGCGCGCGCCCCAGGCCGCGCCAATTTTAGCCGAGCCGCGGGCGCTTTGGCTAACGTCCGCTCGTGCAGGTTCATCTGATCGACGGGACGTTCGAGCTGTTCCGCGCCTACTTCGCGGTGCCGAAGTCGCAGAACGCGCGAGGCGTGGAGGTCGGCGCGGCGCGCGGGCTGCTGAGAAGCTTCGTGGCGCTGCTCGGGAGCCCCGAGGTGACGCATGTCGCGTGCGCGTTCGACCACGTGATCGAGTCGTTCCGCAACCAGCTGTTCGAGGGCTATAAAACTGGCGACGGCATCGACCCCGAGCTGTATTCGCAGTTCGAGCTCGCCGAGCGCGTCACTCGCGCGCTCGGCATGGTGACGTGGCCAATGATTGAGTTCGAGGCCGACGACGCGATCGCGACCGCGAGCCAGCGCTTCGCAGAGCACCCGGACGTCGCGCGCGTCGTGATCGCTTCGCCCGACAAAGATCTGGCGCAGTGCGTGGTAGCCGGCCGCGTCGTGTGCTGGGATCGGCTGCGAAACAACTGGCTCGACGTCGACGGCGTAAAGACGAAATTCGGCGTCGGTCCCGAATCGATCCCCGACTACCTCGCGCTCGTCGGAGACAGCGCCGACGGCATCCCGGGCGTGGCGCGCTGGGGAGCGAAGAGCGCGGCCAGCGTGCTCGCCGAGTACGTGCACCTCGAGAACGTGCCGGCGCGCGCCGCCGACTGGCGCGTCAAGGTGCGCGGCGCCGAAGCGCTGTCGCAGAGCCTCGAAGGCGCCCGAGATGCGGCGCTACTGTACCGTCGACTGGCGACGCTGCGCCGCGACGTACCGCTGACGGAAGACCTGGAGGCCCTGCGCTGGCGCGGCGCGCCGGAGGCGGAGCTCGCGGCTTTGTGCGAAGAGCTCGGCGAGCCGAGCGTCGTCGAGCGCCTGCGGAGCAAACGCGCGGCCGCCGGCGTCTGACGCGGGCGCGTCGCTGCTGCTCGTCTGCTTGCTCTTCTTGGGCCCCGACGAGCGTGAGATCCAGTTGAACGTCGCGACGCGTCGGTCGAGCCCGCGCCAAGCTGCGCCGCAGCGACGCCCCGCGTATGCGTTCAGCGTTCCCTGGAGCCACGGCACGCCGCTACGGCTGCAAGTGAAGTAAGCGCGCCGGAGCGCATCCGACGCCGCTTTCACCTGAATGTGCGTGTTCTCGATGCCGTGCAGCTGATCCCAGACGGGCTCCGTGAACAGATTTTTATGGAGCTGCCACGCGGAGCGCGCGCGCCCCTGGTCGCATTCGTGCGGTTTGCACTCACCGCGGTGGATGCGTAGCGAAAACGTGCTCTCGTGATAGCCGATGGTCAGCAGCAGCGCGGCCCACTCGCGAGGCGGCCGCGGCGCGTCTCGGCTCACGTCCGCGATCGCGGCCGCGATCGCGTCGAGCTGCCCGGCTTTTTCGCTGCTTCCGCGATCTTCATGGAAGCACGGGAGTGAATCCATGGCGGCGCGCACCCACGCGGCGTGATTGCTCTCGGCGAGAGCCAAGGACGCGAAGCACAGCGCAAGGGGAAGCGCCGGCACCGCGATGAGTCTTTTTAGGACGTGGCTCATGGGACCAGACCCGGCTTGGAGACGCCTGTATAGCCGAACTCGACGCCGCGGCAAGTCACGCCCCCTTAAGTCGCGCGTCTGGCCAGATCGAAAGCCATTCATCGGCGAGCTCGGAGTCGAAGAACTCGATGAAGCTGCGCGCGGGCAGATCGAGCCCTCTCAATTTTGAAACGAGACGCGGCAGTCCCGTTTCGAGATTGAAAAGCGCCACGTCGACGTAGCTCGTCTTCACGCCGAGACCGACGCCCGTGACGCGACCGAAGCCGGCCAGCTCTTGCACCAGCGCCGCTTCGATCGCCGCGCGCCTCGCGACGCGCTCTTCGATCGAGGAGCGCTCGTCGGCGTAGCTCACGAACACGAAGTGCTCACCCTGCGTCGCGAAGCGCTTCGACGAGCACGGAGCGTCGTCGAGGTAGCAGCGCAAGAGCTCGGGAGTGCAGGTGCTCGCCAGCAGCAGATCTTGCTTGTGACTGGTGTCGTGTGAGCCTTGCACCGGCTCGACCTCGAGCAGCGTCCATTCGCCGCTCGCGTCGGCGTGCTCGGCGTGTCTTGCGCTCGGCAAAGCGTCGCTCGACTGGTCGCGAGCCGGCGCGTCGGAGTCGTCACGCAGCCCCTCGAGCACGCCGCGCGCGGCGGCCGCGACGGTGTCGAACAGCTCCGCGATCGAGAGCGCCGCGCGCGGCGCGGTCACGTCGAGCACCCGCAGCGGACCGCCGCGCGGCGCGGGCGTGACGTGCACGGCGCCGACCCAGGTCTCGAACAGGCGATCGCCGAGCAGCGCGCGGACCAGATTTTCTCCGGCATTTTGCTCGATTTCCGCGCCGGTTCCCCCGGGCAGAGCCAGCGTCACGTCGAGCAAATGACCGCGACCGAAGCCGGCGCGCACCGCGCAGCGTTCGAAGGACAGCCCGTACGAGCTCCGCACCTCCGCGAGCGCTTGCGGGAGCGCCTGCGCTGGGCGGCCGAGCGCGAGCCCGCAGGCGACGTCGTGAGGGGCGAGCGACAAGCAGAGCTCCGCGAGCGGCCAAGCGCTGGCTTCGAGCGGCACGAGCGCCACGCAGCGCGTGCCCGCTTGCTCGGTGACGACGACCTCGAGCCGCGCGTCGAGCTTCGAGAGCTGGGCGCGCGCCGCGGCCACGTCACCTTCAACGAGCTTCGACCAAGCGAGCCGCGCGCCGTCGCAGATCCGCGCGCGCGCCTGCTGCTCGAGCGGCGACAGCTCACCGAAGCGAACGCGCATCAGCGCCTCCGCCGGCGCTGCTTGCGCGGCGGCCCGTACTCCACCACCTCCACCTTGATCTTGACCACACCTGCCCGCAACATGCCGAGCTTCTCCGCCGCGGCGCGCGAAAGATCGAGGACGCGGCCGCGCGCGTACGGGCCGCGATCGGTGACGCGCACGTACACCACCTGCCCGCCATCCTTACGGGTGACGCGGAGCACGCTGCCGAACGGCAGGTGGCGATGCGCGGCCGTGAAGCCACGCGGCTCGTAAGGCGCGCCGCTGGCCGTCGAGCGGCCCGCGAAGACGTCCGAATAGTAAGACCCGGTGCCGGTCTGCACCGTCAACGCGGGAGCGCGCGCGAAGCGCTCGGCGAGCTGATCGCTCGTCGGCCCGAGCCCGTGTGGCTTGGGCGCCGCCGGCGAGCGTGGACGCGTCGATACCGGCGAATTCGCGGCGGAATCGAGGCTCTGCGGGCGCAGCGCGCCCGCGGGGCGATCGCCGCGAGGGCCCGCGTGAGCGCCATCTGCACGCTTGGCCATGGGCGGGCTGCTCGGCGCTCGCGGAGCGGGCTGGTCGCCACAGGCGCCGAGCGGGAGCAGCCACCAGCTGGCCACGACGAGCCACAGGCTCCTCCGCATGAGGACACTTCTAGCGTATCTCCACCTTCGGCGAAAGCGGCCATCGGCCGCGAGGTCGATCGACTTGGCCACGCGCGCGTCTTACAGTGCGCGCGGTGTCATTGCAGAATTCCACGAGCGAGCCCCAGCCGGTGCACAGCGCGGAGGCGAGCGGACCGGGACTTCGCCCGCGCTTGTCGCGTGAAGGGATCGTGCTGGGCGATCGCGTCCTGCCGCTGCTCTCCGGCTCGGTGCACTACTTTCGTCTCGAGCGCGAGAGCTGGCGTGACTGCCTCGAGGCGCTTCGCGACATGGGCGCAAACGTCGTCGACGTCTACGTGCCGTGGAGCGTGCATGAGCGCGAGGCGGGTGACTTCGATTTCGGTGAGCGCGACCGCACGCGCGACGTCGTCGGGTTCCTACGCCTGGCTCACGAGCTCGGGCTTTACGCGCTGGTGCGCCCCGGGCCTCACATCAACGCCGAGCTGAGCGGCTTCGGCTTGCCGGAGCGCGTGCTGTGGGACGCCGAATGTCAGGCGCGCTCTCCCGCGGGGGCGCCGGTCGTGCTCCCGATGCCGCCCCAAGCGTTCCCGGTGCCGAGCTACGCGAGTCGCAAGCTCCTCGGCGAAGCGTGCGCTTGGCTCGAGCGCGTCGCCGAGCTGCTCGGCCCGCTCGCGTGGCCGGCGGGGCCGATCGTGCTCTGCCAGATCGACAACGAAGGCGCGCTCTACTTCCGCGATGGCGTGTACGAACAAGACTACCACCCCGATTCGATCGCCCTTTATCGACGTGGCCTGCAGGCGCGCTACGGCAGCCCCGAGGAGCTCGGTCGCGCCTACGGTATCCACGCAAAAAGCTTCGATATTTCGCCGCCCACACGCTTCGACGCCCAGGACGGCCCCGGGCTCGTGCGGCACCTGGATTGGGCCGAGCATCAAGAGGCGCTGATCGCGGAGGCCTTCGCCACCTTTCGGAGCGCGCTCGCGCAGCACGGCCTCGAGCGGGTGCCCACTTGTCACAACTTACCGATGGGTGAGTCCGCGACGCCGCTCGATCCTGCGCGCATCGGCAAGGTCGTCGAGTGTCTGGGCATCGACTACTACCACGTCGCCGACGCGCGCTCGGCCGACTCGATCATCGAGCGCACGACCGCGGTCGTCACGCGCGCGGACGCGTTCGACTATCCGGCGCTGGCGGTGGAGCTCGCCGCCGGCTTCCCGCCGTTCTTCCCGCCGCTCACCGAGCAGGACAACCGCTTCGCGGCGCTGTCGTGCTTGGCGGCTGGGATCCGCGGCTACAATCTGTACATGGCCGTCGAGCGCGATCGCTGGATCGGCGCGCCCATCGATCGCTTCGGCGCTCCGCGCGAGAGCTTCGACTTCTGGCGGCGCTTGAACGACGCCGTCTTGCGCACCAAGCTCTACGAGCTGTTTCGCGCGGCCGATGTGTGCGTGGTCGTACCGCGCAGCATGCACCGACTCGAGCGGCTGCTGCACGCGTTCGGGCCGCTCAGCGCCGCTGCGCTCGACCTGATGGGGCTCCGCGCGTACGACTCGTGCTTCGAGCATGGGCCGTTCGGAGCGCCGCTGTTCGAAGCCGAGAGCTTGCTGCGCGCGCTCCTGCGCGCGCTGACAGAACGAGGCTTCACCTATCGCTTGTCAGGGAATGACTCCGCCGCTCACGCCGTCGACAGCGCTCGCGTGAGCTTCGTGCTCGAGAGCGGTGGTCTCGAGCACGAGCTGTGGAGCGCGCTCACGCCCGCGCTGAGCGCGGGTAAAATCGTCTACTTTGGACCCCACGCGCCGCGGCGCAGCCCGGATGGACGCGAAGCGCTCAGCGAGCTCGCCGCCGCGCCGCGGGTGGTAACGGAAGCGACGCTGCAGCACGCGCTCAGCGAGCTCGAGGGCCAGCATCGCCCCCTACGGCTCGACGTCGGCGAGGGCTTGCGCGCGAGCCTCTTCGTCGACCGTGGCGGCGCGCCACGCGTCGTATTCGTAACCAATCCCACGGCCGTACCGCAGCTCGCCCGGCTGCCCACGACGTTTCCGGACGAGGCGCGCGACGCCCTCGACGGCGAGGTCTTCCGTGCTACGGTCCGCGCGCTCGAAGTTCCGCTCTCACCCCACAGCGTGAGGATGCTGGAGCTGAAATAGTCATGCTCCTCGAAATCAATCCGGACAACCCTGAGCCGCGCAAGATCAAGAAAGCCGTAGAAGCGCTCGAAGCCGGCGAGATCATCGCCTACCCGACCGACACCTGCTACGGCCTGGGCTGCGACCTCTTCAACAAGAAGGCGATTGACCGCCTCTACCAGATCAAAGGCGCCGACCGCTCGCAGATGCTCGCGTTCGTGTGCCAGAACCTGGGTGACGTGGCGCGCTACGCCGTGATGCACGACCAGGTGTATCGCGTGCTCAAGCAGTACCTGCCCGGCCCGTACTGCTTCATCCTCGAGGCCACGCGCGAGGTGCCCCGCATCATTCAGTCCCCGCGCAAGACGGTGGGCGTGCGCATCCCCAAGCACCCGGTGGCGCTCGCGATCGCCGCGGAGCTCGGTCGCCCCATCATCTCCAGCACGGCCGCCCGTCACGGCGAGACTCCCGACCCCGATCCGCGCGAGGTGGATCTGGCGTTTCCCGGCCTCGCGCTCGTGCTCGACGCCGGAGGCGGAGGCACGGTGCCGACCAGCGTCATCGACCTGACCGGCCGGGCGCCGGTGATCGTTCGCGCCGGCGCGGGTGACGTCACGCCCTTCGAGTGAAGATCGCCGGCCGTGGCGCGCGGCGATCTCGTGTATTGCGACTTAGCGGGGCTGGAACTAGACTCCGCCCGTTCCCATGACGTTCGTCGTTACCGACAATTGCCAGCGCTGCCGATTCACCGATTGCGTCGCCGTCTGCCCGGTGGACTGTTTCCACGGCGACGACGAGATGCTCTACATCGATCCGAACGAGTGCATCGACTGCGGCGCGTGCGTTCCGGAGTGCCCGGTCGAGGCCATCTTCGATGAAACGCAGCTGCCCGACGACAAGAAGCACTGGATCAAGACGAACGCGGACAAAGCGGGCGGGCTGCCGGTGATCAACACCAAGCTCGATCCGTATCCGGGCGCGGAAGAGCGCAAAGAGAAGCTCGGCTTCTGACGGGCGCCACGCCGCATCGTCGATGCAGCACCGCGCCTCGCCCGGGCTCGTGATCTTCGACTGCGATGGCGTCCTCGTCGACAGCGAGCCCATCGCGGCACGTCTCACCGCCGAGAGCGTCTCGGAGCTCGGCTGGCCCATGTCGGCCGAGCTCGCCAAGAGCGAGTTCTTGGGCGACACCTTCAAGAACATCATTCGGCGCGTCGAAGAGCGCATCGGCGGCCCCGTGCCCGCGGATTGGCCAGCCCGGAGTCAGCAGCGCTTGTTGACGGCGCTGGAGCGCGAGCTCACGCCCGTGGCCGGCGTCGTGACCGCCATCGAACAGCTGCGCGCGGCCGGCTTCACGCTCGCGGTCGGCTCGCAAGGCACGCACGAAAAGATGCAGCTCACGCTCGGCGTCACCGGCCTCTTGCCGTTCTTCGAAGGTCGCATCTTCTCCGCCACGCAGGTCGAGCACCCCAAGCCAGCGCCGGATCTGTTCCTGCTCGCCGCCAGCTCGCTCGGCTTCGAAGCGGCCCGCTCCGTCGTGATCGAGGACAGCACGCGCGGGGTGAAGGCCGCGCTCGCCGCCGGCATGCGCGTGCTCGGCTACACGGCCTCGGTGGGCCGCGACGCGATCGTAGCCGCAGGAGCCGAGCCCATCGACGATTTGGCGCAGCTTCCGCGGTTGATCTTGGGCGTCTGAGCGGCGGCAAAGCGTCCCCTCGGGCGGATGCGGTCGCAGACTATTTCAGGTCGAGCTGGGCGCGGGTCTGCAGCTGCAGCATGCCGCGCTGCTTCGAGTCCTGCGCGCCGATCGACGCGACCAGCACCGAGCTCACTTGGCCCTGGCCCGGCAGTAGCGCGCCCGCGCCGAGCTCGACGGTGCCGTCGGAGCTCGCCTGGAACTCCGCCAGGTTCTTCTCGATCTCGGGCGGCAGGCCCGGCAGGTCGATGCTACGCGAGGCGGCGTAGCGCTTGGTGCTGACGTCGAGCGTAGCGCCTTCGGCCGTCACCTGCTTCACCTTCACCATCCGGTAGCTGACCAGGTCGAGCCCCTGGAAGTCTTCGCGGCTGGTGACCATGAAGTACGCGCCGGCCCCGAGCGGCTTGTCGGGATAGGGGATGGTGAGCATTCCGAGCGAGTCGGAGAGCGCGCGCACGACGTCTTTGAACTCCTCGGGAGCGCCCTGGGGGACGTCGAAGCGAAAGCCCGCGCCGGCGCCGCTGGGCAAGATGCTGTATTCGATCTTGCTGCCCTTGAGCTTGGCCAGCTGCTCGTCGAGCTCTTTCGGTACGGAGGGCGCGTCGATCTTGGCGCTGGTGATGCGCACGCTCACCGGACGCGACACCGGCGCGTCCCCTTCCTTGCCCGGGTCCGTCTTCTTCGGCTCGATGCTCAGGCCGAGCAGGACCGGAATCGCGCCCTGACGAGGGTCTGCCTGCAGCGCGATCTGCATGGTTCCGCTCATTTTCGCCGGCGACTTGCCGACGCCTAGCTTCACTCGCGGCTCCGCGCCGTCACTGCCGACGGTGAGCTTGGGCAGCGCGCCGCGAGCGATCTCCTTGTCGGCGGCCCCAGGCGCGAACACGCCGTCGGCGGGCGGCCCGCCCTCGACTTGTGCTGGCGCCGCGCTCTTACCGGCCGGCGCCGCGACCGAAGCAGCGGCCACGGCTTGGGCGAGGTTGGGGTCGATGGCGTCGACCTTCGAAGCCTTTGCTTCCGAATCCGACGTCTTGGTCTCCGCCTTCGGCTCTTCTTTTTGGCAACCGAGCGCGGCGAGCAGCAGCAGAGGCAGAATTTTTCCGAGCATGGCGACGGCGCTTTATAGCAGGAGCAGACGGAAACGTGGCAAGGGCCTCGGTCCTCGGGCGCCAAAGCCCACGCGCACTCTGATTTATTCCCGGCCTTTTCCAGCACGACCTCCGAAGGCTGAACCGTCTGGGCGCGGTCGCGGCTCATGTGCTGACGATGGTTGCTCGAATCTTTGCATCCGTCTTGGCGGTGGCGGCGGTTGGCTGCGCTGCGGAGCCCGGGAGCCCCACGAGTAGCGGCGCGGGGGCCACGAGCGGCGTGGCGGGAAGCCCCGCGGAGGGGGGCGCGAGTGGCGCGCCGGCGAACGGCGCAGCGGCGAGCGGCGCAGCGGAGCCCACATGCGATCCGAACGCGAAGCCGCCCGCCGCATCGCTGCGGCGCCTGACCATGAGTCAGTACCGCGCGACGCTCGCGGACTTCGCGACCTTCGCGACCGGCAGCCCGGACGCGAGCGAAGAGCTGATGCAAGAGCTGGCTCCGAAGCTCGCGCTCTTGCCGAGCGACCGCCGCGAGCCCACGTCGGAAGATCTTCACGGCAGCTACCGCCGACTCGATCAATCGCTGCAACAACAGCACGTCGACGCCTTCTACGAGGTGGGCCTGGCCGCGGCGGCGCTGCTGACGGCTCCGTCTCGTTGGGGCAGCGTCGCGGGGGAGTGCGCCACCGACAGCGACGCGAAGAACGACGCGGCGTGCCTGACGAGCTTCGTGGAGAAGCTCGGGGCGCGCGCGCTACGCCGTCCCCTCGGCGCCGAAGAGCAGGCCTTCTACGAAGACGTCTACGGCCCCGACAAGACGGCTGACCCGGCCGCCTACGCCGATGTCTTGGGAGCGCTGCTCAACGCTCCGCAGATGCTCTACTTCGTCGAGCACGGCGCGAGCGAGGTGCCGGACAAGCGCGGCACCTTCGAGCTTGGCAGCTACGAGCTCGCGTCGCGCCTCTCGTATCAGCTCTGGCAAACGGCGCCCGATGCCGAGCTGCTCGCCTACGCCGCCGACGACAGCCTGCTCGAGCCGGCCATCTACCGCGCCCAGGTAGAGCGGCTGCTCGGCGACGAGCGGGCCCGCGCCGCGCTCGACGAGTTCTTTGCAGACTTCGCCAAGGTGGAAGACTTGCCCGCGCTCGACGCGAAGAGCTCGGATCCGGTCTTCAAGGCGTTCGCGGGCGACGCGCTGCCCAGCTCCGGGCTGCGCCAAGCCATGATCGACGACGTCATGGAGCTCTTCGGCTACTACACCTGGCAAGAGCCATCCGGCATCGCCGCGCTGTTTCAGACCGAGCTCTCCTTCGCGAAGTCTCCCGAGCTGGCAGCGCTTTACGGCGTCGCGCCGTGGGATGGGAAGAGCGCCCCTCCCCGCTTTCCCGCCGGTGAGCGACCGGGGCTGCTCACGCGCGCGCTCTTCCTGTCGACGGGGTCGCCGAATACGCGGCCGATCATGAAGGGCCTGTTCATCCGCAAGCACGTGCTGTGCGACGCGATCCCGCCGCCTCCGCCTGGCGCGAACGCCAAGCCGCCCGAGCTGCAGCCAGGCATGACGACGCGCGAGACCGTCGAAGAGCTGACGGAGACGCCGGGCACGGTCTGCGCGGGCTGTCACACCGCGCTCATCAACCCGCTCGGCTTCGCCACCGAAGGCTTCGACGCCCTCGGCCGCTACCGCACGGAGCAGCGCTTCTTCGACGCCACCGGCGCGCCCACCGGCTCCAAGCCCGTCAGCACGAGCAGCGTCCCACGCGTCACCAGTGACTCGGACGAGCCGGCGAGCGGCCCCGCCGAGCTGATGCAGCAAATCGTGGCCAGCGGGAAGGTCGAAGCCTGCCTGTCGCGAAACTTCTTTCGCTACACCTTCGGTCGCTGGGAAGACCCGGTCGCCGACGGCTGCGTGCTCCAGGAGCTGAAAAGCTCCCTCGAAAGCGGCGCCGGCATCGTCGACTTGGTGGCGGCGGCAGCGCTCGACGGCTCTTTCAAGCAGCGAACGTTCGAATGAAAGCGAGGCAACCATGGCACGCCAGGTGATCGACATCACGCGTCGGCAGCTCCTCTTCGGCGCGGGCGGCGCGATGCTCGCGCTGCCGGTGCTGCCGTCACTACTGACCAAGACGGCGTACGGCCAAGATCCGACGTACACGCGCAAGCCGCGGCTCTACTGGCTGTGCACCGACCACGGCGCCGCCTTCGAGACGAGCATGTTCCCCTCGCCGTCGCTGGCGACGAGCAAGCACCTGCTGTTCGGCGATCACGAAATCGGCAGCGGCGCCCTGACCAGCACGCTCAGCGCTGGCACGCGAGCCGTTTCGCCAATCCTGTCGGGGAGCGCCAGTCGCTTCAGCGAAGCGTTGCTGTCGAAGATGAACGTCCTCTACGGCCTCGATGTGCCGTTTTACATCGCGCACAACACCGGCCTGCATCTCGGCAACTACGCCCGAAATGACGGCAACGGCGACGACGGCAAGGCCGTGCAAGACCGACCGCGCCCGACCATCGACCAAATCTTGGCCTGGTCCCGCGATTTCTACCCTGATTTGTCGACCATCCGCGAGCGAAGTATGATCATGAGCTCGCGCCCGGTGTCGTGGAACTATTCGGATCCGGCGAAGCGCGAGGGCAGCATCGACAACGTGCGCGGCTACGACAGCTCGCGCGCGCTGTTCGACAAGATCTTCGTCCCCGAAACGACGGGGCCGGCGCCGCGCGCGCCCATCGTCGACAAAGTGCTGGAGAGCTACAAGAACCTGCGTAACGGCAACCGCCGGCTGTCCGGCGCCGACAAGCAGCGCCTCGACGACCACATGGCGCGCATCGCGGAGCTCGAGCGCAAGCTGACGGCGAAGGCGTCGTGCGGCGACGTCGCGACGCCGACCGACGACGCCCAGCGCCACCGCGGCAACGACCCCGAGGACGCGGTGGCCTACGGCAAGCTGTGGAACGAGGTCGTGACCGCCGCGTTCGTGTGCGGGACGAGCCGCATCGGCGTGCTCGGCTACGGCAGCACCGACAAGTTCGTGTCCTACGGGGGCGACTGGCACCAAGAAGTGGCGCACCAGTGGCAGGTGCCCGAACGTCAAGAGCTGATCAAGCAGAGCTACCAGAAGGTCTTCGAGGGCATCTTCCTGGACTTGGCGGCGCAGCTCGACGTCGAAGAGGCGCCGGGCATGACCTACCTCGACAACTCGCTGCTCGTCTGGACTCAAGAGAGCGGCATGTCCACCCACGACTCGGTCACCATCCCCGTCATCACCTTCGGGAGCGCTGCCGGTTACTTCAAGACCGGCCTGCTCGCGGACTACCGGCGCATCGGCCACCCGAGCTCGACCTACGATCCGAGCGCGGGCGGTAAACAATACTTGGGCCTGCTCTACAACCAATGGCTCGCGACGGTGCTGCAAGCCATGGGCGTACCGCCGAGCGACTTCGAGCGCTGGGAGCACAAGGGCTACGGCGTTCCGTACGTCTCGACCGAGAGCTGGACTCCGCCGTACGCCAAACACTACGGCGACACCTCGTCGCGCTATTTCTCCAGCGCCAGCACCCCCCTCCCCCTCATCACGGCGACGTAACGGCTCGGGCTCAACAGGGAGCTGGGGAGGCGAGGAGGTTCGCTAGCGAAGCGGACGATGAACGACGCCAGGGCCGCGCGGGCCGGCCCTGGGTCGCTACGTGAGCGCTGCGGGAGGGGCTGCGGTGGGGGCAGCCCCTGAGGGAACGATCAGAGCTTGGCGAGGACGGCGTTGAAGGTCTGGCTCGGGCGGAGCGCCGCGGAGGCCTTGGCGGGCTCGGGGTGGTAGTAGCCGCCGACGTCGACCGGCTTGCCTTGAGCGCCGATCAGCTCCTTCACGATCGCGGCTTCGTTCTGCTCGAGCTCGGCGGCGATGGGCGTGAAGACGCGCTTCAGCTCCGCGTCTTTGCTCTGCGCGGCCAGCGCCTGAGCCCAGTAGAAGCACAGGTAGAAGTGGCTGCCGCGGTTGTCGATGCCACCCAGCTTGCGCGAAGGTGACTTGTCGTTCTCGAGAAACTTGCCGTTGGCGGTGTCGAGCGTGTCGGCGAGCACCTTGGCCTTGTCGTGCTTGAAGACGAGGCTCAGGTGCTCGAGGCTCGCCGCGAGCGCGAAGAACTCACCGAGCGAATCCCAGCGCAGGTAGTTCTCTTGTAAGAACTGCTCGACGTGCTTGGGCGCCGAGCCGCCCGCTCCCGTCTCGAACAGGCCGCCGCCCTTCATCAGCGGCACGATCGAGAGCATCTTGGCGCTGGTGCCCACCTCGAGGATGGGAAACAGGTCGGTCAGGTAGTCGCGGAGCACGTTGCCGGTGACCGAGATCGTGTCTTCTCCCTTGACGATGCGCTCGAGCGAGAGCTGGCACGCGGCGGCGGGCGGCAAGATGCGAATGTCGAGGCCGCTCGTGTCGTGCTGGGGCAGGTATTGCTTCACCTTGGCGATGATCTGCGCGTCGTGAGCGCGCTTCTCGTCGAGCCAGAACACGGCGGGGGTGCCGCTGAGGCGCGCGCGGTTCACGGCCAGCTTCACCCAGTCTTGCACGGGCGCGTCTTTGGTTTGGCAGGCGCGCCAGATGTCGCCGGGCTGCACGTCGTGCTCGATCAGTACGTTTCCGGCGGAGTCGGTCACTTTGACCTTACCCGCGGCGGCGATCTGGAACGTCTTGTTGTGGGAGCCGTACTCCTCCGCCGCCTGCGCCATCAAGCCGACGTTGGGCACCGAGCCCATGGTCTTGGGGTCGAGCGCGCCGTGCTTGCGGCAGAAGTCGAGCACCGTTTGGTAGACGCCGGCGTAGCTGCTGTCGGGGATGACGGCGAGCGTGTCGCCGAGCGCGCCCTTCGAGTCGTACACCTTGCCGCCCGCGCGGATCAGCGCCGGCATCGAGGCGTCGACGATCACGTCGCTCGGGACGTGGAGGTTAGTGATGCCCTTGTCGGAGTTGACGTACGACAGGCCCGGACCGGCGGCGTACGCCGCTTGGATGTCGGCCTCGATGGCGGCTCGCTGCTCGGCGGGCAGGCTCTGGATCTTGTCGACCAGATCGCCGAAGCCGTTGTTCAGATCGACGCCGAGCTTGGTCAGGGTGTCGGCGTGCTTCGCCAGCAGCTCTTTGAAGAAGACGCGCACGGCGTGTCCGAAGATGATCGGGTCGGAGACCTTCATCATCGTGGCCTTCAAGTGGAGCGAGAAGAGCAGGCCTTCGCGCTTGGCGCGTGCGATTTGCTCCTCGTAGAAGTCGACGAGCGCGGCCTTGCGCAGCACGGTTCCGTCCAGGATTTCCCCAGCTTTGAGCGGGAATTTGTCCTTCAACAGCGTGACGCTGCCACCTTCCGCTACGTGCTCGATCTTCACCTCGGTCGCGGCCTCGACCGTGACCGACTTCTCGTTCGAGAAGAAATCGTCTTTACCGAGCGTCGCGACCGTGGTCTTCGAGTCGCTCGACCACTTGCCCATCGAGTGCGGGTGCTTGCGGGCGTAGTCTTTGACGGCCTTGGGCGCGCGCCGGTCGGAGTTACCCTCACGCAGCACGGGGTTCACGGCCGAGCCCTTGACCTTGTCGTAGCGGGCCTTGGCGTCTTTCTCGGCGTCGCTCTTCGGCGCTTCGGGGTAGTCGGGCACCGCGTAGCCGTGCGCCTGCAGCTCCGCGATCGCCTCCTTGAGCTGCGGCACCGACGCGCTGATGTTCGGCAGCTTGATGATGTTGGCCTCGGGCTCGAGCGTGAGCGCGCCCAGCTCCGCCAGCGCGTCCGACGTGCGCTGGGCTTCGGGGAGCTTGTCCGCGAAGACGGCGAGGATGCGGCCGGCGAGCGAGATGTCGCGCGTCTCGATCTCGACGCCCGCCTGGCCGGCGATCGCCTTGACCATGGGGAGGAAGGATGCGGTCGCGAGCGCCGGAGCCTCGTCGGTGTGCGTGTAGATGATCGTGGAATCGGGCACGTGTGGTCTCTCCGTACGAGCGTCGTGGGGTTGATCAGCAGCCTACCCCACGGGACCAAAGTATCTCGACATCAAGATATTTTTCCGGGGTTCAGGATGCGGTCGGCGAACCGCACCTGCCGTTCCCACTGCCGCGCGAGGCCCCCCTCGTGCTCGTTGAACGCGTAGACCTCCACGTCGACGGGCCCGCGGTGGTGGTTCGCCGCGGCGAACACGGTCGAGGGCGGGCACACCTGGTCGTGCAGGGCGGTGCTGAACAGCGCCGGCACGTCCGAGCGCCGGGCGAAGTTCACCCCGTCGAAGTACGAGAGCGTGCGGAACACGGTCTCGGCCGCATCGCGGTGCACGGACAGGTACTGCACGATCTCCTGGTACGGGTAGGCGTCGGTCAGCCCGACCGCCCGCTCGAAGTGGCACAGGAACGGCACGTCCGGCATGACCGCCCGGACGCCGTCCGACAGTCCGGATGCGGCCAGCGCGATGCCGCCGCCCTGGCTGCCGCCGATGAGCACGATGCGCTCGGGGTCGACCTGCGGCAGCGACCGCACCGCATCCACGAGGAGCACCGCATCCGTGAACACCCGGCGGTAGTAGTAGTCGTGCGGGTCCTCGATCCCGCGGGTCATGAACCCGGGCGACGAGGGGCCGGTGCCGTGGGGGTCGGGGGTGTCGCCGCCGGTACCCCAGACGCTCCCCTGCCCCCGCGTGTCCATGAGGACGTAGGCGTACCCGCATGCCGCCCAGGCGAGCCGCTCCTGCGGGAGCCCCCGCCCGCCGCCGTAGCCGTTGTATTCGATCACCGTGGGAAGCGGCCCGGTCGCGCCCGCCGGGGTGAGGTACCACCCCTTGATCTCGTCCCCGCCGAAGCCGGAGAAGGTGAGGTCGTACACGTCCACGAGGGTGATCGGGCCCGACACCCGCTCGATCCGGGGCGGTTCCGCGAGCGCGCGGGATTCCGCGATCGTGCGGGCCCAGAACTCGTCGAAGTCCGCCGGCTCGGTCACCTCCGGGCGGTAGACGCGGAGCTCATCCAGTGGCAGGTCGAAACGGGGCACGGCTCTCCTTCGATCGGTGGCCCGGCACGGCGTCGTCCCCAGGCGTACGACCGATTCTGCACGCCATCCGGCTTGGGCGTTAGCCTGAGAACATGAGCGAACTGCGCCTTGAGGAACTCTCCGCCGCGACGATCGTCGCCGTGAACTCGATGTCGCTGAAGCCCGGACAGGAGCAGTTCATCGCACCGGTGAGCTACGGCACCGCCGCCACCGTGGCGAATCCGCGCACCACGTGGCAGCGGGTCGTCCTCGATCGCAACGAGGTCGTCGGCTTCATCAGCGCGAACTTCGACCCCGACGAGCCGCAGGAATACTTCCGCTCCGTGCTGTGGCGCATCAACGTCGACGCCGACGACCAGGGCCGCGGCATCGGCCGCTTCGCGATCGACGGGTTGCTCGACGAGGCCCGCGAACGCGGCCTCGACCACGTTGACGTCATCTACGAATCCGGCCCGGAGGGCCCGGAGCCCTTCTTCTCCCGCGTCGGGTTCACCCCCGTGGGCGAGACGGAGTTCGGCGAGACCGTCGCCCGCATCACCGTCTGAGCGGACTCAGACGAGCGACTCGCGCCAGGCGGCGTGCAGCTTCGCGAACCTGCCGGTGCCGCCGATCAGGACCGCCGGCGCGTCGTCCTCGACCACCTCGCCGTGCTCCATCACGAGCACGCGGTCGGCGATCGCGACCGTCGACAGGCGGTGGGCGATGATGATGGCGGTGCGCTCGGCGAGCAGCGTCTGCAACGCCTCCTGCACCATCCGTTCGCTCGGGATGTCGAGGGATGCGGTGGCCTCGTCGAGGATGAGCACCGCGGGGTAGGCGAGGAACGCCCGCGCGAACGAGATGAGCTGCCGCTGCCCGGCGGAGACGCGGCCGCCGCGCTTGTTCACGTCGGTGTCGTAGCCGTCGGGGAGGGCCCGGATGAACGCGTCGGCGCCCACGGCACGTGCCGCCGCCTCGATCTGCGCCGGGGTCGCGTCCGGCCGGCCGAGCGCGATGTTGTCCGCCACGGTGCCGCTGAACAGGTACGCCTCCTGCGTGACCATCACGATCGCCCGGCGCAGGTCCGGCTGCGCGATCTCACGAAGGTCCACCCCGTCGAGCGTGATCCGGCCGCGGGTCGGGTCGTAGAAGCGGGAGACGAGCTTCGCGAACGTCGACTTGCCCGCCCCGGTGGTCCCCACCAGCGCGATCGTCTGCCCGGCGGGGATGTCGAGGTCGAGGCGGGGCAGGATCGTCCGGCCGTCGCCGTAGCCGAACCCGACGTCCTCGAACCGGACGTGCCCGGCGGCACGCGGGAGCGCCGTCGGACGCTGCGGCTCCGGGACGCTCGGCTCCTCCTCGAGCACGCCCGACACCTTCTCCAGCGCGGCGGCGGCCGACTGGTACTGGTTGAGGAACATCGCCACCTCCTGCAGCGGCGAGAAGAAGTTCCGCACGTACAGCACGGCGGCCAGCAGCACGCCGACCTCGAGGACGCCGTCCGAGACGCGGATGCCGCCCCACAGCAGCACCGCCGCGAGGGTCACCGCCGACACCGCCATGAGCCCCGGCTCGAAGGTGCCGAACAGGCGCATCGAGCGCATGTTCACCTCGCGGTACTCCTCGCTGAGCCCGCCGAACTCGCGGTCGTCCCGCTCCTCGGTGCGGAAGGCCTTCACCGCCCGGATGCCGGTCATGGTCTCGACGAACTTCACGATGACCTTGGCGCTCACCACCCGCGAGAGCCGGTAGGCGAGCTGCGACCGGCGGTAGAACCAGCGCATGAGCAGCGCCAGCGGCAGCCCCATGACCACCAGGATGACGCCGGACTGCACGTCGAGCAGCAGCAGCGCGATGAGCGTGAACCCACCGTAGAGGACACCTGAGACGAGCTCGTTGAGCCCGCCGTCGAGGAGCTCCCGGATCGAGTCCAGATCGCTCGTCTGCCGGGAGATGATCCGGCCGGACGTGTAGCTCTCGTGGAACTCCAAGCTCAGCCGCTGGGTGTGGCGGAAGATACGGGTGCGCAGGTCGAGCATGATCGCCTGCGTCAGCCGCGCCGCCACGATCACGTACCAGCCGATGAGCGCGGCACCGCCGATGGCCGACACCACGTAGACGGCGAAGACGCCGACGGTCGGCATCCAGTCGGCGCGTTCGATCACGGCGGGCAGCGCGTTGTCGATGCCGTACGCGATGAGCGCCGGACCCACGACCCGCAGGGCGGTGGAGACGACGAGCACGACGGCGGCGAGCGCCAGCTGCCAGCGCACCGGGTGCACGAGGCTCGCCAGCAGCCGCTGCGAGCGGCGGCGGATCCACCTGCTCTCGTCGCGGGTGTAGTCGGAGCGGTCCTCGCCGCTCGTGCCGGTGACACCGGTCATCGCATGGCCTCCGTCCGGGCGTCGTCCGCGTCCCCGCCGCGGCGCGGGGCGTCGTCGAGGCTGGAGATCACGTAGCGGTAGTGCGCGGACGCACGCAGCAGGTCGCTGTGGCGTCCGACCGCGGTGATGCGGCCGTCCTCGAGCAGCGCGACCCGGTCCGCCAGCGCCACCGTCGAGGGGCGGTGCGCGACGATGAGCGC
>JAEYWK010000014.1 GCA_023431345.1 Pseudomonadota bacterium
CCCATCAGCAGATAACTTCTGAAGTTAAAATATTAACACTATCGCAAAATACTGCGGGTGTTGAAGAGAACTTATCAGCTATTTCTGTGGAAGAATTTAAACCACATGATGTTAAAGCAGCAACAGAAGTACTTTCCACTGATGTTATGACAGGTAAAGTGCTTCTTACAGAAGCTGAAATTATTGTTTCGGGTGGAAGGGGGATGAAAAGTCCTGATAACTGGAAACCACTCGAAGAACTGGCAAGTGTTCTTGGTGCAGCAACCGCATGTTCACGGCCGGTTTCGGATGAAGGCTGGCGCCCTCACCATGAGCATGTTGGACAAACCGGTAAGGTTGTTGCCCCGTCACTCTATATAGCACTGGGAATTTCAGGCGCTATTCAGCATCTGGCGGGCATAAGTTCATCGAAAGTTATTGTTGCCGTTAATAAGGACCCCGAGGCCCCCATATTTGCTGCAGCCGATTATGGTGTAGTGGGAGATTTGCAGACGATACTTCCTAAAATGACTGAAGCTTTCAGGAAATTTAAAGCAAATAATTAAAGTTTAAATCTGCTGCAAATAATCTGAAATTACTTTCGGGTAGTGCTTGTATTCAAGTTCATGTACTTTTGCCGCAAGGGTATCAGCAGTGTCATTTGCATCAAGCGGACATTTGGCCTGAAAAACAATCTCTCCCCTGTCGTACAATTCATCAATTAAATGAATAGTAATTCCCGATTCATTATCACCATTGTCAATAACAGCTTCATGTACGGCCATTCCATACATTCCCTTGCCCCCATATTGCGGAAGCAGAGCAGGATGGATGTTAAGGATTTTGTTTTTAAAACATTTAACCAGATTTGCCGGCAGTAACCATAGAAAGCCGGCAAGAACTATCAGATCAATCTTTCTGCACTTCAGGTCTTTAAGAATGACTTCAGAAGCATAAAATTGTTCCCTGTCAAATAATACCAAAGGAATATTCAGTGATTCAGCGCGCTTTATGACAAAGGCTTTAGGGTTATTGCAGTATATTACTGTTACTTTGCCTTTATCACTACTGGCAAAATATTCTGCTATATTCTGGGCATTTGAACCGTTGCCGGAGGCAAAAATTGCAATTCTTTTCATCTCAGTTCATTTGGCTATTAGCAGGTAATAATTCTTCTTCCCTTTTTGTACCAAGAGATATTTTCCGTTCAGTAGTTCTTTCTTATCAATACTGACCTCCTCAAGTATCTTCTCCTTATTGATTAAAATACCACCATCTTTAAGCATCCGGCGGGCTTCACTCTTTGATGGGAAAATGGTTGTTTTTTCTGCAAGAAGGTCAATTATATTTATACCCTTTTGCAATTCAGAGCTTTGTATTTCATATTGAGGAACACCTTCAAACACTGATAATAAAACATCCTCTGTTAGCTTCTTAAGCGTATCGGTAGTGCCTTTACCGAAAAGAATATCAGATGCTTCAATGGCACTATTCAAATCTTCTTCACTGTGAATCCTGATTGTGAGATCTTTAGCCAGAGCTTTCTGCAGCACTCTGAGATGTGGGGCTTCATTGTGTTGTGCAATGAGTTGATCTATCTCATCTTTCTGATATAAAGTGAAGATCTTGATATATTTTTCAGCATCAGCATCTGAAGTATTTAACCAAAACTGGTAGAATTTATAAGGTGATGTCTTTTCGGGATCAAGCCATACATTACCACTTTCTGTTTTACCGAATTTGCTCCCATCGGCTTTGGTAATAAGCGGACACGTGAGTGCAAAGGCCTCACCGCCGGTCTTTCTTCTGATAAGTTCTGTCCCCGTGGTAATATTGCCCCACTGGTCAGAGCCACCCATTTGCAGCTTGCAGTTATAATTCTGATAAAGATGCAGAAAGTCATAACCCTGAACAAGCTGATATGTAAATTCAGTAAACGACATTCCATCACCTGCTTCACCGGTAAGGCGTTTTTTTACAGAGTCTTTTGACATCATGTAGTTGACTGTGATGTGTTTGCCAACATCGCGGATAAATGTAAGGAAAGAGAATTCCTTCATCCAGTCATAATTGTTTACTGCAATAGCACTATTTGGAACTGTTTCATTAAAATCAAGCAGACGGGCAATTTGCCGGGTGATGCCTTTTTGGTTTTTACGGAGAGTCTCTTCATCGAGGAGATTGCGTTCTTCAGATTTGCCTGAAGGATCACCAATCATTCCTGTAGCACCGCCGATCAGTATTATAGGTTTATGCCCGGCTAATTGTAAGTGCTTGAGCATCATTACACCTACAAGATGGCCAATATGCAAGGAATCAGCCGTCGGATCGATGCCGACATAGGCTGAAACCATCTCACCGGATAACATTTGGTCTGTACCTGGCATGACATCATGGATCATTCCACGCCAACGAAGCTCATCAATAAAATTCATAGGTTTAAAATTTAGCTGCCTTTTTCAGGAGTGCAAATTTAAGGAATAATAAGTAACCGAAGGTGTTGAACAGATTGCTTGTGATGTGGTTAATAGCTATATTTGTAATTATGATACTTATTACTGGCGCTACGGGCCTTGTCGGCTCATACCTTCTTCACTCACTTTTGATTAGAGGCGAACAAATCAGGGCTTTGCTATATAATAAAAACAGCCTTGAAAGAACTAGGAAAATATTTTCATCTTTTGGTACTGATCCTGAAC
>JAEYWK010000181.1 GCA_023431345.1 Pseudomonadota bacterium
TCACCTTCACCGCGTCAGCAGGCGCGTTCGGTCCGGGTGGGAAACGTGGCGCTTCCACCGGCAGTGATGCCGCCGTCGTGGCATCAATGATCGGATTCGTGAAGAACGAGCCGGCGCTCCACGTGTCATGGTCCGAGGGGTCGAGCACCATGCCCTTGGAACGGCGTAGCGCGAGAACCGCGTCACGCACGTCACCGATTGGCACCCGAGCGCCTTCCTCAACTCCGAGCGCGGCCGCCAACTGGGCGTAACGCACCGGCGCGGACAGCGAAGCCATCCGCACGTGAAAGGTGACCGACAGGATGACAAACCGCGGCGTCGGCACCCACGGCTGACCATCATCGGCGCCGCCGGTCATCGACCGCTTAAACAGCGAGTTCCGGTACGAGAATCCACACGACATGAGTGGAAGGGTCCGCACCTCGCTCCGGTGGCGATCCCACGTGCGCACCTGCGCGATCACGTCCGCAACCTCGGCCCCATACGCACCGACGTTTTGCACTGGCGTCGCGCCCACTGAGCCCGGAATGCCGGACATCGCCTCGAACCCGGACCACTGGCTGGCCACCGCACGCGCGACGAGCGCGTCCCATGACACGCCAGCAGCGGCCGTGATGGTGAGCCCACCGCAGGCGCCATCGTTCATGAGACTGACGTCCGCCTCCACGTCGCGGCGCGCGTCGCGGACCACAACGCCATCAAAGCCGGCATCGCGGGCAAGGAGGTTCGAGCCCCCGCCGAGAACGAGCAACGGGGTGCCATGAGCGTCGGCCTCGCGGACCGCGTCAATGAGTTCGGCGTCGCTGCCTGTCTCGCGCAAGGACGCGATGGGACCGCCGACCCGCATCGTCGTGAGATCGGCGAGGGACGTCATGGTCCCAGGGTAGTCCTGGCTACTCGTCTTGCTGGTGGACGGGGAAGGTCTGCCCGGCCGCGTCGATCACGTCGGCTTCGCCTCGCTGAGCTGCGCGCCCGCGCGCCTTGGCCTTTGCCTTGAGACTCAGCACATTGGCGCCAACCTCACGCACCTGCGCCCGCCGAGACCGGAACAGCCGCGCATCGGTACGGACTGCACGCGCGAGCACAAAGGATACGACCGAGCCGACGAGCACCAGCAGCATCGCGTGGCGCAAAGCAACAACAGCGCCGAGGTTGCCAACGATCTGCGGCACGAGCAGACCCGCCACCGTGCTGAAAGACGAGACGGCCGCAACACGGGCAGCGGCACGCTTCGGGTCATCGGCCGCGGCAGAAAAGCCAATTGGGTAGTTGAGGGACGCGCCCGCTCCCCACAAGATGACGGCGATCGGGATGAGCCACACCGTGGGGGTGAACGCATAGAGCGTGACACCAACCGCGGCGACCACTGACGAGATGCGCAAGGTCTTGACCCGGCCGATGCGATCGATGATGCCCGATCCACCCATGCGGACAGAGAACATCGCGGCAACGAACACCCAGTAGACGATGTCGCCCTGGGCCTCACGCCCCCCAAAGTCGTCGACGATCGACAGCGCAAGCCACTGCGCCGCGATCATCTCGGTCATTGCCGCAGCGAACACGATAAAGCCGATGAGGAGAACTCGCCGGTTCTTGTACTCCTCCCCCGCCGTTGCGAACGGGCCACCGAGCGTGGCCGAGGCGACCCGCGCGTCGGGCATGCCGTCGAGCACGGCAAAGGGAATGAGAATGGCCCGCACGACGGCGGTGAACACGCCAACGGCGGCAAAGTGCCAGCCGACCGCGACATGCCAATGCGAAGCGGCAGCACCAACGGCCAACCCGAGGCCCATGCCCACGGAAAATCCCGCATGGAACTGTGGCATGATCGAGCGGCCGTGGCGGCGTTCCACCTCGGCGGCCTCGGCATTGATCGCGACGTTGGCAAGGGCGAACGTAAAGCTGACAAAGAAGTAGGAGATCGCGAAGAGCGGCTTCGAGCTGAGTTCAGCACCCAATCCCGTTGCGGCAAGCGCGACCATGTAACCGAATCCGGACCACCACAGCACGGACCGCGTCCCGAACCGAGCGGTCGCCCAGCCGGCGACGACAAGTGCGGCAAGAGCGCCGAGAGCCCCCGAAAGAATGAGCAATGCGAGGCCCGCTGGCGTCACGCCCATGAGGTCGCGCAAACTCGGCATGCGTGACAGGAATGTCGTGACGAGCATGCCGAGCAAGGCGAAGAGGCCAAGCAAAGTGAAGCGTGCGGTGCGTACACGCGCAGGGGTGGGCCGAGTGGTCGGCGCCATGCCAAACGAGGGAACCATGGTGTCCTGTCCCGACGGGGTCGCGTCGCGCGCGTTGCCCCGGGAAGAAGTCGAAACGTTTCGAGAAAAGAGTATCATGGGGCAGATACGCTGAGCGCACACCGAGGGCGTCCGATTGGGGCCGGAATGGGGAGCACAGATGAGCGCAGGTCGGCGGCCAACGATGGCCGACGTCGCGGCCCGCGCGGGCGTGTCCGTGTCGACCGTATCTCTCACCTATTCAGGCGCTGGCCCCATCTCTCCCGACATGAAAGCGCGGGTTGAGCGCGCAGCGGAGGAACTTGGTTACGCGGGGCCCTCGCCGCAAGCGCGCGCGCTGCGCTCGGGGCGCACCCACATCGTCGGCCTCGTTGTCCATGACCGCCTGCAACTGGCATTGCGCGACCCGTTCACCCTTGGCGTCCTCGACGCCCTCATCGGCGACCTCGGCGAAATGGGCCTTGGCGTGCTGTGGTTGCCGTCTCCGCCACCCGAGCCAACCGAGCCGACGCTGCTCGACACGGCACCGATGGACGCTGCGGTGGTGATGCGCGTTCGGGACCACGACGAGCCGGCGCTCGAGATCCTCGCCAAGCGCGGCGTTCCCGTCGCGATTGTTGAGGGGATGGCGCCGGGCGCCGCATCGATCACTATTGACGACACAGCCGCGACGCGCGAGCTGATCGAGCACCTCAAGGCGCAGGGTCACACG
>JAEYWK010000203.1 GCA_023431345.1 Pseudomonadota bacterium
AAGACCCTCCTTCCAACGACAACGTTGATGAGCGGCACGGTGCTCGCCACGGGTTGATGAGCTGCCCCGATCCCATCACCCTCACGCCGTGTCCGACGCCGCACCCGAGCCCGGGCACCGCTCCCGCGCATCAACCCGCGGCCGAGCTCGATTCCGAGAACCCTACATAGAATTCATGAACAGGCTGTCTCAAACTCGTTGACACGTTCCGGTTCATGAGCGATCGGGCGAGGGCCGCGCTCGTCGCGGCGAGCTGACGGATTGACCTCGTGCGTCTGCTCGCCTATTTTCTGGAGGGTGGCGTCGCGCGACTCGCAACTTGCGCAGCCCACGGCCTGCACTTCGATTCAACGAAGAGCACGGGCTGCGTGCTGTGCAGAAAGAATAGCGCGGCGCCAGGCGCGATACGCACTCCAAAGCTGTTGTACGCGTTAGTAGCATTGCTCGCCCTCGTCGTGGCCGCCATTGTTTCGCGGGTTCTGGGTTCACCCAAGCCGCCCGCCACCCATGAGCGCTCGGCGCCAGCGGCCACCATTGTGGATACCCACCCCAGCGCCCAGCATGACCCGGAGGGCGCGCTGACGAAGCAGGCCCAGCTCAACCCGGACCCCGCGCTCGTTAGGCCGTCGGGCGCCGGGAGCAACCGTGATACGCACGACTGGCAGGCGCTTCCCAAGGAGCCGTCAGGGCCCGGACGCGTTTCACGCCTTGAAAACGAACTTCCCGCCATGACAACGGAGATGCTCGAACAGGCCTGCAAGGCGGGGAACTTCGACGGCTGCCCATTCCTTGCTAAGCGCCTGCTTTCCACACCCCCCCTATGAGGTAGCGCGCGCTCGTCAGCTGCTCGAGCCGGCGTGCGCGCGCGGCGGCTTCGAGGACTGCTGGGACCTGGGCGAATTCTTGCTGCGCACCGGGCCCCACCAAGACGCTGTCAAAGCAGCCGAGCTTCTCCTTCGCGCTACGCAGCTCGCGCCGGCGGCATGCCGTCGCGAAGAAGTCGGCGGTTGCACGCACCTGGCTTGGGCGTACCGCTACGGCATCGGTGTCCCTCGCGACGAACGCAAAGCCAGCGAGTACATGGTCAGAATGGCCACTCTCGCGGTTGCTCAACAGAAGCAGCCTGCGCCCAGCGCCGCACCTGCTCGCTGATTGGAGCTATCTGCCAACCGCGGCGGCGCCGCACTCGGCCTACTGGGAGCAAGTCGCGGGCCGACGCGTGACGCTCGCCTTGCCGAAGTGATAAAAGCTGCTCTCACACCTCTCCTCGTATGCGCTCGCAAGAGCGCATTTGGCACTGACGGCCTGCCTCTCGCGGCCGTTAGCGCCAGGTTTTTTCTCCCCACGTGTTGACCCGACTCTTGCCGTTGTCTAGCCTGCAACGGTGTTGGTGAACAAGGGGAACTTCGAGCAGGGCACATCGAGTCGTCGGCTCTCTGTTTGCTCGATGCATGGGTTGCGCTTCGACGCGAGAAAGAGTGCAGGTTGCGTGCTTTGTGTCAGAGACAGGGCGACCTCGACCGTTTCAGGATCCTCGAAGCTTTGGTATGCGCTGGCAGTGCCGCTGGCTGCTGTCGTCGTCGCGACCGCCTGGGGCGCGTTGCGCATGACGAGCCCGAGCACAGCTCTCCGGTCGACGGCTCTGGCGATGCATACCAGCGTGGGCAAGACCGAACGTGAATCGAGCCGGTCCGCCAATGTCCGCACCGCCCGCGGACCGTATGTCACGGGCAACGAGACGCCCTTCTCCCTCGACCCGCAGAAAGAACCAGCGAGACATCCTTTTTCCAGCGCCGGTGGCTCGCCGTCGCGCGTCGGCACGTCAGTGGCTGATGCGATGGGGCGGACCGACATCGCGGAAGTCAGGGTATTGCGCGAGGCTGCCCAACGCGCCCGCCAGGCGCCGAGCGTCGCTGCGGCTGAGTGCGAACGCGGCGTGCTCGAGGCGTGCGAGGCCCTTCGAATGGTTTACTCGCGTGGCGGGCTAGAGGGAAGTTCTGATCCCGAGCGCGCCCTCTACTATGGGCGCAAGGCCAACCAGCTAATGGAGGCGGCGTGTCGGACCGGACGGCCGCAGCAGTGCACGGCGCTCGCCGTCAGCTTACTCTACTCGCTGCCGAAGGATGCCGGGCGCGCCCTAGCGCTTTTCGAATCCATCTGCCCATCCAATAGCGCCGACGTCGATTCCTGCTGGAGCGCAGGCGACGCATTCGACGCGAACGGCGAGCCGAAGGCGAAAGAGATTGCTCAGCGCTTCTACCGTCGGGCCGTGGCGCTCACCGAGACCTTGTGTAACGGAGGCGACGGTAACGCCTGCCTGCGGATGGGCAAAGCCTACATTACGGGAGCGGGGGTTGCTTCGGACGCTGAGCGGGCTGACCACTTCTTCAAGATGGTGGCGACTAAGTAACTACTCAGTCGAATGGCCAATTCGTTTGGTGGGGGACGGTCTGCCCCTCGCGCAAGACCTTGAGCCTAACCATGGCTCGCATCTTTGCTCTCGGATCCGTGAAGAGACCTGACTCTCCGGGAAAGGTGTATGCGAAGCGTCGCTTGTCACCGGGTTGCAGACGGACGGCTGAAGTCACGAAGCAGTGCTCGGGCGTTGCGGGAAGGTAACCAGGGCCTCGGAGGGTGAGCCGTTCACCAGCCTGCGCCGCGACCAAATAGGTGCACAGCTCTTGCAGCTCGTGTCTGCGCGTCGCCTCGTAGCTGAACGTCGCCTCGCCAGGCGCTGGTCGCTCATAAGAGAGCTTGGACACATCGAACTCGATGCCGCTGCGTCGAGGTTCGAATGAGCACGCTGCGGCTAGCAGTCCTCCTATCCAGAGCCAAGCGCGGTTCATCTGTCCAAGTCTGTCAGGAACGGCTCGACCGTGCGACAAAAGCCGTCAGCGCCACATTCCAGGCCGTCTGGACATGCTTCCGGAGTCGGCTCGACGGGGAGCCGAGCGGAACAAAAGGCTTCGAGCTGCTGCCAGTGCACGTGGTTGGGTATCGGCGACATGACCTCGAATAGATCTTGCGAGCCGTCCCCGTAGATGCTGTAAGCGGGCGCGCTCGGATTAACCGGTGCGTTCGGGTCGATGGAGATAAAACCCGCTGGTAGTGACAGTCCCGCGCGCGAATACATGCTGGAGCACGAGCCGCGCGCGGTGACCGCGTTCTGAACTGCGCCACAAGCGCGCGCCTGCCCCGCGCCCCGCGAGTTGCGCTGGAACCTCGTGCTGCGGCGCTCGCCGCCCACCATGACTGGAGGATCAATCGAAGCCCAATAGGGCCGACCCAACCAGGCCTCATCCGCCTGGAGGCGCAGATCCCAGTCTGTAGATTGGTCTGGCAGCAGTCCGCAGCTGTTCCGTTCGAGCACCCGCTCATTCAGCCAGGTCACGTAGCTATAGCCGGGGACTTCGGACTTGACGTCCAACGTCGGGAGCTCCGCGTCACGGGTGTGGACCACGCACGGATCACGCTCAGGCCGCTTCGACGGCTGCCGTGTAGCGACGTGAGAAGTAGGTCCAAAAGCTGGGCAGCCGACCGCTTTGAAGCGTGGCTCGCAGCATGAGGACATT
>JAEYWK010000220.1 GCA_023431345.1 Pseudomonadota bacterium
ACCCGAGAGTGGATTAATTCTTTATTCCTATTATACGCCAAGCGGATACAGAATTGCCCAGGGCAGCAATCAACAGTTTGCCTATAATCTGATTGGCGCTGAGAATAATAACAAATGGCCTCTTGCTGATGAACTTGGAGAACAGGAAGTATCACTTGCAGAGACAAATACTCCCAACGATTCCATTCAGGTTGAGGAATACAGCAGGACTTCAGGTTTATTTAATTTCCATAGCTGGGCACCGGTGTATATCGATATTGATGATCAGACAATTCGGCCTGGGGTCTCAGTTATGAGCCAGAACCTTCTAAGCACAATGTTTCTTACCGCAGGGTATGATTTTAATCTTGAAGAAGAAACCGGACAGATAAAAGGCGACCTGAGCTGGCGGGGATGGTTTCCTGAGATAAATACATCATTTTCATACGGCAGCAGATCATCGATACATGGAGTGGGTGACACAGCATACAGATTCACATGGCAGGAAACGTCATGGGATATTGCTTTAGGGTTACCTTTAAACACAGTATCAGGCATATATAATATTGGAAGTTATCTGGAGGTAAAGCACCGGTTGCTTGATATAGAGCATACTTCATCAACACCCGGTGATTTTACTAAAGGCAATATAGGAGCACTTAATTACCGGGCAACCTTTTACGCACTCCGCAAAAAAGCATTCCGTGACCTTGCACCAAAATGGGGGATCTCAGCAGAATCAAACTTCAAGCATTCAGTATGGGGTGACCTGAATTCGGGAAATCTGTTTTCAATACAAACCCGCTTTTATTTACCGGGAATACTGCAAAACCATTCATTACAACTTTATACAGGATACCAGCAACGAAACCCATCAGAAGAGGGTTATCGCTTTGCTGGTGATCTGAATTACCCTTCAGGTTATAGTGGCACCGTACCTAAAAATTTCATCAGATTCAGGCCATCATACAGCCTGACGCTCGTATACCCGGATTTTACGCTTGGCACCCTTTTATACATAAAACGTTTCCGAACAAACCTGTTTTACGATATTGCCTGGCTAAATGAGCATGGTGATTGGGGAAATCTTTCGTCGGTGGGATATGATCTTATCCTGGATCTGCATGCGTTTACGCTTCCTGCACCTGTAAGCCTGGGAATCAGGTCAGCCTATTTAGCTGATCATAATAAGATGGACTTTTCCTTAATATTCTCAGTAGACCTTGCTACTTATTAGTATTTTTAAACGAAAGCATTTGTAATCTGATGGCTAAAATACCTGCATACTAATGTTTAAAGGTTCTGCGCTTTAATATCCAAAATACTTGCATTCAATTGAAGTGGGAATGATTTTCATTACAACCACATTTTTTAATGATGGCATACTGTATTTAAAGTCCTCCCTCTCAGTATACTGCTTCATTATGACGCTTAGTGCCAATACTTTCTCTTCCACATCTTCAATAAACTGAACCTCCCCTTTTATCATCACACTTTTATATTTCATACCAAAACTGCAGGCAACATGTTCCGACTGATGATACATCTCGTGAGCAGTACTAAAAACAACGCACACTTTAGGATTTCTTTTCAGTACTTCTATTTTATGTCCTGAGGGACCTGAATGTATAAAAAGATTACCATTATCAAATCCAAAATTAAAAGGCAGGGTATATGGAAAATTCCCTTCATCAACCATTCCTACATAGCAAACATCACATGCCTTAATAACACTTTCTGTCACGGCACTGTCATTGATAAATCTTGATTTCATCAGATAATTTTAAATCGATTGCTAAATTAGAAAAGTATTTCTTAGTGTCTAATAGTATTTCTAATTGCCTAAAAGTATTTCTGAATGCCTAAAAGTATTTCTGATTTCTCCGAATGGCTAATTATTTAATTCTCTTTCCGGAATAAATAAATCTGAACAAGAGCAGCATAAGATACCCGATCAATGCCCCAATTAAAGCACCTACAACGACATCACCCGGATAATGAACTCCCAGGTATACCCTGCTGTAGCATGTGAAAAGTGCCCATAACAACAGTACCGGCAATACCCACTTATATCTTACTTTTAAGAGATTACCCGCGAAGACAGCCACACCGAAAGTGTTTGCTGCATGCGACGATATGAACCCATATGAACCTCCGCACTGATTTCTCACAATCCTTACCAATCCCTCCAATTCAGGTTCATGACAAGGTCGCAGTCTTTCAAACATATCCTTAAAAAGCATCACCGATACCTGGTCAGTGAATGTTACCAGCAAAGCAATAAGCGGAAGAGTATACCAAAACGCTTTCCTGTAAACATTCCAAAGCATTACCAGCAAGATAACATACATTGGAATCCAGACAAATTTCTCACTAAACCAAAACATGAGATTATCAAAGAATGGTGAGTTCCATCCGTTGATAGAGAGGAATAAGTTTTTGTCAAGATTGAGTAGAGTGTGCATAAGTTGAGTTCTCGTAAAACCCTTTGGGGGATTTTAACCCCCAAAGGGGTAGATTCCTAAGATTCTTTTTCCCATTTTACCCTTTGGGGGTTTTCATCCCCCAAAGGGTTTATGTGTTCCCTAATGCCTTCATGATCATATCCTTTAATAGCACAAGGTTGAGGCCTGAGTGCGAAGATATGAAAACAGTGGGGACAACCGGCATTTTGCGTTTTTGTATCTTTTTTAAGGTGTCTTCATCTACCAGATCACATTTGGTAACTGCCAGCAGACGGCGCTTATCCATGAGTTCAGGATTGAATTTATTGAGCTCATTAAGCAGAATATCAAACTCCTTCCTTATGCTTTTTGATGTGGCAGGTACCATAAAGAGAAGCACCGAATTCCTTTCTATATGTCTGAGGAATCGCAGTCCAAGTCCTTTACCTTCAGATGCCCCTTCAATTATCCCCGGTATATCGGCCATTACAAATGAACGATCATCACGGTAAGGAACAATACCCAGATTAGGTCTGAGAGTTGTGAAGGGATAGTCGGCTATTTCAGGCTTGGCTGCTGAAAGTGTTGCTAAAAGGGTTGATTTACCGGCATTCGGGAATCCTACCAAACCGACATCAGCCAATATTTTTAATTCGAGTATCTTCCAGGTTTCAATGCCATCCTCGCCCGGTTGGGCAAATCTGGGAGTTTGATGTGTAGAACTCTTAAAA
>JAEYWK010000264.1 GCA_023431345.1 Pseudomonadota bacterium
GCTAAACCTGCGATAACTAAAATCTGAGCTAATGTTTTCATGTTTTGATGTGTTTAGTTTTAAAACATCGCAAAGATAAATAAAGTTTTAAGGCAAATGCAAATTTTTTTAATTATTTTTTAATACTGGCAACCATTGATAATCAAGCTGTTGAGTATATTATACAAAAATAATAACAGCCTCACATTAAAATGGGCTTAAAAAATCGTCGTGTTTTTACTCTTTTTACTCGAAAATTGAAAAATGAACCATTAAAATAACCCTTATCTTTGTATCAGTATGGTCAATTTACCACCTCTTGCCGAATTAATGCGGCCCGAACGCTTTGAGGATTATGTGGGTCAGTCACATTTGATTGGCCCTGATGCTGTACTGCGTCGCTCCGTTGATAGTGGCAACCTGCCCTCCATGATCTTCTGGGGACCACCGGGAGTGGGTAAAACAACCCTTGCCTTCCTGATCTCCAAAACGCTGAACCGTCCATTTTATACTCTTAGCGCCATCAATTCAGGGGTGAAAGATATCCGTGAAGTGATAGAAAAAGCCAAAGAGAGTGGTATAAATTCCATTCTTTTTATTGATGAGATCCACCGTTTCAGTAAATCACAACAAGATTCTCTGCTTGGAGCCGTTGAAAAAGGGATCATAACTCTTATTGGTGCTACTACCGAAAATCCATCATTCGAAGTAATATCCCCCCTCCTTTCCCGTTGCCAGGTCTATATCCTGAAATCACTCAACGAGGAAGAACTGAATATCATCATCCAAAGGTCTGTACAGAAACTGGACGAAGTGTATCACATCAAACTCGAGATCGCTGAAACCGATTCGCTTATGCGGATATCAGGAGGCGATGCTCGTAAAATGATCAATGCCCTCGAAATTATAGCCACCACCTCAAAGAATAAGCAATCGCCGGTTATAGTCGATAACAAATCGGCTGTGCAGGTGATCCAGCAGAATCTTTCGATGTACGATAAGAAAGGTGAGATGCACTATGATGTTATCTCAGCTTTTATTAAATCAATGCGTGGAAGTGATCCAAATGCTGCCGTCTATTACCTGGCAAGGATGATCGAATCAGGAGAAGATCCCTTATTTATTGCCAGACGAATGCTGATCCTCGCATCAGAGGATATCGGTAATGCCAATCCCAATGCCCTGCTTCTGGCTAACGCCTGCTTTGATGCCGTACACAAGACCGGCTATCCGGAATGCAGGATACTTCTCTCGCAAACCGCTGTTTACCTTGCTTGTTCGGCTAAAAGCAATGCCTCATACATGGCCATTGAGGATGCCATTGCCCTTGTGCATAAAACAGGCGATCTGCCGGTTCCGCTAACAATAAGGAATGCTCCAACCAACCTGATGAAGAATATTGGCTATGGTGCCGACTACAAATATGCGCACAGCTTCGAGGGGAACTTTATTGATATGGAGTTTCTGCCTGATAAAATTAAAGGAAGCAAACTTTACGATCCCGGCAATAACCAGAGAGAAGAAGAGTTAAGACAACGACTTCGCCGTTTATGGCAAAATAAATACAACTATTAAATTTATAGGCATATTGAATGAGGTTCCATAATTAATTTAAATACCCAAGTAACAAACCCCAATAACGTGACAAAAACCCCGGATATTAAAAACCTAAAGACTTCAGATAACTTCTTCCTGATGGCAGGACCCTGCGTTGTAGAGAACACTGAAATGCCAATGCAGATTGCCATCAAAGTGCTGGAGTTAACTCAGAAACTGGGTATCCCTTATATATTTAAGGCATCTTACCGCAAAGCCAACCGGTCGAAAGCTTCTTCATTCACCGGTATTGGTGACATAAAAGCCCTAGAATGCATTGCACAGGTGCGCGATCAACTGAATATTCCAGTTGTAACTGACATACACTCAGCTGCTGAAGCTGCTATGGCAGCACCTTATGTAGATATTCTTCAGATCCCTGCATTCCTCTGCCGTCAAACCGATATACTCGAAGCTGCAGGGAAAACAGGCAAATGGGTAAACATTAAGAAAGGCCAGTTCCTATCGGCCGAATCCATGCAGTATGCCGTTGAGAAGATTTACGAGACCGGCAACAACAAAGTTATCCTTACCGACAGGGGAACCATGTTTGGCTACCACGACCTGATAGTTGATATGCGTGCCATCCCTATAATGCAAAATCTTAATGTACCGGTAGTGTTAGATGTCACGCACTCCCTCCAGCAACCCAACCAAAGTTCAGGTGTTAGCGGTGGACTCCCGTCGATGATATCTACGATTGCCCGTGCCGGAATAGCCGCTGGTGCCGATGGCATCTTCCTCGAAACACACCCTGATGTGGCGCATGCGAAATCTGATGCCGCCAACATGCTACCGCTACATTTACTGGAAAAACTCCTGAATGACCTGTTGATCTTTAGGCAAGCTTATTTGAAGACAATTTAGGCTAATCAGAATCAACTTAGTTTGTTTAACGTTCTTGATTATAAATGCAGAGCGATTGTAAACAATAAGCAGATTTAACAGTTTTTTTCTTCAACTGATTACTCTGTATTATCTCTGTACCAAGCTTGTATTAAGCTTGTATAACACTCGCAGAATTACAAGGCAGGTAGAACGTTTAATCAGATACAGAGCAAAGGTTAAACAAAAATCAAACATTCAGCACCGTTTAATTAAGCTAATAAAACTCAAGAGCTTTGTTTGATAAAGGCATTAACGTCGAATTCAAAGCTTTTAGCCTTAAAACTATTGCAATATATCAGGAAATAGCATTGTAGTTAAAAAAGCAAACCCCATCTCAAGGAGATAATTGATTCCCAGAGCTGAAAGAACAATAATAAAAAGGAATGCGGGCATGCGGTGCCTGGGAGTTTTAAGGAGAGTAGGGAGACCTGTGGCAAAAAGATATATTGAATAAAGGGCAGGAATCATAGCAAGAATAAGACGGCGGTCGAGATTTACAAGCATATAGCAAAGAAAAAATGGTGTGAGGGCATATATAACCAGTTTACCCGATTTTATGAAGTCCTTATCAGAGTTGAATTTTCCTGCTATACCATGAACCATGAATGTAAGGAAGAGAACCGTAATTATCTGCATGATAATATAAGAGAACGCCTTTGTAAGCGGAAACGAAAAGCGGTAGGCATCGATATCAAGCACATTCCTTACGAAGAAGAAACTACCAACGGCTTGGGCAGCTGCGCCAATAAGAATCAGTAGCAGAGCATATCCAAAGAAGTCCTCTTTTAGCGAACGTGTTTCAGAGGCAATGATCTTCCACTCGTAACCTGGATAAAATGTAAGGCTTTTAATGCGCTCGGCAGTGTAATTTGCCATGGATCTATTCTATTATTAAGGTTTGAAGTGCTCCGTTA
>JAEYWK010000029.1 GCA_023431345.1 Pseudomonadota bacterium
GCCGGCCTCGCCGCAGATCACCAGCATCGCGGCCTCACGCTCGGCAAAAGTGCCGACCGGCACCGCCTTCGCGAGTTCGTCCCGTAGCCGAGAAACGGCTCGTTGAACTTCATCCTTGGCGAGAAACCCGGTTCGGGTCACTCTGTTCATGGGGCTTCTCCGGCGTTGGTTGTGTTGCAGCTCTTCTGACGGAGGGACCCCTCTACAAATTCACGCCGCGGCTACGATCGCGGCGCCAGCCTCAGCTCCGAGCGTGATCCCGACCCCCCAAGGCTTGCTCAACGCGAACGACGCGCTTTTGGTTGCACTGCAACGTGAAGGCGCGATCGAGCGTCTCGCGACATTCGATCGGCAGTTCGAGAACGTCGAGGGTTTCGATCATACCTCGTAACCGTTTCTGTCCTTTCAGCACGAGCATCATCCGCAATCCTCCTGGAGGCCGAGATCGAGCCGCCCGGCGACGGCGGTCAGCTGCTCGTCGTGCGGCAAGCGCGATGGGGCGCAGCCAGCGCTCCATTACCTCGTCGCCAGCGCCGACCGGCAAGCGCTCGATGGCATCGAGGATGCACGGGTGGAGCCGAAGCAACAAGATGTTGCCGACGTAGCGTAAGCCCCTTATGGGGAGCGTAATGGCGAGGGCGTGAGTCGAGCCTCAGCTTTTGCTCATGCAAGTCGCGAGGGAATCGAGGAAGCGAGACCGGCGCAGCCGGGCGGACTGGGTCGACGAGCCAGCGCTGCGGCGAGCAACGCCTCGCAGCGTTTGCTCGCCGCCAAATGGCTCACCGCAGGCGCGCTCCTCGGCGGCGCGGCCAGCTTCATCTGGCTACGAAGCGCGCAACCCATCGAGACCGCCCACCCAGCAGCGTCGGCGCTCGTCGAGATCGCCGCTCCCGCACCCAGCGCCTCGCTCACTGCGCCGCGATTCGTATCGAGTGAATCCGCCCCCGAAGCCTCCGGTGCCACAACGGCTCCGCCGCGGCCAGCGCCACACACCACCGGATCGACCACCACCGCGCGCGCCGCTGCGCTTGGCGCTCCGACCGGCATCGAACCGTCCGCTCCCGCTCCCTCTACGCCCGACTTGGCCGCCGAAGTCGCCGCCCTAGACGGGATCCGCACGGCGCTAGCTATCGGCGCTTGGCCAGCTGCCGAGCAGCAGCTGGCCAGCTACCGGCGCGACTTCGCCCGAGGCGCCCTCCGCAGCGAGGCCGAAGTATTGGCCATCGAAGCTCTCATCGCTCGCGGCAACCGCCCCGCCGCCCTCAGCGCCGCCGAGCGCTTCATCGCCGAGCACGCCCGCGATCCGCAGGTTGCGCGCGTTCGTGCGCTCGTTGAAGGCGCGCGCTGAGGGGGAAGGTCGGGCAGCTCCCTGCGCCGGCGCCCAACTGGGCTCACGTGAAACCACTGATCGGTCAGGTCATCCTCGCCAGTGACGATCGAATCGTGCCTCGCCCCGCATTACACTGAGGCGCCTGCTGCTCGACGTGGCGGCAAGCAACTCATCGATGAAAAATCCAATCCAACAGCTCGGGGCCTGGCCCTTGACGGTAGCCTCGTGCGTTCTCGTCCTAGCTTGTAGCGACGACGGGAGCGGGCCTGGTCTTGCTCCGCACGGAGGGGCCAACGGCGTGGGGGGCGGCGCAGGCGCGAGCGTCGGCGGCGGCGCGCCGGCAGCGGGCGGCGCGGGCGCCGCGAGCGGCGGCACGGCGCTAACGGCTGGCGCGACGAGTAGCGGCGGTACGACAGTGACCGCAGGCGCGACGAGTAGCGGTGGTACGACAGCGACCGCAGGCGCTGCCGGCAGCGGTGGCGCTGTCGTGACCGGTGGAGGCGGAAGTGGCGGAAATGGCGGCACGGGCGGTGGCGAGAGCGGCAATGGCGGCGGAGGCAGCGGCGGTGGGCCGACGGTTGACCCGTCGCTTCCGCTCACGCCGGTAGCCTACTTCCCGTCCAAGGGGCGAGCTGACGGCTGCGCGGATGCAGCGATCAGCGTCGAGTTCAATCGACTGCCGATCATCAAGACCGGCTTCAAGCTAGCGGTCCACGATTCGACCGACGCGGTGGTCGACGGCATCACCTCCAACGTGGGGGACCTGTATTTCAGCGACTTGGTCGCGCGCAATTCGTTCCAGACCGACGCGCTCGACGTCGTCTTCAATACCGTCGTTTTTCACCCGAAGGGCGACTTCGAACCTGGCAAGACCTACTACGTCACGATCGCCGAAGGCATGATCACCGACTCGATCGGGACGAAGTTCTCCGTCAAAAAGGCCGATAACTGGAGCTTCACGGTTCGCGCACAGAAGCGCACCACGGCGAGCACGCTGACCGCCGACGGCAGCGGCGATTTTTGCTCGCTGCAGGGCCTGCTGACCGCGCTGCCCGACGCGGCGTCGGCGGCTCGCGTCATACAAGTGAGCCGCGGCGTGTACCCGGGCATCGTGCGCATGAAGGAGAGCCAAGTCCACTTCAAGGGCGCGGGCGTCGATCGCGCGGTGTTTTCGCACAAGAACAGCGCCAAGATGAACAGCGACCGCGAGGGTATCGAGCTGTCTGGCAGTGACGTCACCTTCGAGAACCTGACAATCTTCAACACGTACTTGCAAGACAGCAACGGACAGCAGGCGGAAGCGCTGTATGTGACGACGGCCGCCAAGCGAGTGTTCTTGAACAACGTGCACCTGCGCAGCCATCAAGACACACTGCGAGTCGACGGTCAGGCCTTCATGAAGGGCGGCAAGATCTCCGGTAGCACCGATCCGTTGTGGGGCACCGGCGCGTTCTACTGCGACGGTTGTGAGCTGATGTCGCGCACGTCGGGACACGCCTTCGTGGTTGCGCGCAGCACGCAGGGCTACGCCCTGGTCAATTGTAGGGTCACCAAGGAAACTGCGTCTATCGCCAATACGACGCTGGCCCAAGCTCACAGCGGCTCCGAGCCCGGCAAGATCGCCTTCGTCGGCTGCGCCATCGATAGCCACATCGTTGGCTGGCGGGAGCCGGCCGATCACGATTGGTACGAGTACGACAACACCAAGCTCACCGGCGGAGGAGCGGCCGTCTACAACGGCAAGCAGCTCAAGGCCGGCGACGCGGTGCTCCAGTCGACCAGCTCCCCCCAGAGCTGGCTAGGCTGGGCGCCCTAAGGGCCTACTTCGCGCATGCCGTGGGGCTCGCCACTGTGCCCTACGACTTTGGGCCTTGCCGAACAGGTAGTCCCCGGCCGTGCGTCGAATCAGCTGGGTGCATTTCCCAAAGGGCAGTCTCGAGTAGCGCGAGCGTGGCGAGCTCGGGGGCTGCGGCAAGCAAGCGATGGTCGAGGGGCGGAGGGTCTGGGTCGGCGGACGTCACCGGTCAGCGCTTTCGCGTGGGTGAGCCGGCTACATGTGGTCGGCGACCGAGAATGCTAGTCCGTGCTCCGCTTCATGCCTCGCCGAGCACCTTGGCGCGTAGAGCGAACGCGACTACCGCAATTGGGCACGGGAAAGAGTTTCGGCTTACGCAGTGAGTGAGGCCTGACCGCAGAGCTACGACCGAATGCGCGCATCGCTGGTCATCGTTGCGCGCGGCGACGCGACGTAGCGCATCGAGCCTCGCCTCCTCTTGCTCGTACGCTCGGTATCCACTCGCGGATACCGAGTATCATATTGGCCGCTAACGGCGCGTTGAGGTAGTGTGTCGCACTTACATGACGCGCTTAGTTGCTACTTTATCCATCGCCAGTTTGGTTTCCGTCGTCGTCGCCACTGCTTGCGGAAGCAGCGACAACTCAGTCGCGGCGCGCGGCGAGGGCGGCGCAGCGGGCGACGCCGGTGCGCCGCCGGTGGCGCGCGGCGGCACGAGCACGACGCCGTCTAACGGTGGGGCGCCCGGCGCGGTCGGGCAAGGCGGCGGCGCTGAGCCTCAGAGCGAGGGCGGCGCCGGCGGCGCTCCCGCAGCGGAGACGGGCGGCGCGGGTGGCGCGGAAGGCGGCGCCGAAAGCAGCGTCGGCGGCGCGGAAGGCGGTGTCGGCGCCGCTGGCGCAGAAGGCGGCGCTGGTGGAGCGAGCAGCGAGGTCGTCGTCGATCTCGACTTTGAGGGCAGCGAGACACTGCCGGCGAACCTCAATGCGGGGACGGCCACGCTGACGCCGTCGCAAGGCTTCGCGACGCTCGGCTCCGATGGAAACAAGTTCGGTGAAACGTTCTTACGCGGGCCCACCGGCACCGTGATCACGCTCACGCTCACCGACCTGCCACCCCATACGACGCTCTCCATCGCCATGCTGTTCGCGGCCATCGATTCGCTGGACGGCACCGGGACGTTCCCGGCCGGCGATTTCTTCAAGATCACCGTCGACGACGTGGTGGTGTTCCGCGAATCGTTCGCGAACGCGATCGAAACCCAGATCCAAAGCTACGCGCCACCCGCCGCCGTGATTTTGGCTCGCCGAGTCGATTTGGGTTTCGCGCAAGGCAGCTACTATTTCGACAGCGCCTACGATTTTGGCTTGGATCCCGCGCTGCAGAACTTACCGCACACGGCCAGCAGCGCCACGCTGGTTTTCACGCTCGAGGGCGAGGGCGTGCAAGACATCAACGACGAGTCTTGGGCTCTCGACAACCTGCGCGTGACGGTTCGCTGAACGAGCCGACGCTCGGTCACGCTGCGTTGGGGGGCGCTGGAGCAGACGTTGCTGCGGCGCCCAAGCGTGCGGCGCTGCCAGTCGCGGCTCGAGCTGCAGCGAAAGCCGTGCCGGCGTTACGCAACGCGGTGCGAGCGCGCAGGCGGTTCGAGCCGGCTGCACCTGGCGACGTGCGGAACCCTTGCGCCAGTTTGGCTGCGCTTTGGCGGCACTTAAATGCGACGAAGCCTCTCGACGTTACCGCCGAGAGGCTTCTGCCACTCACCCGTAAGGGTTACTTACTCGTCGCCGACCGCAGCCAGCTCCGCCGGTTGCACCCGCGCGCACGTGGGCGGCGCGTACGTCGGCGACTTCTCGGCGATGACGACGTTGAGCCGCTTGTACGCCGGGAGGTGCGGCTGCCCGCCGAGCTCGTGCTCGGCGACCTCAACGGCGCCGTCGACACCATCCGTGCCGCGCTCTAGTCGCAGCGCCGCGGCGGCCGCTCACCCTCGCGTCAGCTTCCACAGTATCGACAAGATCCGCCGGAGCAGCTTCACGGGTCGCTCTCCATCACTCCGACTCACGATCCCCCACGCCATCGCAATCCGCAGCGCCGCCATCGTCTCCTCCGCGCTGCCTGCCGCCGTGAAGTACCGCGACCTCCGCGTCCCCGGATCGTTGTAAGCGCCTTCGCCAATATTGAGCGCAATGCTCTGCACCGCGCCGTATCGGGCCCTCCAAGCTCTTGTCCCGCCCCTTGATGCGCCCGAGCAACGGCTGGACCGCCTCCGCCAATTCGATGCTCAACTCCAGTACGATGAATGCCATGGTGTGCGCCTCTCCGCGTTCTCGGCCCGCTCTTGCAGGCCTAACCGCGTCCCCCACAGGCGCGCGCAGGCGCAGTCCAGGCTGCCGCTCAGCGGCACCGGCGGAGCCGGCGCGAAGCGGCCTGGACGGCACCGAGCACGCCGGTACAATCGCCAAGGCCGAGAGAGCCCGCCCGGGTCGTTGCTCCGTCTCGCGGCGCGATCACCAACACCCGCCGACGGCGGATCACGATCACCCAACACCCGCCGAAGGCGGATCACGATCACCCCGCCGAAGGCGGATCACGATCACCCGCTGAAGGCGGATCACGATCGCGGTCACCAGCAACGCGGCGAAGCCGCGGCGACCACCCCCACCAGCAGCGCGGCGAAGCCGCGGCGATCCCAGGCCGCACCGCGGGCGAAGCCCCGCGGCGGCCATCGGGAGGAGGCGGGGGCGGGCGGGTGGGCAACGGCGTCCTCGGCACGTCCGCTGGCAGCCTCGCCTTTTTCGACATGTCATTCAGCAAACCAACCAGAACGTGTGGTTCAACGGGACCGGTACGGCGACGGATTCCGCCTGCTACGCCATGACGGCCCTCTCAAACAATGTAGCAGTAACTGGTTCGACTTCGGCGGCCCCGGCGGTGACGGCGCGGGCTGCAACTGAGTAAGCTCAGGTAGCGCGGACGGGTGGTCTCTTCCTCTGGTGGTAGCCGCCCGTCCGATTCAGCGTAGGACTCATGGAATGAAGGATTCAAAGAGAGGCGCCGCGCTCTGGTTACTTGCCTTGGCGGCCCTCGGCTGCGGGTCCACATCGCGCGCCCTTCCCGAGCCGACGAAGGGCGGGTGCGTCACGGACGCGGACTGTCGCGACGGTTTCTGCGACCGGACGGGCCGTTGCGGCGCGGTCGACCCCGCGCGCACCGGCCGTTTCGGCACGGCGTGCATGCTGGCCGAACGTAACCCCAACGGCACCGTCTACGGCGAGCTGAACACGTGCGGCCCCTATCCCTGTGTGGACGGCAGGTGTCGCTCCTGTTTGGAGGACGCCGAGTGCGTGACCGAGATGGGCGCCCCCACGTGCGCGCAGGCGCCGGAGCCGGCGCGCTGGCCCGGCAACAGCTGCGGCAACTACGAGAGCACGGCTTCTAGTGCGCCGATTCCACGCGCCGTCCCCCCTTCCACCGAGCCCGCCGCGGTCGAACGACTGGCGGTGCAGGTGGTGCGTACCTTCCCCCATTCGGCACAGGCTTTCACTGAGGGTTTAGTGTTTCACGGGGGAGAGCTACTGGAGAGCACGGGCAATACGGGGAGCTCTCAGCTGAGGCGCCTCGACCTCCAAACGGGTGAAGCCATCGCCGTGGTGGACCTGGAGCGGTCGCTCTTCGGTGAAGGGCTCGCGGCGTCGGCAGATCGGCTCGTGCAGTTGACCCTCAGCTCGGAGCGCGCGTTGGTCTGGGACCGCGAGAGCCTCGAGCCCGTGGGGGAGCTCGCTTACCAAGGGGAAGGTTGGGGGCTGTGTCACGACGGCAGGCGCTTTGTCATGAGTGACGGTACGGACACGTTGCAGCTGCGTGACTCGGAGTCGTTTGCCCCGTTGGGTACGGTAAAGGTGCGCTCGCGCGCAGGCACGCAGTTCGCCGCGCTCCGCCTGAACGAGCTCGAGTGCGTGGACGGCAACGTCTTCGCCAACGTGTTCCGCTACCGGGAGCTGGTCCGTATCGACATGAGCACGGGCGAGATTACCGCCATCGTGGACACCAGGAACCTGCTGCAGCACGCGGACGTTCCGCCGGCCAGCGTGGACCAGGCGCTGGACCTCAACGGTGTGGCCTACGTCGCGGAGACGGGGCACTTCCTGCTCACTGGCAAATACTGGCCGCGAGTCTTCGAGGTTCGGCTCGTGAAAGACGAGCTCTTTCGCTAGGCGTGGGCCTCGCTATGTCTGGCGCGCGGGGACTCACGCGGTCGTGCGCCCGCTCGTGCAAGTCACGTTGCGCGTAGGTGAAACAAGTTGGGTGTGCGTAACGCGCGCGCGCAAGCGCAGTCCGGGCTGCCGCGCAGCGGCACCGGCGAAGCCGGCGCGAAGCGGCCTGGACGGCGACGAGCACGCCGGTACAATCGCCCTGGCCAAGAAGTCACCCTTTACGTCTCCTCACGCGCTCGGCTCGGCCTGCGGCCTCACCGTGGTGATCGGGATCGGGATCGGGATCGGGATCGGGATCGGGATCGGGATCGGGTCGGCTCGGCTCGGCCTGCGGCCTCGCCGGTGATCGGGATCGAGATCGAGATCGAGATCGTGATCGTGATCGTGATCGTGATCGTGATCGTGCCCGCGATCGCGATCCCCCGCCGCAGGCGGACCCGATCCCGATCCCGATCCCAGCCGCCGCAGGCGGCTCCCGATCCCGATCCCAGCCGCCGCAGGCGGCTTCCGATCCCGATCCCCAGCTCGCCGGCGAAGCCGCGGCATCCCCGATCCCCAGCCCCGCTCGCGGGCGAAGCCCCGCGGCGGGGCGCCGGAGGAGGCGGGGGCGGGCGGGTGAGCACATCCGTCCCCGAACCGCACGACTGCACCTGGCGACGTGAGGAACCCTTGCGCCGGTGGGGCTGCGGTGCGGCGGCCCCTCAATGCGACGAAGCCTCCCGACGTTTCCGCCGAGAGGCTTCTTTCGCTACCCGTGAGGGTTACCTACTCGTCGCCGACCGCAGCCAGCTCCGCCGGCTGCACCCGCGCGAACGTGGGCGGCGCGTACGTCGGCGACTTCTCGTCGATGACGACGTTGAGCCGCTTGTACGCCGGGAGACCGGTGCCGGCGGGGATCAGGCGGCCCATGATGACGTTCTCTTTGATGCCGCGGAGGTCGTCGGTCTTGCCGCAGATCGCCGCTTCCGTGAGGACCTTGGTGGTCTCTTGGAAGGACGAGGCGGAGATGAACGACTCCGTGGAGAGGGACGCCTTCGTGATGCCGAGGAGCATGGGCTCCGCGACGCTGGGCTGGCCGCCGCGTTCCATCACGCGAGCGTTCTCGCGTTCGAACACGTACTTCTCGACCTGCTCATCGACCAAGAAGTTGGTGTCACCCACCTCCTTGATGCGCACGCGGCGCAGCATTTGCCGCACGATGCACTCGATGTGCTTGTCGTTGATGGTCACGCCCTGCAGGCGGTAAACCTGCTGGATTTCGTTGACCAGCCAAGCCGCCAGCTCCTTCTCGCCCTTGACGCGAAGGATGTCGTGCGGGTTGGCGGGGCCGTCTTGCAGCGGGTCGCCGGCGCGGACGTGGTCGCCCGGCTGCACCTGGATGTGCTTGCCCTTCGGGATCAGGTACTCGCGCGCCTGGTCCGTGAGCAGCCCACCTTCGGTGCTGAACGGGGTGATGAGCACCTTGCGCTTGCCCTTGGTGTCCTTGCCGAACGAAACCACGCCGTCGATCTCGCTGATGATGGCGTGATCCTTCGGCTTCCTGGCCTCGAACAGCTCGGCGACGCGGGGCAAACCACCGGTGATGTCCTGCACCTTCGTGGTGTCGCGGGGCATCTTGGAGATGGCCTCGCCCGGGTTGATCTGCTCGCCTTCGAGGGCGACGATGTTCGCGCCCACCGGCAGCAGGTAGCGCGCGTCGAGCTCGGTGCCGGGCAGCTTCACCGCTTCGCCCGTCTCCGGGTCGATGATGCTGATGCGGGGCCGGAGATCGGCGGCGCGCGACTCGATGACGATCTTGCGGCTGAGGCCAGTGACCTCGTCCACCTTCTCCATCACCGTGACGCCCTCGACGAGATCGCCGTACTGCACGATGCCGCCCACCTCGGTGAGGATCGGGGCTGCGAATGGATCCCACTCGGCCACGATTTGACCCGAAGCGACGCGCTCGCCGTCGACGACCTTCATCACCGCGCCGTAAACGAGGCGGTGATGCTCGCGCTCACGACCGGTGTCGTCCATCACGACGAGCTCGCCGTGACGATTCATGACGACGACGGTGTTGTCCTTGCGCTTCACCAGTGAGGCGTTGCGCAAGCTGACGATGCCTTCCGTGCGCGTCTCGAGCGAGCTCTGCTCGATCTTGCCGCGCGCGGCCGCACCACCGATGTGGAACGTACGCATCGTGAGCTGCGTGCCCGGCTCACCGATCGACTGAGCCGCGATGATGCCGATGGCTTCGCCCATGTTGACGCGCGAGCCGCGCGCCAAGTCACGGCCGTAGCACAGCGCGCAAACGCCGCGACGGGTCTGGCAGGTGAGCACGGAGCGGATGACGATCTCTTCGATGCCCGCTTCCTCGATGGCGACCACGTGCTCTTCTTCGAGCTCGGTGCTGCTCTGGACGATGACCTCGCCGTTGAGCGGGTCGACGACGTCTTCCAGCACCACGCGGCCGAGGATGCGGTCGCCGAGGGGTTGAATGACCTCGCCGGCTTCTTCCAGCTTGGTGACGCGGATGCCGTCGAGCGTGCCGCAGTCGAACTCGGCCACGACGGCGTCCTGCGCGACGTCGACGAGACGGCGCGTGAGGTAGCCGGAGTTGGCCGTCTTCAGCGCGGTGTCCGCGAGGCCCTTACGAGCGCCGTGGGTCGAGATGAAGTACTGCAGCACGGAGAGGCCTTCACGGAAGTTCGCCGTGATGGGGGTCTCGATGATCTCACCGCTCGGCTTGGCCATGAGGCCGCGCATCGCGGCGAGCTGGCGCATCTGGGCGGGGGAACCGCGCGCGCCGGAGTCGGCCATGATGTAGATCGGGTTGAAGCTCGACTCTTCCGAGGTCTCGCCCGTCTCCGGGTCTTTCATGACCTCTTTGCCGATGCCCGCCATCATCTCTTCGGCGACGCGGTCAGCCACGCCGGCCCAGATGTCGACGACCTTGTTGTAGCGCTCGCCGTCGGTGATCAGACCTTCTTGGTACTGATCGACGACCTTCTCGAGCTCGGCCTGAGCCTCCTCGACGAGCTCCTTCTTCTTCTTCGGGATGACCATGTCATCCATGCAGACGGAGGCGCCTGCTTGCGTGCCGAAGTGGAAGCCGAGGCTGCGCAGGCGGTCCGCGAGGAGAACGGTCTCCTTGTTGCGGTGCGTGCGGTAGCAGATGTCGATCAGGTTCGAGAGCGCCTTCTTGTTCAGCACCTTGTTGGCGAAGTCGAACGGGATCCCGTCCGGCAGCACCTCGGAGATGAGAACGCGACCGACCGTGGTCTGCACGACGCGGGTGCGCTCGTTGCCGTCGTCGTCCTTGTCGACGACGCGCACCTTGATGGCAGCGTGCAGGTGCACGGTGCCGTTGTCGTAGGCCATGCGGACTTCGTCCGGAGACGAGAAGACGCCGCGCAGGTAGCCGCTGAGGCCCTCCTTCTCGTCGTACTTCAGGGTGTTCTCGCGGAAGCTACCCTCCACGAAGCGGCGCATACGCGTCGCGTAGTAGAGGCCGAGCACGATGTCCTGCGTCGGGTTGATGATCGGACGACCGGACGCGGGCGAGAGGATGTTGTTCGTGCTCATCATGAGCACGCGCGCCTCCATCTGCGCCTCGATCGACAGCGGCACGTGGACCGCCATCTGATCGCCGTCGAAGTCGGCGTTGAAGGCCGCGCAAACCAGCGGGTGGAGCTGGATCGCCTTGCCTTCGATCAGCACCGGCTCGAACGCCTGAATGCCCAAGCGGTGGAGCGTCGGCGCGCGGTTCAGCATCACCGGGTGCTCGCTGATGACCTCGTCGAGGATGTCCCAAACCTCGGGACGCTCCTTCTCCACCATCTTCTTCGCAGATTTGATGGTGTTGACGTAGCCGCGCTCTTCGAGCTTGTTGTAGATGAACGGCTTGAACAGCTCGAGCGCCATCTTCTTCGGAAGACCGCACTGGTGCAGCTTCAGCGTCGGACCGACGACGATCACGGAGCGGCCCGAGTAGTCGACGCGCTTACCGAGCAGGTTCTGGCGGAAGCGGCCCTGCTTACCCTTCAGCATGTCGCTGAGAGACTTGAGCGGGCGCTTGTTCGGACCGGTGATGGTCTTGCCGCGGCGGCCGTTGTCGAACAGCGCGTCGACCGCCTCTTGCAACATGCGGCGCTCGTTCCGGATGATGATCTCCGGAGCGTTGAGCTCGAGCAGGCGCTTGAGGCGGTTGTTGCGGTTGATGACGCGGCGGTAGAGGTCGTTCAAGTCGCTGGTGGCGAAGCGGCCACCATCGAGCGGAACGAGCGGGCGCAGATCCGGCGGCAAGACCGGGATCACGGTCAGCATCATCCACTCCGGGCGGTTGCCCGAGCCGCGGAAGGCCTCGACCACCTTGAGGCGCTTGGCGTACTTCTTACGCTTGGCCTCGCTGGTGCTGGTGCGCATCTCGTGGCGCAGCTGCTCGGAGAGGCCGTGCACGTCGACGCGCTTGAGCATCTCCAGCACCGCTTCGCCGCCCATGCCGGCCTCGAAGGCGTCGTCGCCGTACTCTTCGAGCAGCTGAGCGTAGCGCTCTTCGCTGAGGAGCTCGGCGCGCTCGAGCTGGGTGCTCTTGGCGTCGATGACGATGTAGGCCTCGCAGTAGAGGACCTTCTCCAGGTCCTTCAGCGTGATGTCGAGGATGTTGCCGATGCGCGACGGCAGGCTCTTCAAGAACCAGATGTGCGCGACGGGCGTGGCGAGCGAAATGTGGCCGAGGCGCTCACGGCGCACCTTCGACTGAATCACCTCGACGCCGCACTTCTCGCACACGATGCCGCGGTGCTTCATGCGCTTGTACTTGCCGCAGATGCACTCGTAGTCTTTGACCGGGCCAAAGATCTTCGCGCAGAACAGGCCGTCACGCTCGGGCTTGAACGTGCGGTAGTTGATCGTCTCCGGCTTCTTCACCTCGCCGTTCGACCACTCACGGATCTTCTCCGGAGAGGCCAGCGAGATGCGCATGGCCGAGAAAGAGAGCGGATCCTTCGGTTTTTCGAAAAAGGAGAAAATATCTCGCATGTTTTTACCTCAGTTCCGCTGAATCACTCTTCCGCGGCGGTCGCGGCAGGCTGACTACCGGTCTCGACGAGCTCGACGTTGAGACACAACGACTGCAGCTCTTTGATCAAAACGTTGAAGCTCTCGGGCAGGCCTGCCTCGAGCGCGTACTCGCCCTTGACGATGGACTCGTACATGCGCGTGCGGCCTTGGACGTCGTCGCTCTTGACGGTCAGGAACTCTTGGAGCGCGTAGGCGGCGCCGTACGCCTCCATGGCCCAGACTTCCATCTCACCAAGACGCTGACCACCGAACTGCGCCTTACCACCCAGCGGCTGCTGCGTGACGAGCGAGTACGGTCCGATCGAACGGGCGTGGATCTTGTCGTCGACCAAGTGGTGAAGCTTGAGCATGTACATGATGCCCACCGTCACGTCTTGCTCGAATGGCTCGCCGGTGCGGCCGTCGAACAGGATCGACTGGCCGGAGGCCGAACGGCCTGCCAGCTCCAGCATTTCCTTGATCGTCTTCTCCTGGGCGCCGTCGAACACCGGCGTACCCATGAACAGACCGCGGCGCATCTTCTTCGCCAGCAGGGCCAAGTCCGCCTCGGGCACGGCCTTGATCACCTTCTGGAACTTCGGATCCTGCGCGTTGATCTCGAGGATGCGCTGACGGAGCTTCTCTCCGCCGAACTTCTCCTCGATGGCGATGTCGATCTGCCGGCCGAGCTCGCGAGCACCCCAACCGAGGTGCGTCTCGAGGATCTGCCCGACGTTCATGCGGCTCGGCACGCCGAGCGGGTTGAGCACGATGTCGACGGGGCGGCCGTCTTCCAGGTACGGCATGTCCTCTTCCGGGAGAATCCGGGAGACGACACCCTTGTTACCGTGGCGACCGGCCATCTTGTCGCCGACCTGCAGCTTGCGCTTGATGGCGACGTAGACCTTCACCATCTTGATCACGCCCGGCGGCAGCTCGTCGCCACGTGACAGGCGATCGATCTTGTCGGCGAAGTGCTCTTCGCGGCTCTTGAGCAGAGCGTCGAGGTCGCTGAGCAGCTGACGGACGGAGTCCGCGCCCTCTTCGACCGGGATCTCGCCCCAGTACTTCTGCGGCACCGGCTCGAGCTCGGCGTCGTTCAGCACGGTGCCCTTGTTGAGCAGCACCTTGCCCTTGTCGTCGACGAGCTTGCCCGACGTCGTCTTGCCGCCGAGCACGCGCTTGATCTTGCGGAAGTACGAGTCGCGGAGGATCTTGATCTCCTCCTCGCGCACGCGCTCGAGCTTGACCTTCTCGGTGTCTTCAATCGCCTTCGCGCGCTCGTCCTTGTCGGTACCTTTGCGCGAGAAGATGCGAGCGTTGATCACGATGCCGCCGACGCCGGGCGGTACCTTCAGCGAGCTGTCGCGCACGTCGCCGGCCTTTTCGCCGAAGATCGCGCGGAGCAGCTTCTCCTCCGGAGAGAGCTGGCTCTCGCCCTTCGGAGTGATCTTGCCGACCAGGATGTCGCCCGGCTTCACCTCGGCGCCGATGCGCACGACGCCCGCGTCGTCGAGGTCCTTCAGGGCCTCTTCACCGACGTTCGGGATGTCTTTGGTGATCTCTTCTTTGCCGAGCTTGGTGTCGCGGGCGACGCACTCGAACTCTTCGATGTGGACCGAGGTGTACACATCGTCTTTCGCGATGCGCTCGGAGACCAAGATCGAGTCTTCGAAGTTGTAGCCTTGCCAGGGCATGAACGCGACGACCACGTTCTGACCGAGCGCGAGCTCGCCCATGTCGCACGCCGGGCCGTCCGCGAGGACGTCACCCTTCTTGACGTGCTCACCGCGAGCCACGACCGGCTTCTGGTTGTAGCAAGTGCTCTGGTTACTGCGCTGGTACTTGGTGAGCGGATAGATGTCCGGCACCTCGTCGCCGTCGCCTTCGGCCGCGCGCACCACGATGCGCTCCGCGTCGACGCTGACGACCGTACCTTCACGCTTGGCGATCACGCACACGCCGGAGTCGATCGCGACGCGCCCTTCCATACCGGTGCCGACGAGCGGCGCCTCGGTGCGGATCAGCGGCACCGCTTGGCGCTGCATGTTCGCGCCCATCAAGGCGCGGTTGGCGTCGTCGTGCTCGAGGAACGGCACCAGGGCCGCGGCCACCGACACCATCTGGTTCGGCGCCACGTCCATCAGCTGGATCTGGTCCGGCAAGGTCATCCGGAAGTCGCCGTTGAGGCGAGCGGGCACCAAGTTGTCCTTGAACTTGCCCTTCTCGTCCATGTTCGCGGCGGCGGCGGCGATGTACTTGCCTTCCTCCTCCAGCGCGCTGAACCACTGCACCTCGTCGTGCACGCGGCCGTCGCTCACGTTGCGGTAGGGCGTCTCGACGAAGCCGTACTCGTTCACGCGCGCGAAGCAGCTGAGCGACGCGATCAGGCCGATGTTCGGGCCTTCCGGCGTCTCAATCGGGCAGATGCGGCCGTAGTGCGTGGCGTGCACGTCGCGCACCTCGAAGCCGGCGCGCTCGCGGGTCAGACCACCCGGGCCGAGAGCGGAGAGGCGACGCTTGTGCGTCACTTCGCTCAGCGGGTTCGTCTGGTCCATGAACTGCGAGAGCTGCGAGCTGCCGAAGTACTCCTTCACCACCGCGCCGACCGGCTTGGCGTTGATGAGATCGTGCGGCATCAAGGTGTCGATTTCTTGCGACACGCTCATGCGCTCTTTGATGGCGCGAGCCATGCGCACGAGGCCGATGCGATACTGATTCTCCATCAGCTCGCCGACCGCGCGCACGCGGCGGTTACCGAGGTGATCGATGTCGTCCACCGAGCCGCGGCCGTTCTTGAGCTCGATCAGGTGACGCACGGTCTCCTGAATGTCGCTCGGCGTGAGCACGGTCGCGTCGAGGCCCGGCTTCTGATCTTCCGGCAGGTCGCGGTAGAACTTGTAGTTCAGCTTCAAGCGACCGACGGCCGAAAGGTCGTAGCGCTCGGGGTTGAAGAACAGGTTCTGGAACAGCTGCTTGGCCGTCTCGAGCGTGGGCGGATCACCCGGGCGCAGGCGACGGTAGATCTCCATGATCGCGTCTTCGGTCGTCTTGACCTTGTCGGCGATCAGCGTGTCGCGCAGGTACGGACCGACGTTCAGACCGTCGATGAACAGCACCTTGAACTCGGAGACGCCGGCTTCCTTGAGGCGATCGAGGGTGACTTCCGTCACTTCCTCGTTGCACTCGAGCAAGACCTCGCCCGTCTCCTTGTCGATCACGTCCTCGCCCGAGACCTTGCCGATCAAGTCGGCGGGCTCGTTCGGCAGGCGATCGAGGTTGGCTTCCTTGAGCTTCTTGATCGCGGCGCGCGTGAACTTGGTGTTCTTCTTGACGACGACTTCCGAGCCGACCTTGATGTCGCGCGTGGCGCGCTGACCGGCGAGCAGGTCGTACTCGATCGACTTGGCGAACTTGCCGCCCTTCTCGATGTAGACCGTCTCCGTCGAGTAGAAGTAGTTCAGCAGCTCTTGCGTGCTGTAACCGAGCGCGCGGAGCAGCACCGTGGCGTGCATCTTCCGGCGACGGTCGATGCGCACGTACATGATGTCTTTGTGATCGAACTCGAAATCGAGCCAGGAGCCCGAGTACGGGATCACGCGGGCGCTGTAGAGCAGCTTGCCCGACGAGTGAGTCTTGCCCTTGTCGTGGTCGAAGAACACGCCCGGGCTGCGGTGGAGCTGCGAGACGACGACGCGCTCGGTACCGTTGATGATGAAGGTACCCGTCTCGGTCATGAGCGGGATTTCACCGAAGTAAACCTCCTGCTCCTTGATGTCGCGCACGATGCGCTCGCCACCCTCACGGGTGTCGTAGACCATCAGCTGCGTCGTGACCTTGATCGGAGCGGCGAACGTCATGCCGCGCTGGCGACACTCGTCCACGTCGTACTTCGGCTTCTCCAGATTGTAGGAGACGTAAACGAGCTCGCTCGTTCCGTCGAAATCCTTGATCGGGAAGACACTACGGAAGACCTCTTCGAGGCCCATTTCCTTCCGCTCGCGCGGAGACACGTCCGTCTGCAGGAACTTGTCGTAGCTGCTCTTCTGGATGTCGATCAGGTTCGGGATATCGACAATCGAGTCAACACGACCGAGGTTCGTGCGATGTCGAAAATTCGACTGGACCTTGGACGCCATATGCGAATCCTCCAAAATGCGGAACGCGGGTCCGGCAGACACTTCTGCCGTCCCGCGCCACGCTCATCAAACCACGCGCACTCCGAAAACGTCCCGACCCGAAGGCCAGGAAACTAGCAGCTGACAGTCAGCAAACGCAGTCGATGACCCACGTCCAACGCTGCAGCCGACCACCCGCCTCGTTCGGGTTTCGGCGAGGCTTGGACGAGGACCGGAGCGGAACGTACTTGAGTACGTGAGCACCGGACCGGAGTCCAAACGAAGCCCAAACCCGAAATCGGCGGGCGTGGCTACAGGTTGAAAGGACGGGTGGGTCAAAGGGGTCTTACTTGACCTCGACCTTGGCGCCGGCTGCTTCCAGCTTCTTCTTGATGTCTTCGGCCTCTTCCTTGCCGATGTTCTCCTTGATCGCCTTGGGAGCACCTTCGACGAGGTCCTTGGCTTCCTTGAGGCCGAGGGCCGTGATCTCGCGGACCGCCTTGATGACGTTGATCTTGTTGGCGCCGCCGTCGGCGAGCACCACCGTGAACTCCGTCTTCTCCTCGGCCGCCGGAGCAGCCGCGCCACCACCACCGCCAACGGCGGCAACGGCGACCGGGGCAGCGCTGACGCCCCACTTCGTCTCGAGCTCTTTGACGAGCTCGGCGATCTGGATCACCGGGAGGTTGGAGAGGAAGTCGACGACCTGGTCACGAGTAATTTCAGCCATTTTGGAACTCCTGCAAACTTAAAATCTTTTTTTGGAAACGAAGGGTTGGAACTGACAGCGGCTGAATCAGCCACCGTCCTTGCGGCGCTTGGCATCGAGCACGCCCACGAGATCGCGAGCGGGGACGGTGAGCAACCTGACGAACGTCTGCGGTGCAGCGAGCAGTGTTGCGAGCAACATCGAGCGCGCCTCGTCTTTGTTCGGCAAGGTCGCGAGCTGCTCCGAGACCGCTGACGCGCTCAGAACCTGGCCCTCGAGCAGCCCGGCTTTCACCTTGAGCTTCTCGTTCTCCTTGACGAAATCTTTGACGACGCGAGCGGCCGCGCTGGGCTCTTCGAAGCTCCACGCCACACCGGTCATGCCCCTGAGCACGGGCTTGAGACCCTTGCTCCAGGCTTGATCGCTGAGCGCTTGCTCGACGAGCTTGTTCTTGACGACCTTGTACTCGATGCCCTTCTCGCGAAACTTGTCGCGCAGCTTGGACACCTCTTCGACCGTCATCCCGGTGAAATCCAGGAAAACAGCCGAGCTCATGCGATCGAAGCGGGACTTGATGTCCTTGATCGCCTCGACCTTCTGTGTGCGTTCCATCAGGCCTCCTCCTCGTTCGAAGCGACCACCGTAGAGGTGTCGACGCGAACGCCGGGGCTCATCGTGCTGCTCAGCGTGATGCTGCGCATGTAGATGCCTTTGGCGGTCGACGGCTTCTTGGCGATGAGCTCACCGATCAGCGCCATCGCGTTCTCCGTGAGCTTGCCTTGGTCGAACGACTTGCGTCCGATTCGGCAATGCACGACGCCGGCCTTATCGACGCGATACTCGACCTTGCCAGCCTTGGCTTCCTTGACGGCGTTGGTGACGTCGAAGGTAACCGTGCCGACCTTGGGGTTCGGCATCAGGCCACGCGGACCGAGCACGCGACCGAGCTTACCGACGGCACCCATGAGGTCCGGGGTTGCGATCACGCGATCGAAGTCGAGAAAGCCTTCCGCGACCTTAGCGACCAGCTCATCGCCACCGGCGAAGTCTGCTCCTGCGGCCAGGGCCTCTTTCTCTTTCTCACCGCGCGCGAACACGAGGACGCGCACGGTCTTGCCGGTGCCGTGTGGGAGCACGATCGCTCCGCGCACCATTTGATCGGCGTGCTTCGGATTGACTCCGAGGCGCACCGCGACGTCGACGCTTTCGTCGAACTTAGCGAAAGCCATCGACTGCACCAGCGCGACGGCCTCACCGACCGTGACACGCTTGGATGGGTCGCGCTTGGCTGCCGCTACCTTCCGGTTCTTTGTTTCTTTCACTGCCATTGGGTTCGTCTTTCGACTCCTGGACACGGTCGGAAACGGTCACCTGCCTGGAGGTGGCGCCGCCGTACCAGTATTCCTTCAGCTGATGGTCACGCCGAGGCTCTTGGCCGTACCCGCGATGCTGCGAGCGGCGGCTTCGAGATCCGTCGTGTTCATGTCCTTCATCTTCTCTTTGGCGATCGCGCGGATCTGATCCATCGAGAGGCTGCCGATCTTGTTCTTGTTCGGCTCCTTCGAGCCCGAGCCCGGCTTCTTCGCCGTGGGCAGGCCCAGCGCCTTCTTCACCAGCACGCTCGCTGGCGGCTGCTTCATGATGAAGGTGAAGGAGCGGTCGGCGTAGACCGTGATCACGACCGGCAAGATCGTGTCGCCCAGCGGTGCGCTGCGGGCGTTGAAGTCTTTGCAGAACTGCATGATGTTCACGCCGTGCTGACCGAGGGCGGGACCCACGGGCGGCGACGGGTTGGCTTTACCAGCCGGCAGCTGCAGCTTGATGTAGGCGTTGATCTTCTTTTTGGCGCTCATAACGGTGTGTCCTTGCGAAGGCTTCGGAAACTACCCAGGTGGGTAGGCCTCAGCGCTTCTCCACGTGTGAAAAGTCGAGCTCGACGGGCGTCGGGCGCCCGAAGATGCTGACCATGACCTTGAGCTTCTGCTTGTCGGGCTTGACCTCTTGGACGGTGCCCGAGAAGTTGGCGAACGCGCCAACCACCACGCGGACTTCGTCGCCCTCGTTGAACTGGTGGCGGGGCTTCGGCTTGACCGCGCCCTCCACGATGCCCTTACGCAGATCCTCGATGTGAGGCGGCTTGACCTCTTGCGGACGCTGGTTGCCGATGAATCCGGTGACCTTCGGCGTGTCCTTGACGATGTGCCAAGCGTGCTCGCTCATCTCCATCTCGACGAACACGTAGCCGGGGAAGCTCGTCTTGGCCTTCACCCGCTGGCGTCCATCCTTGAGGGTGTCGGTGACTTGCTCGGACGGGATCAGGATCTCGCCGAACTTGTCCTCGAGATGAAACTGGCGAATCCGCTCTTGAAGGGCGCCTTTGACCTTGTTCTCGTAACCCGAGTAGGTCGTTACGACGTACCACTTCTTGCCGGGAGTCGAGGGTGCAGCTTCCATGCTCAGGCTCCGTACACGAGGGTGGTGAGAAACAGCCAGATTCTGTCCAAAACAGTCACGTAGACGGTGGCGATGATGCTCGCGACCACCACCACTAGCGTGCCGTTCAGGACCGCTTCGCGCGTCGGCCAGGTGACCTTCGACAGCTCGGCCGCGACCTCTCCGGCCCAAGTCCGCACGTGCTCCTTGCGGTAGGACTGGATCACGGTGAGTGTGCCGATGCTGGCGCCCGCCACCAGGGCGTAGCTGTCACGCTGCTCTTCACTGAAGCTGACGAGCTGAGGCACGGCGCGCACGGCCGCGGGCCAGCTCGAGAGCTGACTCCAGCACAGAACGAGCGTCTTGCTGGCGAGGTACGCGACGAGGATGCCCGCGAAGAAGAAGGCCGCGTGCACGTAGCGCTCGGAGCCGAGGGTGATGGCGCCCTCTTCGTGCTCCTCGTCGGCACCCTTCAAGGCGCCGCCTTCCGCGCCTTCGCCTTCTACGGGCTCGCCGGACGCTTCGATCGACTCGTCCGAAGCCTTCTCGATGGCTTCGTTGGACGAGACTTCGTCGTCGCCGTTCGCGGCGTCGTTCTTTTTCTCGTCGTTGTCGTCGGAGGTTGCCATCTTCGTTCTTCTTCGGATGATCTGCAGCAGGGGCGGAGAGGCTCGAACTCCCGGCCTGCGGATTTGGAATCCGCTGCTCTACCAACTGAGCTACACCCCTAAAGGTCTGCGAGGCTTGTCAGGTGCCCGCCTCGGTGGGCTTCGTTACTTGCCTTCGATGTGAACCGTGTGCGCGTTGCAGGTGTTGCAGAACTTCTTCAGCTGGAGAGGACGCCCGCCGTCCTTGCGAGCCTTGGTCGTCTTGTAGTTGCGGGCGCTGCAAACGCTGCAGCAGAGGGCAATCGGGATACGTCGGGTGTCAGGCACGGGTCACAGATCGAGGGACCGAAGGGGGGCGAAGTGTGACCGGCCGGGCAGCGTTGCGCCACCCGGCCCTGTAACCACACGTAATTACTCGATGATCTTGGTAACGACGCCGGCGCCGACGGTCTTGCCGCCCTCGCGGATGGCGAAGCGCATCTGCTCTTCCAACGCCACCGTCGTGATCAGCTCGACCTCGACCGTGATGTTGTCGCCCGGCATCACCATCTTGATGC
>JAEYWK010000033.1 GCA_023431345.1 Pseudomonadota bacterium
AAGTGCAGCAAGCCCTACGCCGCCGCAGCCAGCGCGCCGGGCGCCCGTGTCGCAATTCCCGCGACGATCGAACCCTCAAGATTCCGGGCACTTGAAGAAGAGGTGCACAATGAAACCAACACGACGACCTTGCGCAGGCTGCGCTCGGCGCGAGTGTTGTCGAGCGGAAGGCGGCCGTCAGCGAGCACGCGGCGAAGCTCCTGTTCCTGGTTGGTGGCGTAGCCGAGCGCCTTGGTGGCGAGGTTGCGACCGGCCTGCGTGGGGCGGGTCTGCTGCACCCAGTCGAAGAAGGCGTCGATGAGCGGACGCACGTGCTCTTCGCGAGCAAGCTTACGCTTGGTGGGCGGCAACTTCCGGAACGAATCGTCCGCCGCGTAGATGGCGCGAATGCGCAGCAGTCCCTGCAAGCCGATCGGATACTTGCAGATGGCGGCTTCGAAGAAATAGCGGCGGCAGTGCGCCCAGCACCCGACCAACTTGAGCTTGTCGTCGGAGTCTTCGTCTTTCGGCGGCCCGCGGTCGAGGATGTCGTAGACGCTGCTCGCGTCGGCTTGAAGGTAGCCTTTGAAGCCTCCGAACAGCTGCCGCACCACTTCCTGCGTGTGCCGCTCGGAGTAAGCGAACAGGACGTGGTCGCAGTCGACGACGGCGGTGAAGAAGTGGCCCTTCTTGCAGGCCTGCGGCTGCTTATCCTGGCGTGGCTCCGGCTGGATGAGAGCGCCCGTGGCATCCGTGGAGATGACCGCGGCGTTTTGAATCGCGTCCTGCCACATGGCGTGGACGACGGAAGCGCCAAGCGAGCCGCCCGCCTCATCCACGTAGCGGCTCATCATCCCGCGGTCGATGTCGACGCCCTGGTCGAGGATGTGCTGCTCGAGCCGGTAGTGAGGCACGCCGAGCCCGAACTTTTGCACCAGGATGTACGCAACGACGGAGGAGTGCAGGAGGCCGCGGGGGAACAGCGTCTCCGGCACCTCCACTCCGAGTACGGTCGGGCCGTCCTTACCTGGCACCTCGTACTTGGCGGTGCGCTTAACGAGCACCGAGAAGCCGCCGCGCCGATACATGAGCTGAGGCGACTCATCCCAGCCGATGAGCTTGGCGGTCTGGTCGAGCTTGGGGTCCCGGATGTCGACGACGGTCCTTGGCAAGTCGCTGCTGAGCAAGTCGCGGCGACCCTTCGGCTTGGCCTTGGGAGTGGGCGGCGGCGCGGGGGCGCTCTCCTCTGCCCCGGCCGACTTTGCTCCCTTTACCGCTGCATCCAGCTGCTTCTGCAGCTGCTTTTCGTCGCTCAGCAAGTCTCCGAGCGCGAGCTGATTCTCGCTCGTGCGCAGCCGCTCGGTCTTGGTGCCGAACAGCCGGCGCTTGAGCAGCTCGTTTTCGTGCGCCAGGTTGATCCGGCCTACCCAGCCACCGTTAGTGCGTTTCTCCTCGACCGCTTCGAGGTCACCGTCGGCCGTTTTCGCGCCTTCGTGAACGCTGGGTTAGCACTACTGCCTGAAAACTTTTCCATCGAGCAAGTTTCGTGAGAAGGGCATGGAATGGCCCAAAACATCTCGGAGATTGCGACGGCAAGCCGCCTGGAGGAGTACTTCGGCCGAATCGACCAGCATTTGAGGGACTCCCGCAGGCGCGAGTCGTTTGCCATCTACGCTTGCGGCATCCTCAGCGACGGGGAGCGTAAAAGTGCGGAACCCATCGCGGCGCGTGCGTGCGCCGATGCGGACGAGGTGCACAACCTGCACAACAAGCTGCTCCACTTCCTTGGGCGTAGCGTCTGGGACGACCGCGCGGTTCGGTTGGAGGCTGCCCGGTACGCCATCGACGAGCTCCAGAAGCGCGAGCGCATCACGACCTGGATAGTCGACGACACGGGCTTCCTCAAGCAGGGCTCCCAGTCGGTCGGCGTTCAGCGCCAGTACACCGGCTCGGCCGGCAAGATCACCAACTGCCAGATCGGTGTCAGTCTGGCGATCGCCACCGGCACTGAGCACCTCCCCCTCGACTTCGAGCTGTACCTACCAATGAAGTGGGCGGAGGACGACGCTCGCCGTCAGCTGGCTCGCATCCCCGACGAGGTAAGGTTCAAGACCAAGATCCGCCTTGCTCTAGACATGATCGAGCGGGCTGCTCTCGGCAACGTCCCGGGCGAGATCATCCTCGCCGATGCTGGCTATGGCGAGGCGAGCGAGTTCCGAAACACCGTTCGCTTGCTCGGCTTCGACTTCGCTGTCGGTGTTCAGTCGACGCTCCGTGTCGTGCGCCTTGATGCGCGCGACAGCGTCAACGCGAAACCCGAGACCGCCGCGGAACTGGTCGCGCGACTGGGAGCCAAGAGTTTCCGCAAGCTCACTTGGCGCGAAGGCACGAATGCCAAGCTCAGTTCGCGTTTCTGCTTCGTGCGTGTGAAAGTCGCGGAGAACGATGGCCTCACCGTCGCCGAGCACGAGCCGCTATGGCTAGTCGCTGAATGGCTCGACGGCGACAAGGCGCCCAGCAAATTCATGCTCACGACCCTAGGCCGCAGGATGAGCAAGAAGCAGATCGTGCGCCTCTGCAAAGAGCGCTGGCGGACCGAGCGGATGTACGAAGACCTCAAGGGGGAGCTCGGTCTTGATCACTTCGAGGGCCGCTCCTTCCCCGGCTGGCATCACCACGTTTCGGTCGTCTTATGTTGCTACGCCTTTGTCGTCGCCGAGCGCTTGCGCTCTTTCCCCCC
>JAEYWK010000091.1 GCA_023431345.1 Pseudomonadota bacterium
CGGTGGCGGCGGTGGTGGCGCAGGCGGCGGCGGTGGTGGCGCAGGCGGCGGCGGTGGTGGCGCAGGCGGCGGCGGTGGTGGCGCAGGCGGCGCTGGTGGTGGCGCAGGCGGCGCTGGTGGTGGCGCAGGCGCTGGCGGGCAGAGCTCCTTCGCGGTCGGCAAGGCCCGCGTCGCCGCCAAGATCGCCTCGCTCGAGATCAAGGACACCGGCAACGCCAAGCTCGACGCGATGGGCGACGTGTTCAACAACGCGCTCGCCCCATTTCATACGGCTCCGCCACCCGAGCAGGGCGCGCTAGGCGTCGTCAATCAAGCCATCGGCGCCGTCATGGGCCTGCAGGGCCTCGGTATGGAGCTGATGAACACCGGCTTTGCGATGGCCACCGCCGGCATCGCCGCCGCCATGCCCGCCTTCCCGGCAGCGTTCTTGACCGTGCCGCACGTGGGCATGCCCCACGCCCACGCCCACCCGCCCAGCCTCATCCCCCCCGCGCCCCCCGTCCCCCTCCCGAGCATCGGCACGCTACTCCTAGCCGGCAGCGTCGGCGTCCTCGTCTGCGGCATGCCCGCCGGCCGCTGCGGCGACCTCGGCCTCGCCGTCACCTGCGGCAGCTTCTCCCCCGCCTTCGACGTCTTCCTCGGCTCCAGCAACACCTTCATCGCTGGCAACCGCGCGGCCCGCATGCTGGACATGACCAGACATTGCAACCCGGCCAGCGCCGCCCTCGCGGTGAGTCGTGGTGCGGCGTTGTTCAGCGCGGCCGTCGGCGCCGTCGGCGTCGCCGCAGACGCAGCCGGCGGCGGCGCGGTCACCGGCTCCATCGCTCAAATCGCCGCCGATCTAGCCGCCGCCGCGATGAGCGCCTTGCTCGGCAAAGATCCGGGCGTTCCGCCGGCGATGGGCGCCTTGATGATGGGCGCGCCCACGGTGCTGATCGGCGGGTTTCCTTGCCCCAATTTGCCCGATCCGCTCAGCGCCATGATGAAGGGGCTGAAGTGCCTGACGAAGGCCTTTGCGAAGAGCAAGGCGTTCGGGAAGGTGCTGAAGAAGGTCGGACTCTGCAACTCACCGGGCGAGCCGATCAACCCGTTTACCGGCGAGGTCTACAACGACTTCGAAGACTACCGCGATCCCGAGACCGGATTCGTTTGGGAGCGCCATTACCGGAGCGGGTGGAACGAACAAGACGGACCGCTCGGCTTCGGGTTTCGGCACTTTTACGATCGCCGGCTGACCTTCCAACGCAAGCGGGCGCTGTACGAGACGCACGACAACGAGCGAGTCGCGCTCGCCAAAGGGGACGACGGCGCCTACGCGCCCATGGATGGCTTCACGCTGACGAGCGCGGATGGGAAGCACTTCCAACTCACCACCGATCGTGACGAGACGCTCGACTTCGAACTCGTCCCGACCACGCCCGCTACCGGGCGCTTGCTGCGGTTTCGTCAGGGCAAGCTCGACGTCTACCTGTTCTACAACGGCAAGGGGCAACTGCGCGCGCTGAGTGAGCACCTTGCCGGCGCTGTCATCGACACGCACGTCACCCACGACCAGAACGGACGGATTCAACAGGTCAGCCGCGGGCCGCGAGGCGCCCAGCTGATGCCCATCTCAGGCTATCGCTATGCGGGAGAATGCATCAGCGAGTGGCAGGATGCACTCGGCGCCGTCGCCCGCTACCGCTACGACGACGCTCGCCGCATGGTGCAAGGCACCGATCGCCGTAGCTACAGCTTTCACTGGCACTACGACGCCCGAACGGGCCGCTGCATCAAGAGCTACGGCGACGATGGGCTTTGGGGAGTCGAAGCTCAATACCAGGGCTCGACCTCCACCTTCACGGAACCAGACGGAGGAATCTGGACGTTCAAGCACTATCCCGACGGGGCGATCTCCCACATGGTCGATCCGTTGGGAGGCGTGATGCAGTACCTGCAGGACGACCGCGGACGCATCATCAAGCAGATCACGCCGGCAGGGCTCGAGTATACCTGGCTCTACGACGGCGACGGCAAGCACATCGGTCGCTTCGGCCCCTTTGGAGACTTGGTTCCGCCGGAGGACGACCAGCCGAATCCGCCAAGCGCGCTGCGACACCGCGGACCCACGACTCCGTTCGAGTGGATTTGGGGCCGCCCTCACGTCAGGCCGCCGAGCGCGCTGCGACAGCTGCCGACCGCAGTGAGGAACGTGATTGGAGCCGTCACGTCCTCGCCATTGCGGATAGGCGAGCAACGCGACGCTGGGGGTCGGCTACTACAGGCGACATACAATAATGGCGCCGTCGAATACTTCCAGCGCGATGCCGAAGGCAATCTGGCGGCTCGCCTCGATACCAAAGGAAACTGGTGGCAGCAGCAAGTCACGTCCTGGAACATGACGAGCGCGGAACGTACCCCGCTCGGCAGCGTGACCCAATATGGCTACACTCACCGGCAGAAGGTCTCGTCAATCACCGACCCGAACGGCAACGTGTCCGAGTACCGCCGCGACAAGGCGCAGCGGATCGTCGAGATCGTTCAGAATGGGACCCCCTACCTCCGATACGTCCGCAGCCGCGCCGGCTCCCTGCTGGAGGAGCGTGATGGCGCGGGAAAGCTTTTGGTCCAGCACGCAATTGACGACCTGGGCCTACACACGCAAACCACCCTGGCGAGCGGCGAGGACTATACGTATGCCTATGACGAGATCGGCAATGTCACTGAGGCATCGTCCAGCCAGCACAAAGTAGAGCGGCGCTACATCGGCAGGATCGTGGTGGCAGACCTGCGCGATGGTCTGGGCATCCGCCGCGGCTACGGTCAGGATGGCCTCGAAAACAGCATCTTCCTGGACCGCTTCTGGGTGGAGTACGAGACGACGCCACGAGGCTTGCGTGTCTCGTCACCCGACGGACAGGCTCACACGTTTTGGTCGGACGTCGATGGTGTCATGGTGCGTGAGTATGCGAATGGCACGAGCGAGGCCATGCTGTTCGATGCGCGCCAACAGCTCGTCGTCCGGGCCTGCTTTCGTACGCAGGATGGCTCGATCAATACCGTCTGGGCGACGACCTATACCTACGACGCCGACGGGTCCTTGGAGAAAGTACACGATTCCGAGCTCGGCCTGATCCAGTATCAATTCGACGCCGATCAACGGCTCATCGGGCAGCAAGGGCCGGCCACGCTGAGGTTCGACTACCGCTACGACATGGCGGGCAACCTGACGTTCACCCCGAGCCATGGCGACATCGAGCGCGGCCGTGACAATCTTCTGAAGCACAGTCACTTCGAGCGCTTCGAGTACGACGACCGCTATCGACTCGCGAAGCGCGTACGAGCCGACGGCACCGAGGTTTCCTACATCTACGACAGTGCTGACCAACTCATCGAAGCCCGCTTCAGCGACCGCAGCCAGGTATGGCGGGCAGCTTACGATGGTCTCGGTCGACGTCTGTGGCGGGAGTACGGCGGTGCTCGCACCAACTTCTACTGGGACAAGGATCGATTGGCGGGTGAAATGGCGCCGGACGGATCGCTCCGCGTCTATGTCTACGCGAACGAAGATGTCTTGGTTCCCTTCATGTGGCTCGACTACGCCGGAATCGACGCGGATCCGACGACTGGGGTCGCGCGCTACTTGTTCTGCGCGCCCACCGGCATGCCGCTCCGTGTCGAGGACGCCTCGGGCGGGGTCGTGTGGCAAGCTGGCGCGATCGAGCCCTATGGTCGCAGCGACAAGCAAGCACTACCGGTTCGTCTGCGCTTCGCCGGCCATTTTTACGACGAAGACCTCGAGCTCTTCTACAATCGCTTCCGCGACTACGACCCCACCATCTGTCGCTACTTGCAGCCTGATCCGCTCGGCCACGCGGGCGGCATCAACCTCTACGCCTACCCGGCGAATCCCGCTGCCCAGGTGGATTTGCGCGGGCTGGTGCACAAAGCCAAGTCCGACCAGCCCGAAGGCGGCGATCAGCCAGGCGACAAGAAGCCCGAAAAGAAGCCGAAGGAGCCGCTCGAAGAGCTCGAAGTCGGAAGCTATAGAGCGCAGAACAAGAAGGACGCCGAGAGCGTCGGCATGGATCGCGATCACATTCCTTCGAAGGCGGCCGTCAAGAGGGCCATGGAGGATGCTGGTCTCAAAGTCAAGCCGACGACCGTCGACGGCAATCTGACCTCGGTCGCCATCGATAGGGAAACCCACAAGGAGGGTCGCACTTATGGCAACAAGAACGACGACGCGCAAGTCGCAGCAGACGCCAAGGACCTGCGAGCGGCCGCCGACAAGGACCTAGCCGAGCATCGAAAGGCGCTCGAAGGCCGCGACCCGCCCGTTCCGGCCGAGGACATTGACGCCATGGAGGCCGCCGTTCATAAGCGGAACGAGGAACTCGGCCTGTACGACAAGCCGCTGGACCCGGTGAAGCTACAGAAGCTCAACAAGCCGATCAAAGAGTAGCGAACATGGAAAGTGAGGACGACATGGTTACTGTAGACGAGCTGAAGGCCGCGATTGGCAAGCCGATGGAATCCACAGAGGTGCAGTCGCTCATCGGCAAGCTCGGGCCGGGCACTCGTAAGAAGGACGACCTGGGCATCTATCACCGCTACAAGACCAGCGGAGTGATCTTGGTCGAGAAGGCAGCACGCCTTGCCAAGATCCAACTGGAATCGAAAGGAGGAGGGCTGAAAAAGTACGCCGGAGAGTTCCCGTTCGGCGTGCGACTAGGCCAACCCCGAGAACAAGTCCGAGCCGAACTCGGCGAACCAACCAAAGCCGTTGCCACGATTGCCGACGAATACGATCAGGGCCTTTGGACATTTCGGCTCGACTATGACGAGGGCATTGTCGAGAGCATCATGCTCAAGGCTGAGTGATGCCGGACCTCCTCGCTCCAGACAAGGATTGGCGCTTCTTTCTGAGCGTGTACAGCCTCGATGATCTCTGGGATGTCGCGCGTGCGCTGCATTTCTTGGAGATTCTCGAACAGAGCATCGCGCCGCCGGAATTCTGGGGACCGGGAGATGTCCTCGTCGGCAAGTACGATCGCCGCGAAGTGGAACGCTACTTACGTGCGAACCAGGATCCCAAGGAGAGCCGACCGCCGCTGCAGCTCAAGCGATCGACAGCGCCGCGATATCGAGCCAGCCTGAACGTTGGAAACGGGATCCACCCTCATTCGTTTCATTTGACCGCTGACCTCAGGCATACGGCTGAAGAGCTGCTTCAACTCTTCAGTCTTGGAGACACGCTCTCTTCATCCATCAACCTCGAATTTGGTACGATTGACATCAATCGGGACGGTCAAGATCCGGTGACCCGCATGTTGCGTAGTGGCATGACGCCGAACCTTGACATCTACATCGAGCTCGGCTTCCACACGTTGTTCGTGCGCAACTATTTCGGCCTGCGCGTCGTCCGGCTCGCAGGCGGTCCCCAGGCCTTCACGGTGGACGGTGCCATCGTTCGAACGTTTGCAAACGGCGCGCTGGCGGTCGACCTGCACGCGGCGCCATGGCTCGCGGACCCCGTCGAGCTCAAGGCCGCGCAGCAGCAAGTGCTGCCACAGCTACGCGCCACCACCGGTCTCTTCTACATTACGAAGAGCCTGGACCAGCTGTATCCGGGGTCGCCGGGTTCGTCCTGGCAGTCGCCACCTGGCGCACGTTGGCCAAAGTGAGGCCTTTTCAGGGGAGGTAGCTTGCTCGCAATGGATCGAACAACCAGGGGTGCTGGTGCATCTCGAACAGCTCGAGCAGCGCATCCGACCCCCTGCTTTTTTTCAGCTCCAGCTCGCGAGCGCTGATGGGAACGACCCAAGCAAATTCCGTCGCGACGCCGTCGATGACGAGAGCGTTCGGCAATCGGCGGTGACGTAGAATTGGAGTGATTGTCAGAAAGACATGGGGCAACGTGATGGCCTCCGGTCCGCGCGTCGCCAAGCTTTGCGCGCCGCCTGGCACGAAGAACGAGCCGAAGATTTGGACGCTGTGACCATGATCGAGAAACGTTCGCTCGTCGTGGGGGAATCGGCCGAGCGCACGCATTCCAGCGACATAATCCCCCCCCATGGGCGCATAGAAGATGAGCTCCCGTCGTAACGGGCTGCCGACTGCGTCGAGCATGAGGGCGTCACTCATCCCACTAGTTACCCAGACATCGCACTCTGGCCCTGTGCTCACTACCTTCGTTGTGTAGCGCCTGACCTCAATGCGGGGCATGGCTCCTGCATCGTCGGGAAAGGCCTGGCATTGGGAGCTCCCTAGCACTTCCGCGAATGCAATCTCGCGTTCTTCTGCTTGGGCCATTGATGCAACAGTATGCACAAGCCAGCACGTGGCGCCACTGTTTAGCCGACACTATATAGCGCGACCTTTGAGGGGTGGGAGAGTGGTTCGGGCGGCGACGCAGCCCTCAAGATCGAGTCTGACGCGAGAGACCACGCGCCTCTATGATACAGATGCCTGCGCTCCGTCGCGGAGCCCAAGCACTGCACGCCGGCTCCCGTTCTTTTCCAACCGATCGACCACGTCAAAGCGCGCCGAGCACGTCGCTCGGCGCGCTTTGCTACCGACCCGCCTTGAGCCTATCCGCAAGCGCAGCCAGCACCCGTGCCCGCACCCGCCCCGGCTCTGCGAGCACCTCCTCCGCGGTGACCCGCAGCACCCGGTAGCCCGCCTTCTCTAACCGGCTGTCCCGGCGGCTGTCAGCGCGGCGCCGCGCCTCTTGTGCGTGATACGCGCCATCCACTTCAACGACCACACGAGCACCGACGGCGAGGAAGTCCACGATATAGCGCCCCAGCAGTGGAACCTGCCGCCGAAACGGCACTCCGAGCTGACCGCCACGCAGCAGGCGCCACAAGGCCCGCTCCGACGCAGTGCTGCAGACCCGCATGCTCGAAGCGCGACCGCGAAGCTGAAGGGCACGTTGAAGCTGCGTGTGACGAGATTTCATTGCTGAGCCTCCTGCTGGCGCGCGGCCAGACGAAGCCCACTTGGCGCAGGAGGCGTGACGCGCGCAGACGACCGCGTTCTCAAGGGCTCCGACCAACGGCTGCGCGGCACGCCGCGTGCGCCCTCTCGCGAGGCTGGCCGCGTGCCGGCAGGAGGCGAGTGGAGATCGCGTCACCCCGGCTGCAGCTCGAGCCGTGGCACAGGGCGCTGCTTGCTGGCTATGAGCGCTGCGCGCGGCAGGCCGGACTGCGCCTGCATGCTGTTGTGCGCAGGATCCGGCGTTTGGCAGGGGCCGACGATCCATGACGGTCATGACCCTACCCGGCTGGCCATCCCCTACCCGCTGGACAGCGACTACCTCCCCCTGGCGCGCGCAGGCGAAGCCGAGCACGCCTTTGGTGGGAGGTCGGCGGCCCGCAGGCGCTTCCTGATTGACGTCAACTATTTCTGCCGGCTGGCGACAACTATTCTTGCCGGTCGGAGCCAGGTTGAACACGGGTAATTGTCGTTGAGTTGGTAGTTGTCGTTAGGAGCGCGCGTCGGCGTGCTCGGGGTAGTTGTCGCTGCGAGGACCGCGAAATGTGGGCACGTCGGCGAACTCGAGGACGACGGCGTGGTGGACGAGGCGGTCGACAGCGGCGGCAGTGGCCATGGAGTTGCGGAAGATGCGGTCCCACTGGCTGAAGACGAGGTTGCTAGTGAGGGCGAGACTGCGCCGCTCGTAGCGCTCGGCGATCAGCGTGAAGAGGACCTCGGCCTCTTCGGGGCTTTGCTGGATGTAGCCAAGGTCGTCGAGGATGACGAGGTCGAAGCTGTCGAAGCGCTTCAAGGCGCGGGGCAGCGCCAGGTCGCGCTTGGCGGCGAGCAGCTCTTGTACGAGCTCGTAGGTCGGCGCGAAGTAGACGGAGCGCCCACGCCGAACGAGCTCGTGGCCGAGGCCGGCAGCGACGTGGCTCTTGCCGACGCCGGGCAACCCGAAGCAGAGCACGTTGACGGCGCGGTCGAGGAAGTCGCCGGTAGCAAGCTCGCGCAGCTTGGCTAGCAGGGGCTTGGGGAGTCGGGCCTCGGTGAGCGCCTCGAGTGTCTTGCCGGGCGGCAGCTTGGAAGAACGCAGGAGCCGCTCGACGCGCCGCTGCTTGCGGTCATCGTGCTCGGCCTCGAGCACGTCGAGCACCGTGCCGAGGGCGTCCTGGAAGCCGGCGGCGGTGAGTCGCTGGACGAGCTCGGCGTTGACGGTGGGCAACTTGAACGCCGTCAGTAGCTCCGTGAGCCGCTCGGCTTGTGTGGAGGACCAGGTGCTCATCGGGCACCTCCGGCGAGCAGGTTGTCGTAGACAGCGAGGTTGGGCTGCAGCACGGCGAGGTCCGGGACTGCAGGCTTTTCAGGCTGTGCCAACGCCTTGAGGGCGAGGTAATCGAAGCGCTCGCCCTTGCTGAGCAGCGCCTCGAGCGCGGCGGCAACCGACGCTTCTGAGGTGCTGGCAGCGAGGTGCAGGATGCGGACGTACTCGACATCGGCGCGAGAACCGAAGCTTTGGAGTGCGTCGTACGCGCGACGGAAGGCGAGCGTCGGAAACAAGTCCTCGCGGTAGCGGTAGCGGGCGAACGCGCCCGGCTTGCGCGCCAGCGACCAAATGATGTGGCGGTAGTCGATGCGGTGGCCGGACTCGCCGCGGATGCGTGGCATGGTCTCGATGGTCTTGTTGCGAAAGCGGACCTCCACGACGTCGGGGTGCTGCCTGACTTCGATCTCGTGCCCAATCAGCCGCGATGGCACCGAGTAGGTCTTGCCGCCGACGCGCACGGTGCTCCACCGCCGCACGCGCGGGTGGAACACGGTGTACTCGGGCACGGGCGCGGACGGGAGCGGGCGCAGGTGCGCCTGCTCCTCGGCGAGCGCGGCCTCCGTGCCCCGATTGCGGCGCTTGGCGACCACGCCGCGCACGAACGCCAGGTAGTCTTCTGGCGACTCGAAGTCGCGCGAGCCACGCAGCACCAGCTCCTGCGCGACGGCCGATTTGACCAAGTCATTGGTCTTCTCGACGCGGCCATTCTCGTGGGATTCCCCTGGATTGATGCGGGTCGAGAGCATGCCGTAGTGGTCGAGAACGGCCTTGAACCGCGCCGTGAGCGACCGCCCACCGGTTTGCTTGAGCTCGTGCGTCGCGGCGCTGAGGTTATCGGAACGGCACACCGCGGGTGCACCGCCGAGCGCCCAGAGCGCCTGCTGCAAGCCCCGTACGAGGGCCTCGAACGTCTCCGAGAAAGCGAGCGTCACCCACGTCCAACCGCTGAAGCTGAGCACGAAGTGGAACAGCAGGTGCGGGAACGCGCGCCCGGCGATAGTGACGCCGAGCTCGTTGCAATTGGTGAAGTCGACGGCGGCCTCTCGCCCGGGCTCCGCCACCTGCTCGAAGAACACTTCCTTGGCGGGGCCGTGCTGGGCTTTCCAGTCGCGTACGCGCCGCTGCAGCGTCCTGAGCTGGCCATCGTCGAACTCGCCCGGGTGCCGCTCCTGCAGCGCGCCGAGGAGCGTCACGGCTTCGAGGACGCCCTCGGCGTCGCGCTCGAGCAGCGGAACCAGCTCCGACTGCCAAACAGCCTCGAACGGGTCCTGCCGCGTCCGCCATCGGCGCGGTTGCTTGGCAGCGCTCGGAAGCGCTCCGTCTGCCACTTGCGAGCTGATCGCTCGCTCATCCCAGCCACGGCTGCGGCCGTAGCCATCGTCTTTCCTTCGGTCATTTGTCGCCTCAGCAACCTGACCTGCTCGTCCGTGACCATCCGACTCCAGGTGCCCCGGCAGCCGGGCCGGAACCTGAAATCGAAGCCTAGAACGAGCCGTCAGGACGACCCCGAACCGGCAAATCTAATTGTCGTCGACCGGCAAAAGTAATTGTCGCTGATCACCGATGCCATCAAAGAACTGCTCCAGCCGGTACGCGGTCGCGATTTCCGAGGTCTTGTGGCCCATGCCACTTCCCTCTCACGAAACTTGGGCGATGGAAAAGTTTGTGGCAGTAGTGCTAGTCTCTTCGGCGGACCGCGGGCCTTGCGGCTTCGTTCGCCGGCATGCGATAGTCGAATCATGGTTCGGGGCACGCGGACTTCGGCACTGGTAACCGCGGGATCTTTGCTCGGCGTGTTTTTCACGTTGGTTGTGTCATCGAGCTGCGGCGGCAAGCGCAGCTTCTCGTCAAGCGGGGGTGAAGGCGGCGGCGGGGGGGTGCCTTCGGACGAGGGCAGGCAGAACGACGGGGGCGCAGGGCTAGGGCCCAACCCCGGCGGTGGCAACGCCGACGCTGGTGGCCAAGGCGGTGGCGCCAAGAATTCGGACGCCGGCGAAGCTAGCGGTGGCAACGAATCGCAAACGGGTGGCGAGTCTGGCGGGCCCATGGTTGCATGCGACTCCGGCGTTCGCCGCTGCGCGGGCAATCAGCCACAAGTGTGCAATCAAGCGGGGGACCACTGGGACGATGACGGGTCATCGTGTGCCAACGCCTACACTTGCAATGCCTCGCTCGGCACCTGCGAATCCACGAAGGCAGTCAGGGTTACCGGTGGCGAGTTCTTCCGGGGAAACGATAGCGTCACGACCACCACCGCCTATCCGGCCACTATCGCATCCTTCGTGCTGGACAAGCACGAGGTGACGGTCGCTCGCTTTCGAAGCTTCGTGAACGCGGTCGTGGGCGATTGGACGCCGGCAGCCGGTGCTGGGAAGCACACGCACCTCAATGGAGGTAGCGGCCTCAACGCGACCAGTGGTGGCTTCGAGGCCGGCTGGGCTACTTCATGGAACCAACACCTGCATTCGACCAAGGCCGAGTGGGACGAAGCGCTGGCTTGCGGCGGCGCCACTTGGACGGCGATCTCCGGCAACGACGATAAGCCGCTGAACTGCGTTAACTGGTATCAAGCGTACGCCTATTGCATCTGGGACGGGGGATTCTTGCCCAGCGAGGCCGAATGGAACTACGCAGCAGCGGCAGGGGCGCAGCAGCGGTACTTTCCCTGGTCGGTTCCCAGCGACTCGACCGTCATCACAGCCGTTCATGCCGTCTATCTCGGCGCTCAGATTGCAGATGTTGGCAGCAAATCGTCACTAGGCGATGGTCATTGGCTTCAGCGCGATCTGAGCGGCAACCTCTGGGAGTGGACCCTCGACCTTCACGACCCCTACAGCGACGAGTGCCACGACTGCGCAAACGTCACGGCCGGGGCCGCGCGCGTGATTCGTGGCGGCGGCCTCTATTCGGCCGCAGCCGAGCTCAAGTCGTCTCACCGAGGAAGTAGCGATCCTACGGACCAGTTGCCCTACCTCGGGTTTCGATGCGCTCGCAGTCCGTAGCGTAGGAGAGCTGGCTCCCCCTCAGAAGAGGCGATTGAAGCCGCCGCAGCCGAGCAGCTCGGTTGCCGCATGGCTGACGAGAGAAGCGATGATCGAGCTGACGGCCATGGCCAGCGACAAGTTAGCTCCGCCCCGAGACAGCGGCACGCGTCGTGCGCACGGTACGATCGGCTTCCCAGCGCCACAAAAAACGTGAGGTCGTGGCGAACAACCACACCAGACCTCCGACGTCCTGCAGCTTTCGCACCGAAGAGATGAGTTGGGGAGCGTGGGCCGCGTTGAGCAACGCCGAGAGCACCCAGGCTACGACCTGCGGCCAGCGTGTCGCGCGCTGGCGCAGACAGCGCACGAGCGCGTCATCATCCGTCTCGCGGCTAGCCGTGATGGCGTCAAGTTACTGTTACCGAGCAGCGTAGTTGAGGAAGGGACGGCGGATCTCGCGCAGGGCGGGTGATGGAGATGGCGCAGGCTAGCGCGGGGTCGCCCGCGGCGAGCGTGCGCGTTCTGGTCGGGACTGCATTCCGCGTTGTGGGAGGGCGCGCCGGAGAAGACGTCCGGGCGTCGGACTCGGACAAGAAGGTGGCGGGCGGTGTTAGCGCACCGTTCTCCCGCTCCAGAGGAGGCCCCGACTTGCACGACAGAGCTGTCGCGACAGTGCCGCTGCCGGTCCTGCAGAGCGGTGCTGGTCGTGGTGCCCCGCGGCGTGGGACGGGCGGTGCGCTACACGCTCGATGCCATCGGATATGCGCCAGCGCTCTGGGGGTATGCGTAGGAGAGGGCCGAGCGAGCGCGTCGAGCGGTGAGCGCAGCGACGGCGCGGGGCGTCGGGGCGCCGGAGCAGAGGTCGTCACTGCGGCGATTGGCGGCCCAAGGGACGCGGCTCTTCGGCTCTGGCGTCCCGGGCTCGAACGGCACCTGCGGGAGCAGGCCAGGCGTCTCGCGTCGTGGCTCGCCTCTCAACTCCGCTGCTCACGGGCGCGGTGCCTCGCTCGGGCGGTTGGCACAGGCTGACAGCTCACCCCGCAGTCACCCGCAAGCGAGCATCCCCTCCCTCACTGGGTGCCGACCAGCGACTACCTCCCCCTGGCGCGCGCAGGCGAAGCCGAGCACGCCTTTGGGGTGAGGTCGGCGGCCCGCAGGCGCTAGCGGCTGACAACTCGTTTCAACACTTCCAGCGCTAGCGCCGAGGACCGACGGGTGGGGGCAGCCCCGGCGGCTTTCCTTGCCCGAATCTGCCCGATCCGCTCAGCGCCATGATGAAGGGGCTGAAGTGCCTGGGGAAGGCGTTCGCCAAGAGCAAGGCGTTCGGGAAGCTCATCAAGCCCTTCGGCTTGTGCAACGATCCCAGCGAGCCGATCAGTACCTTCTCCGGCGAAGTTTACAATGACTTCGAGGACTACCGTGATCAGGCTTCGGGCTTCACCTGGGAACGGCACTACCGAAGCGGATGGAACGAGCAGGATGGTCCGCTCGGTTTCGGAGGGTCGGGATCACGCTCGGAGCTGAGGCTGGCGCCGCGATCGTAGCCGCGGCGTGAATTTGTAGAGGGGTCCCTCCGTCGGAGGAGTTGCAACACAACCAACGCCGGAGAAGCCCCATGAACAGAGTGACCCGAACCGCGTTTCTCGCCAAGGATGAAGTTCAACGAGCCGTTTCTCGGCTACGGGACGAACTCGCGAAGGCGGTGCCGGTCGGCACTTTTGCCGAGCGTGAGGCCGCGATGCTGGTGATCTGCGGCGAGGCCGGC
>JAEYWK010000185.1 GCA_023431345.1 Pseudomonadota bacterium
CCCGGCCGAGCTCGAAGCCCACCTCTGCTCCTTCACCGTCCCGCCCGCGGCTCTCAACTTCGCTCGCTGAGTGACCTGGCACGTTCAGGCCGCGCGGCCATAAAGATGGGTGCAGTGCAGCGCTTACACACCACCAGCGCGATGATCTACCGGTTCAAGCGCGCCGCTCGCTCCGCCGTCGAGCTCCAGCTTGGTGACTTTGCACCTCGGAACGAGGCGTTGCCGGAGCTTCGCGCGCTGGGTTCAACGCCTAGCGGCGTGGGATCAAACGCTTGATCCCAAACTGATCCCGGGTGGCTCCCAACGCTGGACCACAAACGGAAACCGGCGCCCTAACTCTCGTCGGGGCGCCGGTTTTTTCTGTGGGCCATCGCAGACTTGAACTGCGAGCCAACGGATTAAGAGGAGGCACGCGGAAGAAGGTCTAAGTGTGGGCAATCGCGCATAAATTTGGCCGATTTCAGTTCGCCTCAAGTGGCCACGAGGGGACAGGAGAGGACACACAGGGGCAGCGCCGCACCTGTTCGTCGGCACGCCTTGCGACCCCAAAGCAAGACGTGTCGGATCGTCACCATGGAACCTGCAGACGTGCTTAGCGTGCTCGCGGGGGCCCTCGCGCCGTACCTCGTCGAGACCCTCCGGGACCACGAGGGCGCTTCCGGACGGGTCGACGTCGCAGCCGCGCTGCCCACACGCAAGCCGCGCGCCTGTCGTCGGGGCGAACTACCGGCACGTCGGCTGAAGCGGCATTGGCTTGCCCGCCGCTCGGACCTCGACATCTGGATCGAGGCACACCCGACGGGAACAACGCCGCCACCACGCTTCGCTCCGCCGAAGCCCATTCCCTCGCCAAGGGAAAAGCCGTTGAGCCCGGCTCAGCAGCACGAAAAGGAAATGGACGCGCTGCACAAGCAGTTGGGATTGCGTCGCCTCAACGACGCGGAGCGAGCCGCGAAGGGGCTGCCACCCTACGACGTCGATCAGGCGTATGCCGAACATGTGGCCGCCGAAGCGCGCCGTGTAGAAGAAGCAGCAGCCAAGGAGCGCGCCGACAACGACCCCGCCATTGCGAAGCAACGAGCCGAAGCGACTCGTGCCTCAGCCGCTGCTCGAGCGCAGCGGCCATCGAAGCTACCGCGCGTCGAGTGTTTCCGGTGTCACCGGCAGGTCTCGCAGCGCAAGGACGGTCGTCCCGTTGCTCACGCTTGCCCGCTCCAGTTCGGATACCACGGCAGCTCCGACACTGATGACCGCGATGGATCGGTTCTGCACTGCCCCTGGTACCGAGGTGGCTCCGCGTAGCTGAGCGCGAGGCGGCGTTGTCGCTATCCTCGTTGCGACCTCATCATCTGCACCTGCTCCCAGTAGTCCAGCGGCATGGCGCGAAAATGTTGCTCCGGCGTCCGCCACTTCTGAAAGTAGGGGAGCACGTCGGTCCCGTCGAACAGCGCTGCAGCGGCTGCGAGTCGCTGCTCCACGTGTTCGCGTTCTGGCGGTTCCAGCCTATGCGCTCGTTCCGCTAGCTGTGAACAGAAAGAGCCGACCCGCTCGGCAAGTGCCCATTGTTCGACCAATTGCAGAAAGTCCTTGCGGCTTGCTGCTGCCGCCTCGCTTCCCCGCTTCTCGGTGGCGACGCGCGCTTTCTCCAGTTCCTCCTGGTCTCGCACGCAAGCGTCCTCTTTCGCCTTGGCGTCTGCAGCGTGTGCGCGGGCAGCGATATCCGGCGCCATTTGTTCGAGCGCGCTGACAATGTCCGGAACAAGAGCTCGTAGCTGGCCTCGCGCCTGTTCATGCCAGTACCGCGTCCAGTTGACGTGACGATAAGGGCTATTGGCGAAGACGACGAGGCGACCATTGGGCAAATGGCGCAGGTCCCAAGTGGAACGGCTGGTGTCCTTGGGTCGAGCTCCAACACCACGCACGCGCACGTAGCTCCCCTTGGCATCGCGCGTAGCTTCGACGCGCTCGGCCACTTCAAAGATGGTCAAACCGAACGCGACACCGCCGATGAAAACGAGCGTCGACCGAGCGGGCCACCAGCCATCCCGGCTGTTGTAAGGATCGCGCGAGGGCTTGCCCTCTTCGAAGTCGAACTTGCCGCGCACGTAGTGAGGCTCCTTCGGAGCCAACCGAACCCAGTGGCCTTGATCTTCGAGGGCGAGGTAGAGGTCGTTGGCAAGCCTGATTGCCGGCTGCAGGCTTTCCTTCGAGACGAAGAGATCGGGAAGGCTCCGTTCTTTGGGATTCAAATAGCCAGGTACTTCGCTTGGTCTCTCGTCTTCCGCGAGAAACGACTCTTGGGCATTCACCAGGACCGGATGTACGCGCGGGCGTTTGCCCCGACGCGATCCAAGCGTCTCCGTCTCCACGAAGACCGGCGAAGGCGGCGGCCGCGTGAATGATTTGTTGCCGGCTAGCAGGAAGCGCGTGATTCCGGCGCTGAAAAATGGCTACAAGGCGCGCTTTTCGGCGCTCGGCGGCATCTAGCTGCTGCGCTGTTTGGTGCGGGCCTGGGTCTTGGAAGCGGCGCGCTCCTTGGCTTCCTTGAGACGATAGCTGTCGCCGTCGATGCTGATGACCTCGGCGCGGTGCAAGAGGCGGTCGACGAGGGTGACAGTGCAGGCGGCGTGCGGGAAGACCTCGTTCCACTCGGCGAAGGGTTTGTTGGTGCTGATGACGATGGAACGCGGCCCATCGTAGCGGCGGGTGACGACCTCGAACAACAGGTCGGCGTAACGGCTGTCGTAAGAGAGGTAGCCGACCTCGTCGATGCACAGCAGGCGAGGCTGGACGTAGCGACGGAAGCGACGGTTGAGCGCGGCAGAAGACTCCTGCGCAGCCAGGTCGGCCAGCATGTCGCTGGCGGTGGTGAAGCGGACAGTGTGACCGCGAAGCGTTGCTTGATGAGCAACGTTACGAAGGATCATGGTCTTGCCGACGCCGTTGGGGCCGAGCAGCACGGCGTTGACGCCTTCCTCGATGAATTTGAGGGAAAGCAGGTCATCGATGGCGTCACGGTCGACACGCTTGGGCCAGGTCCAGTCGTAGTCGGAGAGGGACTTGAAGTTGCCGATGCGAGCGGCGCGCAGCCGGCGCTCCAGGCTGCGGCGCTTGCGCTCTTGCTCTTCGATAGCGATGAGCTTTGGGAGCCATGGCTCGGCGGCGATCTCGTTCCAGGAGGCGAGCAGGCCGAAGAAGCCGAGGCGTTGGACGCGGTCGCGAAGAGCGTCGATGTCAGTCTTGGGCGGAGTCATCGGGCGTGTCCTTTCGGAGGTTGTCGTAGCTGGCGAGGGAATGCGGTTTGACGACGAGGCCGTCGAGCCGTGGGTCACCGAGAGGTGGCAGACGAACTGGCGGCGGTTGGTTGCGATCGGCGCGAGCCTTGTCGAGCAGTTGGCGGATGGCGCCGAGGTGCGGTGTCTGCCGGTCGAGCGCGACGGTGATGGCCTGATCGAGCTCAGTAGGCGAGAAGCGCTGCAGTAGCTGATTGAGTCGCTGGGTGTAGCTGCCGAGATTGCCGCCGCGCTCCGCAACGATTTCTAGCAATTTTCGGCTCTGGGGAGCGGCTTGGTGGATGCGGTCGAGCGTGCGGTGCTCGCGCCCCTTGCGCTTGATGGCTTGGAGGCGCTCGAGGTGGTCTGGATTCTCGACCTGGCGTGCGCGGTCCCACGACCGCTCGTGCTTCGCAATGAGGTGCTGTCCGTCTAGGATGCGCACCTGATCGAGCGAAGCAGCGACCGTCACCGTGCGACGGACGCGATCGTGCGGCACGGAGTAATCGTTGAGGTCGAAGCGGGCGTAGGGCGTTTTTCCGATCTCTACGGGGACCAACTCGTCCGTCGGGAACTCGTCGGCAGGCAGAGCGACGAGCCGGGGCCGCTCCTCGATGAAGACGTCACGAACGAGGCGCTTGCGGTCCTCGGGGCACGGCCGCTCCGCGGCGGCACCCAAGCACCAGACCAGCGCCTGCTGATTGAGATCAGCTAGATTGTTGAAAGAGCGCGCCGCGAAGAATGAGTCGCGTACGTAGCGAATGGCCCTCTCGACGCGGCCCTTTTCGTTGCCGCGCGCTGGCGCCACGGGCTTAGGGAGGAAGCGGTAGTGGCCAGAAAGCTCGAGCAAAGTCGGGTGAAAGCGGATCGCGTCGCCCGAGCGCTCGAGCACGGCGCTCTTGAGGTTGTCGTAGAGGAGCTCCCGCGGTGCCCCACCGAAGAAGTCAAAGGCGCACACGTGACCATGCAGGAACGCGGGCATGGCAGAGCCGAAGTAGAACCGGAGAAACAGCATGCGTGAGTACGACAGGACCATTACGAAGGCCCACAAGGCGCGCTCGGCGTTGCCTACGGCGAGCTTGCCGAAATGAGCCCAATCGACTTGGCCCTGCTCGCCGGGCAGTGTCCGGAGGCGCTGGTACGCCTCGGCGGCTTGCTTAGGTCGGAAGCGAGACACGACGTGACGGAAGTGATCTTCGCTACCCTTGAAGCCGCGCTCGCGAGCCATAGCGTAGAGCCGGCTGGCACGGAGCCGAGGGTACTTGCGCAGTGTGTCGACAATGAACGGAATGAAGTCGTCCACAATCGACGCGCGAGCCATCGTTTGACCGGCGACGATGCCGGCTTGCCCCAGCACGCGCCGCACAGTCGTGTGGTGATGGCCGAGCTGAGCGGCGATGGTACCAATGGGCCACTTTTCCGCGTGATACAGGCGGAGAATCTCGGCCTCGCGCTCCGGACTGATCACACACCGCTCCGGCGCAGAGCGCGGAAGTCAGCGACGCCGCGCAGGCGACGCGCGCGGCAGCCGGGGGCTACGACGCGAAACTGCACGAGCTGACTCTCGGCCGGGAGCAGCTCGTCCCCGAACAGCCCCGACCCAAGCCAGTCCGTCGAGCTCTCTGCAGCAGAAACGACAACGGGCAACGGGTGCCCTGTCCACAGCGCCAGTCCCTCGAGCAGCGTGACGAGCGCCCGTGGGTGCTGGGGCGAGAGCGGTAGCCGCGCTTTGAGCACATCGCCCATCCCGCTCGTCGTCAGCAGCAGAGCATCGCGCCGCGTCATGCGCAGCACTGTCTTCCAGTCGTGCATCGCTTTCCTCCAGCACAGCGACCATCGCGCTATCGCCCAGTAAGGTCGATGCGTGTTGCGTCACTTTCTGCGCGGGAAAGTTGCGACGATCCCGGTGCCTCTGCATCCGTGCCGCGTGCAGTCGCGCACCTCGTGGCGTGCGCTGGAACGACGCGCCTGCAGCTCGAATCTGAGCGGCGCGGCTCAGCTGCGCACACCCAGGCCCGCAATACCGCTGGCCCCGATCGCACGACTGGCAGACCAGAACCTGCGCCCGGCACGCCTGCCGGCTACACGTGAAGATCCGATACCGCTCCTCGACCACAGCGCCCCGCCCGCCGTTTTCTGGACAGGCGACGCGAAGCGCGCGATACAGCCATCACCGTCGCGCGACCACGCGGCGCCCCTGAAAGCTCGGATCACTACTCCGGGCTTTCTCCTTTTTGTGCGGGCGCGACGTTGTAACCGGGCTCCGATTGGCTGGCCCAGAACGGCGCACAATTCTGGCTGACTCAGGCGGTTTGCGCCGGAATTACGCGGATTGAGCTAGCCGTCGACAATGATTCGCCCCCTCCTCGAATCCACATTGTTTCGTCGCCCGGATCGAGAGGTGTGAGCGGCGGTTGCTCGCCAACCTGCCCAACCGCCCGCCGCGCCCAATACCCGCGCGGCGGCCTCGGCACCTTCAGCTGCTCGCAGATCCTCGCAAGGTAGTTCGACGACACCGAGTACCGCTCGGCGACCGTGGTCATCGGCTCCGCCCAGATCTCTTCGTAGAGCTTCGTCCGAGGAATTGTGTCCATGGATCGAGCTTAGCCATCGACCAGCTTCGCTGGCACGGCAATACGAGGCCCGACGAGAGTCCGCTCTGAACGTCTGCGGCCGAGAGGGGCCTCCGCGTCGTCCGGGGTTGCATTCACTGCTGGTGCCCACCGGGCGTCGTGCTTAGAGTGTTGGCTCATGCAGAAGACTGTTCAGGTGGATCGCATTCGCTTTGCCATCGTGGATCGCCCCATGTGTGTGATGGGGATCAGTTTGGAGCAGGAGAACTTGCGATTTCTGCGAGGCCTCGACCCGGAATTCTTTCTGTACCAGGCGGCAGCGCACCAACATCCCGACACCAGCGGCAGCGCTGCAACGCGTGCGGCACTCGCCCTGCGCATCAACTACGGCATGGCCGTAGAGGCACTGTTCGCGATTCTCGGTGCTGTCATTCAGGCGCCGGACTGCGTCTTTGGGTGGCTCGGTGCCTACAAGAACGACGAACTTCGGGAACTCGTGCGTCGGATCTCCGATGCCGCGCCGCTCCGAACGCTGCCGCCGTTTCGCCCGGCGACCTGGTCCGAGATCTCAGCGGTTCTGCTGGAACCCTTGCGCGCCAGGAGCGTCGAGAGTCATCAGCAGGTTAGCGAGCTGTTCGCCCGATCATGGCGGCTATTTGCTGGAGAGCTCATCAATGATCAAGCAATCCGGGAGTACAACAGCTTGAAGCACGGCTTCCGTGTTCAACCCGGAGCCGTAAAGATAGACTTCAACCACGAGGGCACGTCGCTATTGCACAGCGAGAGCACGTTTGCTCATTCGTTTCCGTACCTAAAACGCAGCCCTGCGCGAAAGAATCATTGGGACGTAAGCCACGCCACACGGGTGCTGGAACCCGTCTTTTTTACCGCTGCTTTGAGTGTCATCGCCCTCTCGATCAGCAACGCGATAGCCTTCGCCTTGGCTCGCGCCGGGGCGCCAGGGTCGGAAGTTGCGGTACGCTTTCCCGAGCATCTCGAGTTGTTCGATGAACTTTGGAAAGAGAGAGCGCCGATCGCGGCAGTGACCTACGGCGGTTCCGTGACCGTGCCGGAAAGCGAATACTGGTCCGACGACGAGATATTGTCGGTCTATGAAGACTGATGGCGCCCGGTCAGCCGCGCGCGTGAACGACGAGACGCGGCTGCTCGACGCCGCTTTCGCCGCGCTGGCGGCCAGCTGTCGGAGCCCTACCGCGGTCTTCAAGGCTTGCGCGGTCCAGCGCCAACGACCTACGGGAGCTTGAACCCGTGCGGCACCTTGAAGAGACCCTGCTCGACCGACTGTCGGTACAACTGGCTGTGGCGCTTCTTGCAGTGGTCCAGGATATCCAAGCGTCGCAGATCCGTGTCCAGGGTCTGGTTGAACTTCTTCACCCCGTATCGGGTACCAAGCGTGTGCCCGATAGCGCGCGCGGCAGTCCTGTAGCTGCCGCGCAGAGTCGTTAGCCCTTGGTCTAGCAAAGCGTGGTGAGCGGCCGCGTGAACCAATCCCGGAACTTCCAGGAAAGCTAGAAGAGAGCCATTGATAGATGAGCACGCACGTCGAGCCGCATCGAGGCAAAGAATCACATCTTTGTGGGAGATCTTGATCGTGCGGGCTTTTCCAAACTCTGGGACGCGGGGAGCGGTGGCGCGCGCGCGCTTTGGCCATTTCGCCAACAGCTGGGTCAGGGATGTGGCAACCGAGAGCTCGACAAGCTCTCCGGAAGCCCGAGACGAGGCGTGCACGATGCAGTTCCTCATGACGCGGAAATAGGTCAGAAGCGGCTGCCAGCTGATGAGCTCGGCTGCATCCAAGCCCATGGCGGTTGCCGCCTTCCAGAGTGGCTCATCGGGCTCGCCTTCAGCGCCCGTCCACTTGGGAATCCGCTTGCCACTCTTGGTCTTCCAACGGTCATGTGCTCCCCGAAGCGCGACCAAAAAATCATCCAGGGCGGAGTGGATCTGCACGATGGCGAGGCGGTTGGCGTCCGCGGTGGCATGAGCCAGGATGCCGGAGACGTTGGACCAGTCGTGATGAGCTCGCCAGTGTGACGGCAGCTCATCCAGGAACGCGCTCTGCAGGCGCACGTCGCCCTTTGCGATGAACGTAAGGGCGGTCACACTTGCCTTGAACTGTTGGCTAAAAGCGTCGTGAAATTCAAGGAACTGAGCGAAGGGTTCCGTGCGCGCCTCGGAAGTGTCCATGCGGGTGCTGGCCTCGTTGCTGAAGAGCGTTTGGGATGAGGATGGCGTTCTCTCGCCGAAGCAACTTACTAAGATCGAGAGCGACGGCAACAACCTCGCCGGCTAGCGTGGGCCGCTTGCCTTTGCCAAGCACTCGACGCTGGTGGCGCATCCGAAGGCACGGTGACGAAGCTGCGGGTGGTTCCGGCTGCGGACGGCATCGGGATGCTCGGGAGGTTTTTAGCGTTGCGCTCGCTATTCGACTTCTCGCTCGGTTCAGAATCCGAGCGGCTGGACGCAGGGCTTGAGTAGCTCCGGTGAAACCTCGATCACGGCTGCGTCCTGAAAGCCGTCGTCGCGCCAAGCTCATGGACGCGAGCAAGGCTCTCATCTTGTCGAGTTCGATCCGCGCAAGTGTGCGCGCTGCGCCGTCCGCTTCCTTTGCACCACCGCCAAGTCCGGCTCCGGTCGCACCGTCAACATCGCCGAGAACGAGCAACTCCAGCACTGCCTGCGAAAGTTCACTGCTACTCCCGCCGGCCGCCCTCGACTCCGCGAGCGCATTGTTATCGAGCACCGACTCGCACACATCTCGCAAAAGCAGGGGCGCCGTGCTGCCCTCCTCGGACTGCGTAAGAATCTGTTCGACCTGCGCCGCGCGGCGACCGTACTCAACATGGAGGTCTATTGGAGTCCGATTGACTTGATCTGTCAGACTCAAAGCAGGCGCGACACGGCCGCCGCAGCGGCTTCCAGGTGCAGCCGTTGTTGCCCAGGAACGTCACGCCTCGATTCTTCTTCCTGACGAGCGCGGATTTTCACAGATTGTGGCTATCGCATCTGGAGTATTCGAGCGTTCAGGTCGTGGGGATTGTCTACGCGCCAGGTCACTCCGGAAACGCGATCACGCAGCAGAGCACCGTTTGCATAGACATCGAGGATCTTCATTTGCCCTGATTCCATGTAGTTTATCGTCACGTCTGGTGCGATTCGAAGCTGTGGAAATTCGACGGGTGTGCTCTTCAAAACGTCCTCGAGAAGAGAGGCCAGTCCTGCCGCGTCCTTCGCTCCAGCATGAATGGTATGGCTACTCGACTCGCTCATCACGACCTCTGAACGCGCATTAGGGTCAAATGTCGCCCACACGCGGCCGCTCGCGTCAACGCCGACCGTTACGCTTCGCAACTCCGCAATATCCAGCTGAGTCATGCCACGCGCCCGGAAACTGAGCCAGACGTTTCTGCCCGCGGCGTCCTGAGCGCCCGGATAGGGGGCGAGGCCGTTCACGGAAGCGTAGCAGCGCTCGTTCCCTTCGGCATAGGTGCCGGTCATGTAACCCTTGGTTCCGTAAACCGTACATCGCGCGGCGTCGGCGACCGCTTGAGCGATCGGCCCGCCATAAGCCGACGACAGCCCGGTGTTGCAGGCGTCGAGGTATATCGCCGTGTTCCCCGAGAACCCGGTGGATTGCGACAAGGTTCTGCCAAACTGCACGGCCGTATTGAGGTACGTGTGGTCGAACACCGTCGGGTTTCCATGACAGTCGAAGTCGAGGACGTCTAACGACGATCCGCCGCTGGCCCTACGAACCTGAGCGATGTGGTCGGCTTCGTTGTTGTACCCGGTGAAGATCCATCCGTGGGTGGCGGCCCACGGGACGATGCGGTCCCTTTCGGCGTTCATTACCGGATCGTTGTCGTTCGGGATCGTAATGATTCTTGCCACCGCTCCTCCTCAGCCTTCCAGTCGTTCAGTTGCTCGTAGCGCGGGATCACGCGACCACTTTGCCGTCCTCCTGTCAACAGATGACAGATTGCTTGCGAGCTCAGGTGCAGCCAGGTCTTGCTTCGATATCTAGGCACTCGTACTCGGATGCAAATCGGTTACGCGATAGTCATTTCGTTGAATCTGTCCGACGGCGAACATTGTAACAACGAAGAAACGTTCGCACTCCAAGCTGTAGTAATGTCGACCGCGCGCAGTGGGTCCTTGCCGGATTGGTGATGCAACGAGTAGCTTGCGAACGTGCGACTTCGCCATGCGAAGGCACTGCGCTCATGAAGGCGACGACGATTCTCCATCTCTCAGATGTTCATCGCGTGGTTCGCGAACTGCTTACTTCTGTAGCCTCAGAGGGTCTCTTGGACGGCCAGGGGCGCACGACCTTGTCGATAGCGCTCGGTCATCCCTTAGGAATCGAACATGCGAATTGTAGCTTACGGGCTATTGGCACTGGCAGCGTTTGGATGCTCGTCGAACTATAGGGTGACGGGCCAACAGGTCTTGGCTCCTCATACCTCAGTTGTCCGCGCACGTTCGGGAGCGCGCCACTACGTTCACTTCAGCTTCGAATTCTCTTCTCTGACCCAGCCCTACGTGGTTTGCGAGTCGGCGGAATATGGCGTCCTCCTGCGAGTGACGAAGGCGGACGCCTTTGGACGAGCGTGGTTCTGGGTGCCCGTTCCGGCAGCGTCTTCAGTGGACCAGGACACGGGCCTCCAGTCTCAGCTTCGCCGCGCGATGAGCAAATGCCGTATGGACGCTTTCTTTGGGTACGCCGTGCGCTACTTGCCCACATCACTGTTGACCGAAATGCGCGCGGTTCCGCTCCTGCCCGGCATGCGTGTTCGGCTTGAGCGCGCGGGTGGAGTCGTTCCGCCGACTACGGCAGCACATGCTGCTGCTGATGCCGTTGCGGACTCTGCTGCCGACGCGGCCGCGCAAAAAATCCAACCCTTCCTCGGCGTCGGGACCACAATCGTGACTGTCGTGGGAGACGAGACGGGCGTCTCTTTCGACGCATTCTCGCGAGTCGCAAATGTCACGCCGTCCGGTGATCTATCCGGTGTCATCCCCGCCTCCGCTCCGCTCGACCTGAACAGGCCCGCGCTGCAGCCGACGTCGTTCCCGTACTGGCGGGCGCTCTTTCCCGGGGTGCTTACGTCGGCCAGCTCAACGGTAACGCCGCGTGTCAGCCAGCAGGTGATCTTCGTCGGGGCGACCAGCGCTGAGTTGATCGAATCCCTGTTTATCGAAGGCAAGAGCTTCGAGAAGGAGCTCGCGAATCTATGCAAGCTGGCCAGCGCGCGTTGCGTCGTCTTTCCGTGGCACACGTACGTCATACCAGAGATTCCAGTTACGATTCGAGGCCAGTCTACCTTCGTGAGCCAGGGGACGACGCTGGGAGACGTCGCCACGCGGGGCCTGAACTGGTCGCGCAGCGATGATCGTGCATTGGGGTACAGCGAGCTGAACTCTTACTTCGACGGACGGCTCCAGCTTTACCGGCAATTCGGCGTTCGTCTCGTTCCCGTCGAGCTTCCGTTCGACGAAATTGGCAGTTGGACCCGTATCCCGCTCGCTCAAGGAGATCACGTCCTATGGTGAACTGGTCAGCTCTAGCGCCGCTGCCCGCCGCGCCCACTCTCTTCGTACCTCAGGCCCAGATCGGGCAGCCGGGCTCGATCAGAATCGTCGTCTCCTTTGGACGCGCGGCGCCACCTGCCGGACAGCTCCTGACGATCGCGACGGCGTGGCAAAGCAACGACGTTCGAATCCTCTTCATCGAGCCCAATGAAGAACGAGGGAACGCAGACTGGCAAGGCCTGGTGGCTGTCGCCGAGAACCTGCGCCGCCGCACGGTCGCGTGGGTCGAGGCCAGCGGCCCGCCGCGGCGGTACTTGCTGGTCACGAACGACGGCAAGGTGCAAGGGGGCGTTCTTTCGGTGACGACGCCGAGCGGGCGCGAGTCGCAGATGGCCATCGTGTTGCCGACTGACGCGCCGTTTTCGCTCGCGAACGATACGGAAGGTGCACGCATCGAGGGCGACGTGACCTTCGTGGCCGGCTCCGGAGGACCGATCGACGTCGCTCCGGATGCAGGACGGCCGGCTCTCGAGGTGGACCTTTCACCCGCTCGAGGCGGAGTGCTCGGGTTCTCGCTTGCGGCGACGGAAGAGACCTTCAGCAAGCTGGAAGCCGACTGTCGGTACTTCGTGAAAGGCGACTACACCTTCGGCTCCTTTGCGGTCGATGCCGTTCGCTATCCACTCTTTGCTCCACTGCATCAGCCCGTCGCGCTTCGTGGAGAGCTGGACCCCACGCTCACCATCGAGCAGGTCCGGCTCTCGTTCAGTCCTGGAGCGGCGATTCGAACCCACCTGCAGACGGACGAAGGCGAACGCGTTGAAGTTCGGCCCGCGCAAGCCGCGCGCTTAGCGAGCCAGAGCTGGCCCGCCGCCTTCGACGACGGCTCTGTGGACGACGAGCTCCTTTACCTAACTCCGAGGGGCAGCTTCGTTCTCGTACCTCCGCCGTCACGCTTGGCGCAGCCGCCTGCCGCTCGCCGCCCCTTTCGGCTGCTACTGGGGTTCGCAGGCACCGAGTTCGTCCACGTGGCGGATTTCGACGCCAGCGACGCCGCTCGAACGATCTCCTTCGATCTCGGCGACTCCTTCGTCGACACGGCGCCGTGGGAAAAAGCGCGGAGACCGGTGCAAAGCAGCACCGACGTCCAGGCACGTCACCTGCGCGGCGTCTCGAGCGCGCTCGGCAGGACTGCCCATCTTCGCTTTCACAGTGGACAAGCGACGTATTACTCGCAAGCTCAGCGCGCGCCGCTATTCGCCGCCGCCCACCAAAAGGGTGATGTGGGTCGGGGAGCTGCAGTGGTCCTCCCGTATGCTCCAACCCGCGTCGCTGTTGTCGACGGCACGCCGTTGCCGATTGCGCCGCTCGCCGGGCTGACCGCGGGCGCCGCCCCGTCGAGCTTGGCCAGGTTGCTCGCAGCAAGCCGCGTTGGTCCGTCGCGGCTCGAAACAATCTTGCAGAGACCGTTGGTCGCTGATGCCGCGCAGTTGAGGACCACCCCACAAGGTTTCGTCGCGACGATCAGCGACGGTCGATGGACGGGCGTCAAGCTCGCGACCACCAGCCTGCTACAGAAACGCGCAAGCGCCAGCGCGCAGGCGATTTCCAGCCAGTCGACGCTCGAGCTTCGAATGCCGCCGGCATCGGAGCTGGCAGCGGCACTTCTGGATTCGGAGCTGCGCCTCGCAGTCAGCCGTTGGGAACAGGGTACTGGCGCGAGTGACCCCCGGCTCAGTGCCGAGCAATGGACGTTCGACGTCAACGTCCGAGACGCCACATCGGGGGGGGTCTCGACCGGCAACGGCATCCTGATCTTCAAGTTCCAGACCGGGAGGCTGCGTGACGTGATCGACGATCCGCAGACGTTCAGAACGTCTTTCAACCCGGATCCGACCGCAGCGCAAACGCGCGTCAAGCAGCTGATCGAGCCGGCTCTCCAAGCCAACCCCGAAAGCTACTGGCTGCAGCTGAAAGCGTTGCTCCATGATCCCAAGTGGACGGGCATCGTCGTATTCGACGCGAAGGTTGCCAAGACGCCGTCGGAGCTCGCCGGCCTCGTCGCGACCATGAGCGCTGGCTTGCGCATAACGTACCTGGCGATCCCGCGTAACCGCGTCGACGGGACGCTCTCCCAACGTGAAGGCAACGTCAGCGGACTGATCGACTACGAAGACGACACGCCTCTCATCAGCAGCCCGTACGACTTGCGCGTACAGCGATTGCGCGTCCTCTTTGCCGACAATCGCGTGGCGCTCTTCGAATGCAGAGTCGCGCTCAAGGCGGACGAGGTCTTTTTCGTCCAGTCCACGACTGGAACTCCCAACAACGTCGTCCATCTCGAAGGGCGCTACGAAGCCCACGGGCCGGGCGGAGGTCCGACGTACACCTTTCAGACCGCCGACGGCCAGACCACGGTGTTCAACATCCCGCAGGACAGCGTGATCGAGCGCGTCACGGTGAGACGCATCAAGTTCGTTTCCGAGGCTGCGACAGTAGTGAACGGAAAATCGCGGGTTCGATCGCGGCTGACGCTACGCGGCGAGCTCGCGTTCGACAAGACTCTCCAGTCCAGCCTCGGCGACATCTTCTCTTTCGACGCTCTGGGGTTCGACGACCTGTGGTTGGACCTCGTTTCCGAGCTACCCGACGACGGGCCGAGCGGCGGCAGGTTTCTTTCGTTCGACTTCCGTGCGCCGGACCTCACGCTCGATTTCTCAGCGGGCCGTCGGCTCGGCAGTTTCTTGAAGAAGCTCCCGCTCGAGTTGAAGGGTTTCCTCGCGCGCTTGACCAGGCCGGCGAACGCGCATGACGACGTAGACATCTGGAGTGCTCGCGGCTTCGTTCCGATGTTCCCGAACGCGGGGGTGTCTCCGCACTTCGCCTTAATCTTCAGCTTCGACCTCGGGAGCCTGGGTGCCCTGGTCGATGCGTTGAAGGGACTTCGAATCGACATCGCCGTTGGGTGGAAGGGCAGGACACCCGTGTTCGCCATGAAGTTCCCCGAAATGTCCGGCGGCGAGCGAGCTTTCGGTATCGAAGGGTTCTTGCGTGTCCTCGCGCGCGACCTTCAGTTCCACAAGACCGACCAGGGTGGCATCTTCCTTTTGATTCGCGAGGGGCAGCTCGAGGTTCTCGGCCAAAGATTTCCCGGCGATAGCGTTGCAACAAGCGGGCTCATCATCAGCGATCCCCAGCATCGGAAACCGGCCTGGGTCCTCACGACGCAGTGGACCGCGGAAGAAGATCACGGGCGGCCACCGTTCGTGGCGCTCGGGCAGTCGATCAAGGTCGAGACGCAAGCTTCGAGTGCCCGGGAAGTGGTGAATGCGATCAGAACGCAGTTCCACGGCTTCGACTTCGTACCGCCGAACAATCCGCCGGCAGCGGCCGATGACGTGCTCACGCGGTCGGGAGCGCAACTGAAGTACGACCCCAACCACGACTGGCTGCTTGCGCTGCACCTCGTCATCGACTCGTTCATCAAAGGCGAGCTCGATCTGGTCCTGAACGATCCGAGCCTCTACGGGGTTCACGTCGAGTTCGCCACTTTTCACTTCGATCTGCTGTACCGGCGCGTGGCCGACGGCGTGGGCATGTTTCATGTCGAAGCACCGATTCCGCTGCCAGCCATCAAAGCCGGAGCGTTGAAGATCGGGTTGCCTCACGTCGGGCTCAGCATCTTCACGAACGGGGGCTTCAAGCTCGATCTCGGCTTCCCCGCGAACATGGATTTCGCGCGCGGTTTCCAGATCGAGCTGCCGCCCTTCGGTGGCGCAGGAGGCTTCTACTTCGCGCGCTACGCGAGCATCGGCTCCGACCTTTTGCCGGATCCGACCGTGTACCAGTCGGTTCTCCAGGCGGGCATCGGTTTCCGAGTCGGCTACGCCGCTGGGCTTGCGGTCGGACCTTTCACGGCGAGCGCATCAATCTCGATCTACGCCATGCTCGAGGGCGCGCTCGGTTTCAGAATTGCCTCACCCGTGCTGAGTCCCGACATCGCCGTTCGCGGCAGGTTCGGGATCATGGCCTCGCTTCGCTGCCATCTCGATCTGCTGCTCACTGCGCTCGATTTCGCCCTCGACATTTGGGCCGGCGTCGAACTCGTCCTTCGCATCATAGGCGGACGGCTACTGCCGATCGAGGTGACGTTCGAGGTTGGGGTTCGCATCCACGTGCGATGGGTCATCGCGCGCTTCCGAATCTTCGGAAAGAAGATCGAGATTGCCATCACGCTGCGTTTCGAGCGCACCATCCGCTATACGACGATGATCGAGGCTCGGCGGCTATCGGCTCGGGCGGCGATCGGTCGCGACTACGCGGCGCTCAGCGCAGGCAACGACGCTTGGCGCCGTTCGATGGTGGATCCGGATTACGCCCCGGAGCCGATCGTGCTGTATTTCGTGCCGGAAGCCTCGATTGCCCGATCGTATGCTGTCCATGTGGTCGCTCAGCTCGCCATCGAGCGAGCGCCGGATGTTGAACCAACCCCCGGGGCGCCACCCGTGGCTTGGGCTCCATTCGACAAGCTGCTGCGGGCAGTACTGCGCTGGGCCGCGCGCGCCGACCACTACGCCTTGCACGGCGACATCGGTGTGCCTGCGACTTATCGCTTCACTCAGCAGGAGCTGAAAGAGTGGCGCGAACGGCTCGGCGCCTCGCATTCGACGGCCGCCGCCGGCCTCACCTACGACGTGTTGCTCGATTTCTTGACGACGCGGCTACCATTTACCATCGACCCCCGACCCCAGACTGCGCTGCCGCTGGCGACCTTTCCCGTGTTCTCCGAGCTCGTCATGAGGATCACGGGCGGCGCAGTTCCTCAAGAGTCTCGCTTCGACGGCAGCCGATATACCGACGGCGATGTCGCGATGTTGACGCGCATCCTGCGCATGGACGCCGAACGCGATCCGGCGTTTGCGCGCGTTAGCGCGGCCACGGGTGCAGCTAAGCCGCTGTCCGAGCTGTTGTTCGAGGAATACTTCGAAGCGATGGCCAAGACGGCGATCGACGATCTTTGCGCCGTCGCTACGGATACGCCCGCATCGCTGGACGACCTCATCGCTGCGATGCGCGCGACGCCGCCTCCGAAAGGCGACGCCTTCGCGGCGCTGGCGAGCTCGTTGTCTACGCAGACGCTGCACGGGATGCACGTCCCGGCGCCGTCGGCACCCCCACCAGGTGCAGCGTTAGGTGCGAGCATCTACGAGCGCACGGGACAATCCGTGAAGCTTTTCGACGCCGTGCCGGCCAGCTTCCCGGGCGCGCGTCGCGTGACCCTCCAGAACGCAACGGCTTGGGCTGCGACGCCCGTCCTCGTGACAGCAGACATGGCGGACGCGGACGACTTCGCCCAGCTTCAGCAACTGGATCGGTTGATGCGGGACCCCTCGACGGCCCCTGCGCTACCGAAGGATCCCGTGCGCGTTCTGAGCCAGGCACAAAAACGCGCACGCGCATTCGCCATCGCCAATGGCTTGCCGATCAAGGGCATATCGCACACTGTCTTCGGCCTGCCGCGCGAGCTGCTCGCGCTGCTCCGCCGCCGCGAAGAGCCGTTTCAGGTGGGCCTGTACTGCGGCGTCGCAGACGCCGAGGAGCTCTCCGCAGATCGGCCGACACCGGTCACCGGTGCCAAGTGGTTGCTGAGGGTCGAGGTCGTCGTGCAGCGTCCTGGGCCTGAGCAACACGCGCGCCATGCGTTCGCGCTCATCGGCACCGACGATCCAGGGCGCCGCGTGCTTGAGCTCTACTTGAACCGTACGTCCGGGGCGGCCGGCACCGTTTCGCTCTATCAGTCTGAGAAGCGGCCGGGCGCGGCACCGTCGCTTTCGATCCTGCCTCGGCCCGACACGCTGTGCGTGATGACGAACACTGCTCGCCGGCCGAACCCCGGGGGCCTGGCCACGTTCGCGCTGCCAAGCATGGTCGTGAGTGCCGGCATCGACGACGCGGACGCGTTCCTACGGCTCTTGTGGAGCGCGAGCATCGTGCGCGATGGTGGGTTCACGCTGGTGCTTCCGCTCGCGGACACGGAAATCGCGGGCTGGGATGCATCCGGACGCGTGTCGTTGACGCTGATTGTCGATCTTGGCTCGATGCGCGCGGAAATTCCGCGCTACGCGACCGCGATCGAGATCCCGGACCGGCCGCTGCCCGCTGCCGCGATTCAAGCCCTTGGAAAGCCCGCGCCGACGCTCGGCTACTCGCTGCAGCACGCGGGGAGCGCTGGCGATCGCGACGGAACGGTGTGGACACCGCTCGCCAAGCCCGGGCGGATGACGCTGGAGCTCGTGCGCCCGAACCCCGAACGGCTCCACGCTGCCGTTCCGGCGTTGGGGATCCAGGCCGGGTTGCGCCACGACGAAATCAGAAACGCAATTCGCGACGCCGGGCCAGCGAAGATGACGAGCGCGACAAAGGACGTCTGGCTTGCCGAAGCGAACGATCCACAAGCAAGCATTCAGCTCGCGTACCGGCTTCTCGCGATGAGGATTATTGGCGACGCGAGCCCCGTTGCAAGCTATCGCCGACCGCTCATGCCGCGGGCGGTGGACGACCCGACGGCGCCGGGCGCCCGGGCGCCCGCTGACATCGCGTCGCTCCCCGATCCGTTGCCGCTGGGCATCGTCAAAGACGACTGGGCCTATCGCACGACGATCGATTTGAGGGACGTCGTTGCCGGGAAACAGCAGCCCTATGACCTCGTCGGCACCAATCTCGATATCGACTTTTTCTGGCGCGACGCCTATGGCAACGATGGACCGAGCGGCAGCGGTTTCGGCTGGCGACAATCGATTCCGATCGAGTACCTCGATCGCCTGATACCGGTCGGTGAATGGCCGCACGTGACGACCACATGGGAGCCGGTTGCGTCCGCGAGCTCCATGATCAGCGTGGCTGTCGAGTACCTCGGTAGTCCGGACGGCCTCACGGATGAGGAGCGCGCTCACTATGACGTGGTGCTAGGTCAGATGGTCGATCCACGTGTCGAGGTCTGGATTGACGTGTCGATCGCCGCGACCAGCTATCGTCTGGCTAGTACGCAACGGCGCGAGCTCACACAGCTAGTCGTCGACATCGGCCGAGCGCCGACGGCCAGCCACAGCCGCACGCTAGTCGTGCCCAGGTCAGCGCTCGCGCTCGGGCAGTCTCGGACGGAGCTCACCGTAAAGATTCGCTTCGTACGCGCGGCCCACGTTGCGAGTGGCATGCCCTGCGAGGTGACCACGGTCGACGCTGGGGTCCGCCCTGAAATTCCGCCCGCTGCGAGCGGTGGCGTGAAGGCGTTCTCCGCCAGCTTCAACGGCGCTTTCCATGAGCTCCGGCTCGCGGTCGGCGATGACGATGGAGGGCAGGGTCCTGGACTCTGGGCGCTCAACATCGCGGTCCTGCAACCGACGCTCGATCCTGCTGTCGGGATTGGATCGCAGTGGGCTCGTTTCTTCGCGCCGAGACCTATCTCGAAGGAGCTGCTCGCCGTCGACGAAGTCCCGATTCCCGACTACGATCCGGCACAGGCCGACGCCATCCGGGAGCAGCTGGTTCCGCTACGCGGGCTCGATCCGGACGTCTTGATGCGTGGCTTCCTCGACGATCTCGAGTCTGCCCTGCGGGCGGACGCGTTTGCAGTTGCGCGCGCGGTGCCCGCTCTGAACGCGCAAGACGCCGAGGCGATGGACGCCATCGTGCGCACCAAGTTCGCGCTCGCCACAGTGATGAAGCAACTTGTGCTGCCCCTCTACAAGGGCCAACCTCGGACTGGACTGGACGACGCGCGCGACGCGTTTGCCGAGGCTCTGCGCAAGAGTCTGCGAAACGCGTACGCGGTGGACACCATCGTACAGTTCGAGCTCGATCTGAAGCAGCTCCCGCAAACCGAGCTGCTCTACGGCGACATCGTTCGCGCGTCGGGTGTACCCGCATCGACGGTCGAATTTTCACGAGCTCGGATCTGGCACTGCCCAAATTCGCGCGAAGCGAAGCTCACGGTCCTGCTCGATGAAACCGTCAACAACGCGCCAGGGACGCCGACACCGGCCTACGTCGAAATCGACGTCGAGCTGCGAATCACGCACGTCGCGCAGCCCGAAGACGGCCTGTGCGGCGATGATATCGAACGCTACCGTGGCATGCGCTGGCTGCAGATCGTAGAACCCCTCGCGAGCAACGTTCGGCTGCGCCCCAACAACGTGGCGCGGCCGCTGCGAGTCCCGCTTCCGCTTCGCGTCCATCCGCCGGCACCGACGGTGCGTGGTCATCGTGCCGAGAACGCTGCTGCTGGTTCTGCCAACGTCGGTAAAGCTCAGGAATGGGTGTATCGAGTCGAGCTCGGGCAAGAGGGAGCGGATACTGCGCGGGATCGACTGCTTGTTACTACCCACTTCGAGCGCTACTCGCCGACGCCCACGCGGCGTACCGCAATACGCGAGCCCGATGCGTTACAGTCGCTCGGCGCTGCTCTGGCTGGCTGGCAGCGCTCGGCAGCCGCCGTGATGAAAGACATCGAGAGTGCGCGCTCGGCGGTCCCGACGCCCGGCGCGACCGTATTTCGCGCTTACCGTTACTTGCGCTACATCGTCGATCAGGTGAGCCGGACGCTAGAGCAGCATCTTGCTGGAGGTAGCTCCACATTCGAGAGCGCCGGTGTTGCGACGGACGACGTGATTCTCTCCACACGCCCGAACCCTCCTCCCCAGACCGCGGCCTCGGGCAGAAAGTACCAGATCGACGGTTCCGGCAGTCAGCGCATCTTGTCGGTCGGCGCGACCGGTCAGGGTGCGGATCGCCTCGGCGTGCTGGAGTGGTCCGCCGCGACCGCCGACCTGCGCATCGACAGGAACGCTGAGCTCATCCCGGGGTCGCCCTCTGACGAGCGCTTCGTTTACACGACGGAGCGGGTCGCCGCAGGCGATTGGGCCCGAGCGTACCTGGATCCAGAGATCCTGTTTAGGGCTGCTGTAGTGCCTGCAAGCGGGACGACGCGACTCGCCGCCATTGCCAGCAGGATCGAGGGTTGGCTCACTGATCTGACGCAGCACGGCCCCATCGATCTCTCCGTGCGCTGCGCCTACGCGTTCGACCCTTCGGGACTCGCGCCATCAACGTTCGCCGACCTCGCCCTCTTCAGCCTGGTGCCCCTCTGCTTTCTGCCGGGGATAGTCGTCAGCGCCGGCGCCGAAGCCAGGACATTTGCGGCGAATCTCAGCGCCGCGATCGACCCTCAGCTGCCGATAGCCGTGGTTGCGCAGAATGCCGGTGTGCTCCTGGAGCTCACCGTCTTCACACACACGAGCGCCGGAAGCTCGGGGGACCTTGGTGCCGAACGCGCGGTGCTGACTTTGCGCGGGCTCTGGATTCCGTTCGCGACCTAGCCATACGGGACTCCATGGGAGTCCGAGAGGGAGACAAAAGATGCACGGCATGTAGTCGTTCTGGACGCTGGTCAGTGGGACACAATCAGTGGGCGGGTCATCGTGGAACAACGCAGTGAGCTTCTCCGGAGTGCTGGAGAAGACGATGACGCTAGAGCTCGTCCAGCTGGCCGTGCAGGCTCTCCGCGCCCACGACATCGACGTCGTCTTGACTCGAGACGGTGACAGCAATCTCGGCCTCGTCGAGTGTGCCAACGTAGTCCGAGATCGCGGTGCCGATCCGCCATGTGCACGCGGCCATCGCGTGGCACGATCCGAGTACGACTGATCGCGTCCCGCTGATGCGAGCGTTAGCGGCTCCCTCACCGAAGCGCCTCACGCTCGCTTTGCGCTTTCGCCCTTTCGCCGTAGTGTTGCGGGTGGGTGATGTGGTCGACCGCGCTCGTACCAGAAACTACAGAACCAAGTAGTGGAGTCGACATAACCAGGACTTATGCGATCTACGTCGGCGCCTAGTGGATCGGGTCAGGCTGCCGAACTTGCGAACTTGCCGCGCTGCACGTGTTCTCGGAGATGTGCAGCATCAACCTTCGCCAGCTTCCAGCTCTGGTCCGTACCAAAGCCTTCCTTGTCTCTCATGTAGGCGGCTGAGCGCCTGAAACGCGTTCCTTCTGACGATGGGATCGCGATGTGCCAGGCCTTCAGTGACGAAGGCTTCTGAGGTCAGATCTCCGCCAAGGCCGATCAGAGTCATGCACCACGCCTGAACTCCGCTGTCGGCGCTGCGCTTGCGCGCTATGCCGATCAACCAACCTTGCAAGTCTACCGTCGTGAGCTGGCGGAGGTGTGACAAGCCTGACGCGACTCCGTAGCCAGTATGAGCACCTTCAATCACGCGCAGCATTTCATCGCGCGCTTCTGGAGATCCGATACGCTCGAGCGCCTCCAGATATTTGCCGAGCATGAATCCCGACGTGTCGGATCTCGCCGCCCGGCTGGCATTCCACGTCCATTTCGCCCACTCGAAAGCCTCGGCCTGGGGAAGGAACTCGAGTCCGTCTAAGAGGCTGCTATCCGTGTAGTCCTGAGGAGGCTCTTCAAACAATGCGTCTCGCACCTCTCTGGCCTTCGTGATCTTGCCGGCGGAAGCGAAAGCAACGGCCAGGCGAGCGCGCAGCCGTGTATCACGAACGACCAGCAGTGCATAAAGCAGTGGCACCAAAGCCTCTGATGGCTGCTCAACGAGCGCGTTCAGCAGATTGGAGAGGCCGGTACGAAACCATGTGTCCTGACTCAGCTCCGAATCGGCAAGCATCTGCAGCCGGCCATGGCGAGCGAGAACCAGGACGCAGCGAGATTGCAACGGGTCGAGCTCAGCGAGCTCGTCGCCGTTAGCTCGCTGACACTCAGCTAGTGCGGACCTTACCTCCTTCTCGACTGCCTGCCAACCAAAGCCTGCCAAGCGATCGAGGGCGCACGCGCGAATGAAGGGATCGCCCGTCCTCGACATGATGCGCACCCGCTCGACGTCGATTTTCGCCCGAGAAAATGCGAGTGCCTGAGCGAATCGCCTCCGGACGGTCACCGGCAGCGCGCTGTCCTCAAGTCCGGATAGAATCACGTCTGACGCGCTTTCGTGAGTGAGCGACTCCAGCGCCTCGACGTGGGCAAGGGTGTGACTCTGGTCCTTTCCATGATCCCATCCACGTCGGATACGAGAGGCGACCTCTCGCGCGGCGATAGGAGTGTTGATCGCCGCAACGACTTTGACGAGATTGTGAGCCGTCTGGTACGGGACAGCGTCCGAACAGAACCAGGACAAGAGTTCTGCCGCGACGGTCGCGGTCAGCGCGTCGCGCTGCGCAAGCCGCGTGAAAGCGCTAGCGATCGGCGCGCCGAACCAGTGCTCATCGCGACCACGCCACCTGGTAAGTAGCGTCTCCTGTGCCCAGGCAGTCCCAAGTTCCTCCAGCGCGTTCGTGACGACCTCGCTCGCATGACGAAACCCATCGTCGTCAAAGTCGTCCCAGTCTAGTCGCTGTTCAATTAGAGGCCGGGCGTCATTCGGGTTGCGCCGCGCGAGTTCCATGAGCGCCCAGAACTGAACGCCCAAAGGGGACTCGTTGAGGAGGCGATGCGCGAGGTCCTCGACCGCTGGAGATGAAATTCTCGATAGCGTTCTGGTCGCACGGTCCCGAACGGGACCGTGCGCCGAATGACAGCACACTGACAGTTGGCCCACAATCGATTGAACCACGGCGGCGTCGAATCCGTCGCCCTCGGCAAGCGCCGCGCCGGCGGCGAAGACGTTGAGGGTGGCCAACTTTTGCACCAGCTCGTCGGCGGAAGTCGATCCAGCAACCGCGGCAGGCAGCACTTCGCTCCAGCGACGTTCGCGCGCGCGCGCCGGGAGCTCCGACTCCGCGTCTTGAAGGGACTTCTTAAGTCCCGCGACTGCGAAATGCTCAGCGAAAGCTCGGTGCCAAAAGACGTAGCCGCCCTCGAATCTTGACAGGAATCCCGTCGCGAGAAGCTCGTTCTCTAGGTCCGCGAGGGGCGACCCACTCGGCACCTGCCGACGACGCTCCAGGTCTTCGAGAATTTCTTGCAGGACGATTGCGGTCTGCTCCCGGCTGACTGCGTACGTCTCTCCGCTGCCCACGGCGATCAGCGCGAGTCGCCCGAGCGCAGCACGCTTCTCGGACCAGGGGAGACTGAGGCCTGAGCGCTCTTGCCTCTCGTCCTCATAGCGTTCGATCACGCGGACGATTTCGGAGAGCAACCGGTTCTTGGTCCTTGGAATCGGTCGCCGTTGCTTGAGCAGCGCACACATTAGCGATAGAAGCAACGTGTTGGTTGCGAGCTGTTCCACGTGCAGCACTCTCAACTGCGCGAGGACATGCGACGGCTCGAGTCCGGTCTGCGACGCCAGAAAACGGCGCACCTGAGCATCTGTGAGCGGGACGACGCCGTACCTCAGAAAGCTCAATCCGTTGGGCAGCCACTGGGGTCGCGTCGAGACGACCAGCCTTACGCGCGGAAACGTCCGAGCAAGATGAACTAGTGCTGCGTCCCAAAAGTAACGATCGCTTTGCCTAGCCGATGGAAATAGGCGGACGCACCCGTCCGTTCACCTGCGGAATCGAGTTGGCGCTCGACGAAACCGCTGGAGAAGGACGGATGGC
>JAEYWK010000190.1 GCA_023431345.1 Pseudomonadota bacterium
AAGTACGGCTGGTCAGGGCGCACTGCCTCGAACCAGTAGTTGCCCTCAGCGTTGGTGGTGGTGGTTGCCAGCGGAGTGGATCCGTCCGCACCGCCGCGCTCGAAGACGCCGTTGGCATTGACGTCGAGCCACAGCTCAACGGTGACACCTGCGAGCCCCAATTCATTGGAGTCAAAGACTCCGTTGTTGTCGCTGGAGACCTCGGTGGTGGGGTCGTTGTCAGACTGGTCACGCCACACCTGGTTACCAATACGAATGGTGGGCACAAAGCCAAAGTCGATGGTCTGGTTGGCACGGTTGTCAGGAACCTGGGCAATGGGAAGAGCGGCGTTGCCGGTGGTGCCGTCAGCTTCATTGGTGGGCTCTGGCGTAGCCGATGGGCCTAGGGTCACCACGCCGGACGTCCACCCAGCGCTGTGAGGCACTGCGTTGTTGTCGTTGTCGGTGTCGTTGCCAGCGGCGGAGATGGGCGTGCCTGCGGCGCGGTATCCCGACGGCAGCTGGGCGGTAGGAATGTGCACCACGTAGTTGCCCGCGTCAAGACCGGTGAACGTGTAGTTGCCGTTCGCGTCCGTGATGTCAAAGGCAACAAAGTCGGTGAGCGCGATGTCGCGATACAGCTCTACGCGGATGCCTTGGATGCCGTCCTCGTCCAGGTCGGCAATGCCGTTGTTGTAGTGGGAGCCGGCACCGTTGTCGAGCCATACCAAGTTGCCGATCTCAAACTTCAACTGCTCAAACACAAAGTCAATGTTCAAGTTGGAGTTGGCGTTGGTATATGTACGTGGGGACGTCAGGGCGTCGGCGTGGGCGGTGTCCGCGGTGTCATTAACCGGCGCGCTGTTGTACGTCAGCACGATGTTGGGTGTCCGGGAGAGGAATCCCGTCTCCGCTTGGCCATCGTTGTCGAAGTTGGCCACGCTCGGTGCGTTCACGGACAGCGGCACAGGCAACCAGTCATTCAGCGTGGTCGGCTGGGGGGCCGCGGTCTGGTTTGCAGGAATACCCACGCGATACGTGCCGGGGCGCAACTGGTCGAACGAGTAGTCGCCGTTCGCATCGGTGAACGTGGTGGCGAGCACGTTGTCGTTCTGGTCGAGCAACTGGACCCGCACGCCGGGAACCTCTTCGCCCGCGTCGCCTACGTAGTTGTTGTTGACGTCCTTGTAGATGGTGGAACCGATGCGCAGCAAAGCCAGGCGAACACCTTCAGCGTCGTGGTCGTCCTCATCCAGGGCGTTGGTGCCGTTGACGGGTGCGTTGTCCACGTTGTTGTGCGAGTCAATGGGGAACACCACACCGTTGTCCTGCAAAGCGTCGTTGGCAGGGTTGGTATCAGGCGTGGAGTCCACGTCCTGGACCCACGTGGGCTTGGCGTTGCCGGTGTCCGCATCGTTGTCAAACGCCGTGATCTCAGCACGGTTGACCTGCACCGCGTTGGTGGTGGCGATGTCCGTGATGACCTGGAAGGTCACTGATTGGCCGGGTGCCAATACGGGAATGGTGAAAGTACCTGTACCGGCGTTGTAGGCCACGGTCACGGCGGTGTTGGCAGGCGATGTGGTCACGTTCTGGGTGGCAGGGGTGCTTGCCGAGCGCGCCAACGGCGAAACCGGGGAATCCAAGACGGCGATGTTGTATGCCGTCGTTTGACCTTGGTTCTTCACCGTGATGTCAAAGGTTGCGGTGGTGGAGCTGTTCACAATGATGGACGGCTGCGTTGTGGCCCGGGTCTTGATCAATGCGAGGTCGTACAGGGGCACTATCGCGATGTCGTGGTCGTCTTCGTCTGCCACTGCACCGTTTTCAGTGCTCGCGGTGGCGGTGTTGGTCCACCGCTGCAGGTTGATGACGTCGTCAACCAGTACGTCGGTGTTGGCGGCATCCGGGATCGAGTCGATGTCGTAGACATCGCCAGTTGTGGAGTCGCCGTTCGCGCTGTTGCCGTCGGTGTCAAACCGGGTGATCTCTGCCGTATTGAGCAAACCCGCCATGTTCACTGGAGTCGCGATGTTCAACGTCACATTGAGCGTCACCGACGAGTTACCAGGGATAACACCGTCAATTGTCACGGTTGGAGCGGTAGTAGACGCGTTATTCCATGAGTACGGCAGGGTGGCGGCGCCACCGGTGGTGCCTGCCGCTGGCAGCACCGTCATGGGCAAGAACGACGCCGTGTCGATGTAATCCGTGATGGTCACGTCTTCCACGGCATCGGCGGTCTGGTTAAAGACTTCGATCTGGAACGTCACGGTGCCGCCCGCGGGCGCGCCGTTCATTGACACCACTGTCTTGCGCAGCGCGAGGTCGCGCGCCTGCGGAGCCACGAAACCCACGTCGTACGTGTGGTCCATGTGGCCGGGGAGCGTGGTTTCAGCGCCTACCGCGATGGTGGGGAACCAGAGAGTCCCGATGCCTGACCCGCCAGAGGTGGGATCAGAGTCGATGGTGTCTTGATCCCCAGCGTACGCATAGCTGGGCGCCGCGTTCGGGGTGGTGAGACGCAATCCCGCGAGCGGTCCGCCGCCTGTGTAGTTCGCGGCCGTGCCGATGCGAATGGTGTAGGCCGCGCGTAGCGCCAATCCCCCACCCACATTGTCGCCATTGCCGGTCGCCGCCTCGGCGAGCCCGGTTCGGAAGTAGTACTGACCGCCGTTCTGCGTGACCGCCGTACCCACCACGGTGCCGCCGCTGTTGAGAAGCTGGACAGTGACACCGTCGATTCCGGCTTCGCCTGGATCTTGGATGCCGTCGCGGTCTGAGTCCAACCATACCCGGTTGCCGATCTCCAGCGGTGCGGCATTGCACAGGATCTCAAGGTCACCCATGCCGTTGGCCTTGCCAAATCGAGGCTGCCCAGTGGCGGGACGCTCGGCGGTGTAATAGTTGGCGGAGATCGAGCTGATGAACGCTCCGGTGGTGTTGCTGAGTCCTCGAATACCACCTGAGTTGAAGTCGTCGTCCGCGTTGAAGGCGCTCAGCAGCAACTGACCCGTGCGAGGTGCCAACGCCATGTGGCCGTTTGAGGTCTCGGCGTGAGGTCCGCTGGCATCGGCCGCGTAGTACTCGCCACCGCCGAGGCCTTGACCGTTGGTCGAGTTTGCGTTGGAGGTCTCGCAAGTGGACTGATTCTGGAGAACGTATGACCCGCCAACGAGGCACATCCGCAACACGTCGCCACCTGCCATCGCGAACACCAGATCCGTGGCGCCAATGCCAGGTATTGCATGCGGTGGGTAGTTGTCGGCACCGATCATGTCCGCTGTGCGGTCACGGAACCCCAGGATCATCGAGCCGTCGTCGTCAAACTCGATGTCGCTCAACATGGGTGTGGGGCGCACGATGAACGACGCAGCGCTCGAGTGGCCCGAGTTGACGCCCGAGTCCCACGATGTCGCAAAAGTGTCGGACCACGTGTGCCACTTGTTAATCGCCGCCGCCGAGGACTGTTCGATGGTGTTGTAGACGGTGCCCTTGTCGTAATCAAGGTCGATGCGCGGGCCCACTTGCTCCCAGGTGGTGCCACCAGTGTGTCGAACAACATAGGCGTCAAGGTTTGCGGTGGTTCCTGAAGCAGCGTCACACACCACACCGGCGTAGAGCATGCCGTCGTTGTAGCCCAAGCCAAACGGCCTACCGGTTCCGTTCGTACAGGTCACTGCGGAAGACGGCAGACCCAAACTGGTCTGCGTGACCGGATCCGCGCCATCTGCCGGGATAGGAATCGAGTGCACAGTGCGCCCAAACAAGTTGGTCACGTAGAGCGTGTCGAGACCATTCGTTTCCACGTCGCCGATGCCGTACTTTCCGACTTGCGAGAACACCGTTGCATCGGTGGAAAGCAATGAAGAGTTAGTGATGCCGCGGGTGGCATTGGTTGGGACACTCGCTTGACCAACATCAATGCCTAGCGTGGCGAGGTCGAACCAGTGCTCAGTCGTGTTGGTGCCGGGGTTCATGCGGTACACCGCGTCGGCTCCGTTGGCGTCGACCAATCCAGCGTGCCGCTTGACATAGGAGCTGAGGTACACGCGGCCCAGGACTGGGTCCCATGCCACGCCATTGACGGACCCCACTGCGGACATGAGGCCAGCACCAGTGCGGGTCTGGCTGTTGTAAGTGGCCTGGTAGACGGTATGTGTGCCCGTTGAGGACGAGTGCCCACCGTTTCCCACACAGAATACGTTCGTGACGATGTTGGGATTGGACTGGCAGAACTCACCGGGGTCTTGAAGGCCAAAGTGGAGGTTATTCCCCGAGGTTCCCCCCGTGAAATTGATGAACCTAACAGTGGTCTGGTTGGTCGTCGCAGTGGTGCTGCCGTACCGCGTCGGTTGGAAGCCAGCCGGCCACGACTGCATTTCTACACGTAGTGGAGTTGAAGGGGCCGCACCGGTGTTGATGGCGATCGTGTAACTACCGCTACCGTTCGAGGTCCCACTCCAGCTATTGCCATTGGCGTCATAGACACGGACTACAGCGCCTTGGATACCGGGCTCGCCTCCGTCTAGGACACCGTTGACGTTGTAGTCGTTGAAGATTGTGCCTGTGACATTGCCGGATGCCGCGCGGGCTGCAGTACTGCTCAAGGGAACGACGACTACAGCCACCATCGCAATGGCAATGGCGACTACAAGCGCTCGCGTAGGACGTAGCGCACGCAACGTCATCAATGACTCCCTCAGCTAAGGTCCAGCGGCAGGATCAGTGCCACTCACTAGGCCTATAGTCCCGAGTGTGACATACATCACAAGTCGGCGCTAGAGCGTTTCGTGAATATCCCTTTTGCGTCATTTGCGGCGCATAGGCGTAGTTGCTCACACGGGAGAGGCGAGCTTCCACCGCGCCGATTAGGCTCAAACCATGACCGCAACCGCATTGGCTCACGAGGCCGCCGCACAGATCGCGCACCGTACAGGAATCGATACTCACGACATCGCGCTGGTTCCAGGTTCAGGGTGGGGTGGGGCC
>JAEYWK010000240.1 GCA_023431345.1 Pseudomonadota bacterium
GCGCTCGCCCGTCGCCCGCACCTCGCCGACAAGCTTCTCGCGCTGCTCCGCCGTGTACTGATTTCGCATGCGCCCCTTGTGCCCTATGCCACCGATGCGAGCTACATGGGTTTGGTGCAGCGGTTACCGAAGAACGTCGCTGTCACGGCGCTTTTGAACACGAAGATGTACCCGTCCCCGATACAGAGCTGGGCTTCGACCGACACGCCGAGCACCTTCAGCGTCACTTTCGCCAGTCGGATCAGCGCCAGCACGACGAGCAGCTGCACACCGCTGGCCAGCTTGGAGAAGTCGGAGACGTCAACGAAGACGAAAGCGCGCTCGATCGGACGCGATGAGTGTCGGCGAACCGCTGAACGCTCGTCTTGGATATCCTTGCACAGGGTCTGGTAAAGTTCCTCAGACACCTGAAGCTGGCCGTACCGTGGACGGAGGCCGCCAGGGTCACCCCAGTCGTCCCCTTCCGAGAGGGCGGGCCCGCAAGTCGAGAGAAGCCAGTCACCGGCTGGGCCGTTCTCCGCGAGCAGCGACCGATCGGCCGCTGCGCGCAGCTGCTCTGGCGCGAACAGCACCTCACCCGTCTCTCGCAGATGAGTCACCAACTCGTCGACCGAAGCGATCTGTTTCGGCGGCACGGCGCGATGCTACCCACGGCCGCCACGGGCTGCTACCGGCGGCCATCGCCAGCGGGCCTTGCAGGAGGAAAGCGCAGGGAGCCTGCCGCTCTGCTTGAGGCCGTCTGGGGCACGGCCAGAGGCGTCACCGGCGCCGAGCCAGAGCCGCTGTGATCTGCTGTGGCAGGCGACCGAGCGCCCGGGCAAGGCCTAGCATCAGGTACCCGCTGGAGTACCCGCTCTCCTTTGGTGCCCGTTGATCGTATCGCGCAACGGGTGAATATTGTTGGTGCCGAAGGCCAGACTTGAACTGGCGACACCGCGCTTATGAAGCGCGTGCTCTAACCGGCTGAGCTACTTCGGCGGGGCTGAAACGGCGCGGAATATGGTCGCGGGGGTGCGGGTCTGTCAAGACGCGAGGTGAGGTTTGGTGGGTCCGGGCGGGGGGCCGGCGGCGGAGGGCCGCCGGCGTTGCCTCGCGCGCGCGGCCGGCCCCGCTGGGCTTCGGGCGCGCGGGGCGTCCGGGAGTCGGGGACCGGTCGAGCCGAGAGCTCAGTTGTTTCCGAAGAGGTCTTGGATCTTCGAGTCGAGCGCGATGGCGATCTTGTAGAGGCTGGAGATCGACGGGCTCGATTCGGCGCGCTCGATTTGCGAGAGCAGCGAGATGGAGAGGCCGGTGCGGCGGCTCATCTGCTTCAGGGTCAGCTCCTTCTCTTTGCGCATCGTGCGGATGGTGTCGCCGATGATCTTGTGCAGCTGCTCTTCGGGCGTGCGCGCGAGGCCCTTCTTCTTCATCACGCGCGCCAGCACGTCGCGGAACTCGTCCACGTTGAACGGCTTCTTCAGGTAGTCCACCGCGTCGAGCTTCATCGACGCCACCGCCGAATCTAGGTTCGGGTGGGCGGTGAAGATCACGACGGCGATGTCGCTGTCGACGGCGCGGACGCGCTTGAGCACCTCGATGCCGTCGAGCTTCGGCATCATCAGGTCGAGGATCATCACGTGATAGTCCCCGGTTCTGATCTCATCTTCGACGAGGGTGGGATCGCTCAACGTCTTGACGACGAAGCCGTCCTTCTCGAGCAGCGTTTGCATGTAGTCGCAAATCGCTTTGTCATCGTCCACGATCAGGATTCGCACGCTCGGTACTTCGATCGGCAAGGCTCGCTCCTAGGTCGTTTTGCAACTTCTGGCGGGTAGGTTGCAGTGACACTTTAATGGCTCGCGCGGTTTACCACAACACTAGATTTTTGTTTGTGAGTTTTGTGTCAGTCAGCTCTCAATTAATTCAGCAATATCAATAACTTATGGCAGAGCGGCTGGTCGGCCTTTTTGGTAAAACAGCGAACAATTGCGGCAAATCGGGGCGACCCCCGTCGCTTTTTTCCAGCTCGGCAAGCGCCGGCGCTACAGCGTTACCTGATTTCCAACATCACTTCCGAGGATTGATCCGCAGATTGCAGCACGCACGGAGCAGCGCGCGAGGTTAGTTAGGCGAATTGCCACGCCGCGCAGCGCCGCGTTGGCAGCTCCGCCATCCGATGCGAGTGGTCGCTCACTTGCGGTCGATGATCTCGACGCCGGTCCAATCGGGCCCCGCATCGACCCCCGACAGCTCGCGGGCGCGGCTCAGGTAACGCTGGGCCGTGCCATCCGCGGGGTGGACGTCGAGCACGCGCGACAGCGCTGCGATGGCGTCGGCGAAGCGCGCCTCGCGCCAGGCGTCGAGCCCCTCCGCGAAGTCTTTGGCCGTGCGTTGCTTGAGCGCCGCGGCCTCGGGCGCGTCGCCCGCGAAACAATCGTAGACGCGCGTGGGCACGGATTTCCCTTTCACGCGCACGTCACCCACGCGGCGGATACCGGTAGGGTTGCCCGCTCCGTTGATGGTGTTCTCACTGGCGATGATGCCGACGCGCAGCTCTTTGGTGAGCCCCTCCATGCGCGAGGCGGTGTTCACCGTGTCGGAGATGAGCGACGCCTCGAGGCGATCGAAGTCGCCGATCACGCCCAGCATCAGCGGGCCCGTGTGCAGACCGACGCCGAGCGCGATCGGGACGCGGCCTTTGGCGGCTCGCTCCGCGTTGTAGGCGCGGCAGGTTGCCTGGATTTCCACCGCGGCGGCGAGCGCGTCTGCCGGTTGCTCCGGGAAGAACGCAGAGAATCCGTCACCCGTGAAGGTGGCGACCACGCCCCGGTGGCTCGACACGTGGACGGTCATGCGCCGGAAGAATCCGTTCAAGAAGCGGAAGTTGTCGCTGGTGGAGAGCTGCTCGGAGAGCCGCGTGTAGTCACGGATGTCGAGGAACATCACGGTCATGTCGCCGTGGCGGTGGTCGCCGAGGCGCACGTCGAGGATCGAGTCTCGCTTCAAGAAATCGAGGAACGAGCGCGGTGTGAAGCGGCTGTAGGCCCGCGTCAGCTCCACTTGCTTGTCGAGCGAGGCCTGCAAGTTGCCGTACAAGCGCGCGTTCTCGAGCGAGATCGCGATTTGACCGCCGAGCACCGTGAGCAGCTCGAGCCGTTCGCTGCTGAACACGCGCGGCGACAGCCGGTTGTCGAGGTAAACGGTGGCGATCAAATCGCCGTGGTGCACGATCGGCGCGCACAAGATCGAGCGGATGCCGTCGGCGACCACCTGGCTGTCGTGCGCGAAGCGCGGCTCTTCGCCAGCGTCGTCGACCACCAGCGGGCGCTTGCTGCGCGCCACGTAGGAGAGCACCGACAGCGGTAGGCCCGCGCTGATCGCGAGCGGTCGCGACATGTCCGTCTCGACGCCGGCTTGGCCCGACCCCTTGCGTGCGACGACGCGCGCTTCGTCGCCTTCGTAGAGCACGAGCGCGCCGCGCTCCGCCCCCGCGTTCTCCATGGCGATCTCGAGCAGCTTGGCCGACAAACGTTCGAGCACGATCTCGCTCGAGATGGCCTGGGTGGCCTTGACCACCGCCGCCAGATCGATGGCGGTGGCGCCGGCGTGGTTCGCGCCAGTCATCGGGGCGGCCTCCGCGCTCTCAGCCGTGAGCAGCGCGGCGTGCTCGCGCTCGAGTTGGTCGACCTTGGCGAGCGCGCCCCATTGCAGGTAGCCCCGGCGAGCGGCCCGCAGGTACCAGCCGGCGAGCGCGGGGCGACCCGCCGTCAAGTGAAAGAGGGCGGCTAGCTCCCGGGCCAGAGCCGCCTCCTGGAAGTATCCATGGCTGTCTGCGCCCTCGATGGCGCGATCGTACTTTTCGCGCGCGCTCTCGAACGAACCTTCGACGCGAGCCAGCTCCGCCGCCGCCAGGTCGTGCTTGTGGCGGTAGTTCATGGGCGCGTGCGTGGCCCATTTTTCGAGCTTGTTCAGCTGCGCTCGCGCCCGCTGCAGCAGGCGGCGCTTCGCGACGCGGCTCCTCTCCGCCTCGCTCGCGCGGATGCGGCTGAGCGCGTCCCAAAATGCCCAAAACGCGAGATCGGCGAGGCCGATCGCGGCGTCGGTCAAGCCGGCCGCGCTGTCACCGTGCAGCGCCGCTTGCGTGGGCTTCCCGAACAGCAAGCAGAGCATCTGCTTGTTGAAGTAGTAGAAGAAGCGAGAGGTGGCGTCGTCGCCTTTGGCGGTCAGGTTCTCGATCTCGGCGTCGCGGTACGTTTCGCCGCTGAACGCGACCGGGTCGCCGGTGCGACCCATCAAGTTGAGCATGACCTGGCGCAGCATGTCGGTGCGGCGATGCGCAGCCTGCTGCCCGAGCTCGTGAAAGATCGCGCTGTAAGAGCCCGCTTCTTGCTCCAGCTCGGCGAGGGGACGAGCCGTGTAGTACAGCCAGAGCAAGCGGTAATAGGCCGACCAGGTAGCGCCCACCAGATTGCCCGCTTCCATCCCGACGCGGTACGCGACGAGCAGCGGCGCGGCGCAGGTGGCGAGGTGCTCTGTCCAGTGCTTGATGAACACGAAGAGCACGAACATCACCTTCACGCGGAAGGTCTCCGCGCGCGTGTGCTCGAGCGTTTCGAAGCCGAGCTTGCCGAACACGGCGCCCGAGCGAATGTCACCGAGCACGCCCGACAGCGTGATCGCAAACGATGCATAGCCGAACGCCGAGAGCGGCGAGTTGCCGTACTTGACGGACAGGTCCACCATCGCGAACACGAGCAGGGGGAAGAGCGGGCTGCCGGACATGTACGCGGGCGGCACCATGCGCTCCAGCAGCAGCATGGCCTGGAGCTTCTGCGGATCGGTCATCGGGCGCTGGCGCGCCAGCGCCGGCACGTTCTTGCGCGACAAGAGCAGCTTCGTGCGGCTGAGCCCGAGGATGACGTGGGGCAGCTTGGCGGAGCGGGGGAAGCTGACGCCGAGCTCGGCCAGGGCTTCGAGGCCCTTGGCCAGCGCTTCGCTCAAGCGGTTCTGCGAGGTGTAGGCGTCGACCAGCAGCAGGTACACCGGCACTTTTTCGAGCGCAGTGCGGCCGTGCGTCAGCACGCGCTGGGCGTGAGTCTCCATGCGCTCGGGATCGGCCACGAGGTAGGCGCACTCGGCGGCCTCCGAGCACAGCCGGAGCTCGAGCTCGTGCTCGCGCTGCCAGCCGTCGGGCGCGCTGAGCTCGAGGCCGATGCTGGCGTACTCGAGGGCCGCCGCGTACGCCGCCGAGCGCTTGGCGACTTGCGCCGCGCCCAGATTGAGCCGCGCGACGGCGGTTCTTTCGCGCGGGTCGCCGAGCAGCGCGCGGCCCGCGTTCAGCTGGTGCACGACCTGAAACAGGCTTCTGTCGCTGCTCGCCGCGCTCGGTCGAGCCAGCTGCTGCAGCTTGCGGCCGAGGCCGAGGTGCAGCGCGGCGCGCTCGGCCTCGGGTACCAGCGCGTACACCGCCTGCTGCACGCGATCGTGCGGGAACACGTAGGCGGCGCTCTGGCCTTCCTCGAGCGGCATGCCCGCCGCGACGTAGCGGTGACCGGCGCCCACCGGCAGGAGCAGGCCTTCGCGTACGGCGGGCTCGAGCAGCTGCCCGACCTCGGCCGCGGTCGCGCCGATGATCGCGCCCAGCGTCGCCACGTCGAAGCGGTTACCCAGGTACGCGCCGTGGATCAGCGCTCGTCGGCTGGGCTCGCTCAAGCGCGCCGCTTTCGCGCCGAACAGCGCCACGATGTCGACAGCCTCTTGGCCGGGCTCCACGCGGCCCAGCTCCCACTCCCAGGCGGAGGCGACGTGGCTATAGCGGACCACGCCGTCTTCGTAGAGGGAGCGCAAGAATTGGCGTACGAACAGCGCGTTGCCTCGGGTGCGTGTCCAGACGAACTGCGCCAAGGGCCGCGCGCGCGCCGTGGCCGTGAACAGCGCGTCGGCCACCAGCGCCTCGACCGCCGCTTGGTCGAGCAGCGAGACGTCGATGCGCGTGAGCGGTGCGCGCGCGCGCACCATCTCGTCGACGCACTGCGTGAGGGGGTGGCTCTTGCCGACTTCTTCGGAGCGATAGGCGCCGATGACCAGCAGGTACCTGGCGTCGCGCGTGCTCATCAGCGTGCCGAGCAGCTCGAGCGACGCCGGGTCGGCCCACTGCAGGTCGTCGACGAACAGCGCGAGCGGGTGCTCCGCGTCACCGAGCGCGAGCAAGAAGCGCCGCAGCACGTACTGAAAGCGGTGCTGGGCGTCGCTCGGCCCGACCTCGGGCACCGGCGGCTGCGTACCTATCACCAGCTCCAAGTCGGGCACGAGGCGGGTGAGCAGCCCGCCTAAGTCGCCCACCGCGTCTCTCACGCGCCGCCGCAGCTGCTCGAGCTCGAGCTCGCTCGCGGAGAGCACGTGATGCACCCACGACGCGAAGGCTTGCGCGAAGCCCGACAGCGGCAGCTCGCGCTGGAATTGATCGAATTTCCCTTCGATGTAGTGGCCGCCGCGCATGGCGAGCGGTCGCGAGACTTCGCGCACCAGCGCCGTCTTGCCTGCGCCCGCCACGCCTCCGACCAAGACCAGCTCACAGGCGCCGCTGGTGGTGCGTTCGAGCGCGTCGAGCAAGGTTGCCAGCTCGGTCTCTCGCCCGCGCAGCTTGCGAGGTAGCTCGAAGCGCGCGGCCGTGTCGTGCTCCGCCAGCTCGAAGCGCGGGATCTTGCCGGAGCGCAGCCAGTGCTCGCGGCAGCGCTCGAGATCGGCGCGGAGCGCGTCCGCCGACTGGTAGCGATCTTCGGCGTCTTTGGCGAGCAGCTTCAGCACGATCTCGGACAGCATCTCGGGCACGTCGGGCGAGACGTCGTTCGGCGCCCGCGGCTCGACGGCGATCAGCCGGTAGATGAGCTCGCTCGCATCGCTCGTGGCGAACGGCGGCTGCCCGGTGAGCATCAGGTAGTAGCTGGCGCCGAGCGAATACAGGTCGCTGCGCCAATCCACGGGGCGGTTCATGCGCCCGGTCTGCTCGGGAGAAATGTAAGGCGATGGCGCGGCGCTTTGGACGGGGCCGTCGTCCGGTAGCTCGCTGTCGAGGCGCGCGCCGAAGCCGAGGCCAGACAGCTCGAGGTCGCGTAGCGATGCGTCCACCTTGAAAGCTCGAGGCTCGAGCCGCCCGTGCAGCACGCGCGCGGCGTGAAGGCGCGCCACGATCTCAGCGGCTTTCAGCGCCAGATCGAGCACGCGATCGAGGGGGGGGCGCGTGCCGGTGAACACTTCCTCGAGCGTGTTGCCCGCGAACCACGACGTGTACAGCGCGGGGCGGCCGTCGACGACGCCGCGCCGGAGCGCGCGCCGCACGCCGGGGATGTTCAAATCGCGCGTGAGGCGGTGCTCGGTTTCTAGCTCCAGTAGGCGCGCGGGCTCGGGGCTCTCGTCGTCGAGCACCTTGACCAAGACGGTCGAATGCGGCGCGGCGTCGTCGAGGAAGTAGGTCGCACCTTGCGTGGCGTGCAACCGACGCACGTCAGCCCGCCTCCACCGAGCCCACGTCGGGGAAGATTTGGCGTAGCTCGGTTTGGCCTTGGGCGCGCAGCGCGCACTGGGCCGCGAGCAGCCCCGACGTCACCGCGCCCTCGACATGCCCGATATTCAGGCCAAAATTGGTCCAGTCTCCGCACAGAAATAGGTTTTTGTAACCGGACTGGTCGGCGCTCAAGCGGAAGTGATCGGTGCCAGGCCAGGCGAGCGTGTAGTGATTCGTCGGCTCCAGGTTGACCACGAACCATTGGGCAGCGAGGCGCTCGCGTCCGCTCTCGCCGCGCGAGTCGTCCGGATCGTCGGGGCTGACGAGCAGGGAGAGGTCGAAGCTGCCGTCGGCCTTGATGGCTCGCGGCCAGAAATAGCCCATGCTGTCACCGAGCCAGCGCTCGGTGTAGGCGATGAGTCGCTGCCGTTCGCGCTCGGGAAAGCCGTGGTCGCTGGGGGGCGGCAGCGGGCCCGTCAGCGGCCAGGTCCCGCAATAGTAGCTGAGCTGACCCGGGACGAGGTCGGGCTTCCAGCCTTCGAAGGGCAGGACCAGGCCCATGTCGGTCCAGGAGTAGAGCAGGTCGGCGTAGATCACCGAGTTGGGCTCGTCGCTCGGCGGCATGCCCCACTTCGCGAGGTCCATCCCGAGCTCGGCCAGCGTCGGGCGCAGCCAAATTTGCACGCCGAGCGTGGGCGTGGTGCGCACGTTGTCGACCATCAGCTTCCAGTGGTGGTTGCGCTCGACGATGCCGGCGCAGATCTGGGCGGTGGCGCCGATCGGAATGCCGAGCACCACGTCGTCGAAGTCGACGCCGCGCCGGAGCAGCCGCGCTCGCACCGGCTTCCACGGCGTCCAGGGCGACTCCAGATCGATCTGCTCCTGTTCGAGGCGGCGCGCTTGTTCGGGCTCGAGGTACTCGTAGCGCGGCTGTTGCGGCCAGCCGTCGAGGCCTTTGACCTTCTTCAGCGGCGGGTACTCTTTCTGGCCCGGAGCGAGGTCGACCTGCACCCCCACCGTGATCGACTCGATCACGTCGCTGGGGGAGTAGTGGATCTCCTCGACGTCGTGGAAGAACTCGAAGCGCACGCCGCGGTGGGCGAGCATCTTGTAGAGGGGGGCGGTCAGGCTCCCGCCCGTTCCGGCGACCAGCTTCCACACGAGTGAGCCGCGGTAGGTGACGGACGCGAGCAAGCTGCGCACGCCCATGTCGGCGGCGAGCTGGCCGGGCTTGCCCTCGTACAAGTTGTGAAACGCGCCACAGTAGATGAAGCGCACCGGAGCCGAGTCTCGGTAAGCCTCGGGTAAGCCATTTTTCAGCAGCCAGTCGCGGTAGTCGTGGCCGTTGATCAGGTGGAAGTCGAACTGGTGCGTCTGTTCGTCGTAGACGTCGTTGAGGATGCCGCGCAGGTTGGCGAGGCCGTACTCGGCGAGGACGACGATGTGCGCGAGGCGACTCTCTGCGGCCACGTCGCGCGGGGCCGCCAGCCGGAGCAGCGCGACCGCGGCGGACACCAGCTGCACCGCCACGCGCAGCACGGACACCTCGAACGGCCCGAGCTGGATCGTCGGTCGAGCTTTCATCGAGCCGAGCAGATCGCGCGCCTGCCGGAGCCAGCGCACTTCACGGCGCTCGGTGGAGGCGTGCTGCTCGTCGCTCAGCTCGGCAGCGTGCTGCCACCAGTCCGGCGCCGATTTTTCCCAGGGTGGCGTGAAGAAGGCCTTGATGATCTCGGGTCCGAGCAGCTTCGTCAGGCAGCCCGCGTCGGCCTGATACGGAGAGCCGAGCACCAGCTCCGCCAAGAGCCCCAACGCTTCGTGGAGGATGTCGGCGACGGGCGGCGGCCCCTTCTGACCGGGCAGCTTGTCGTTGTAGGGAAATAAGACGGGCCAGTTGGTCCACACCTGGCGCGCTTCGTCGAACTCGGTGAACAGCGTGGCGTCGTCGGGCACGAACGCGTCCGTCCAGCGCGGCAGGGGGCTGTCGGGAGCCAGGCCGTGCTGCTCCAGGTAGGCGTAGGCGTCTTGCACCATCCGGAAAGCGTTCTCGTACCAACCTTGAAAGATGTGGATCCCGCGCTCTTGGATGCGATCACCCGGCCCGTAGCCGTTCGAGGTCTTGCCGCCGAGGCGCCAGCCGATTTGATAGAGCGTGACCTCGTAACGGTCGCGCCAACCCGGGTAGCTCGTGAGCTCGTAGGCCGCGGACAGCGATGCGAGCCCGCCGCCCAGCACCGCGATGCGGCGCTTGGGGCCGGGCGCGGGCGGCGGCTCCGGATCCGGTCCAGGCCCGGGAGAAGGCGCGGGCGGGCTCGAGCTCATGCCGTAGCAAGGCTTCCCGCCGCGGATGAGCAGCTCGAGGCCGGGCTGCCCGAGCCAACCGCCGGCATAGGCGTACAGCTCGGACAGCTCCGGGATCACGAACAGGTCGTCGAATTCGGCCGCGAGCTCTGGCAGCAAGCGGTGCGATTTCTGAAGCAGCGTCTGCACGTCGCTGCGCGACATCGGGTAGTGGCGCGGGTAGAACGCCGGCAGGTGAACGAGCACGTCGACGGACGGGCCGAGCGGATCGCTCAAGAGCTCGCCGAGCCGGCCTAGCGTTACGCCCTCCACCAGGCTCTCGGCGTAGAGCAGCCGATACAAGACGACGTTGACGAAGATGCGCTCGGAGCGAGGCTCGGCGAGGATCGAGTCGGCGGCGTCGAGGTAGCCGTCGACGATGCTCGCGTTGTGGGCGCGATACCAATGGATGGGCGTAGGCTCGCGAATGAAGGCGAGCCAGAAGCGCACCGCGCTGTCGCCCGGCGAAGCGTTCGGTAGCTGCTCGTGGATCAGCGCCGCGAGCTCGGCTTGATAGAGCAGTCGCGCGTTGACCGCTCGCCACCAAGGGCTGCCGCCTTCTTGCGTTGACGAGAGCACGCCGCGCTCGATCTCCCAGCGCATGAAGTCGAGCTCGGAGCGACCCAGGCCGAACGTGCCGACGGGGCCGCCGCCGTATTTCTCGTAGAAGGTTTCGCGCAGCGCGAGCCGCGCGGCGGGGTCATTTGCCACCGTTGCCACCTTCGCGGCCGCCCGTTCTTCGAGGCTCTCCAGCGTTGTCACGCGGCAGAGGCTACAAGCGTGGTGGTGCTTCACTCAAGGCCCGAGCCCGGGCGTTGGTCGGGACAGGCTGTCGTGTTACGGTTCAGCTTCGGCGAAGGTGCCACCTACATGTCGGCCCACTAATGTCGAGCTTCAAGACCGGGGTTACGCGCGAAAGTCCTACGGCTGGCGCAGAGGAGCACCCAGGCACGGTCGCCGACGGGCGCAATCCGCCGTACACGTTGAGGCCTCCTCATGCGGAGGTAGATGGTCACCCGACTACGGTGCGCCAAACCAATCGGCCGCCTGCGCCCGCTTCCGCCCCCGCGCGCGGCCATACGCTCGTGCGCACGGCGCTCTCCGGCACCGATCGGGAGCTTTCGTCAGCAGACTTGCCGCCAGCCGCTCCACCCGAGCGCTGGCGCACGCTCGATAGCGTGGCCGCGGGCGGCATGGGGGTGGTGGAGAGCGCCTTCGACAGCGTGTTGCTCCGGCGCGTCGCTCGCAAGACCATGCACATCGAAGCCAGTGAGCATCCCCAGCTCACGGCGCGTTTCATCGAAGAAGCACAGATCACGGCGCAGCTGGATCACCCGAACATCGTCCCCGTGCACGACTTGGCGGAAAATACGCAGCTCGGGAAGATCTTCTTCACGATGAAGCTGGTCGACGGGGAGACGCTCGGGTCCATCTTCCAGCGGCTACATTCTCAGCCTTTCTGCGGCCTGGAGCTGGAGCGCGTGCTGCGCATCTTCCTCAAAGTCTGCGACGCGGTGTCGTTCGCGCACAGCCGCGGCGTGGTGCACCGTGACCTGAAGCCGGACAACATCATGGTCGGTTCGTACGGCCAGGTCTACGTGATGGATTGGGGCGTGGCGCTGCTCGTCCGCGACGAGCTCGACGCGGATGGTCATCCCGTCTCGGTGGCGCGGAGGTCGAGCAGCGAGGAAGCCGGCACTGTCGTCGGTACGATCCGCTATATGTCGCCGGAGCAGGCGTTCGGGCTCGTCTCGCAGCAGGGCCCGTTCACCGATGTGTACGGGCTCGGGGCCATCCTCTACGAGCTGCTGACGGGCGTCGCGCCGTGCTGGGCTCCCACCGTGACGGAGTCGCTCAAGCTCGCGCGCTCCGGGCCCGTGCCGCAGCCGGAGACGCGGCCGGCATGGCCGACGTTGCCGCCGGGCTTGTGTCGCATCGCCATGAAGGCGCTCTCGCCGCGCCCCGTCGATCGCCACGTCTCCGTCGACGCGCTGCGCCAAGACCTGGAGGAGTTCTTGCGCGGCGGCGGTTGGTTCCAGGTGCAGACGTTCGAGCCCGGCGCGATCATCGTCGGGGAGGGAGACGCGGCCGACGCTGCTTTCTTGGTGACGCGTGGCAACTGCGAGGTGTTTCGCGACGAAGGCGGCGAGCGCCGCGTCGTGCGGCGCATCGGCGCCGGCGAAATCTTCGGCGAGATGGGCCTTTTGACGCGCAGCCCTCGCACCGCCAGCGTGCTCGCGCTCGATCACGTGACCGTGATGGTGATAACGCCGGAGGCCCTCGATCACGAGCTGAGCCAGAGCGGCTGGCTGCGTGAGCTGGTGCGGGCGCTGGCGGTGCGTTTTCGCGAGCTCGACCAGCACCACTCGGGGGCTCACGCGGCCGAGAAAACAACTTAAATAGGCGCCCGACTGTCGTCGAGCCGTCAATTACAGCCCTACCACCACGATAGGCCGAAAGGTGGGGCGTCAATTGGCTCTCCGCTGACGCGAGCCTTGGCGAACGCCGGACGGCGGGGCATAACGTTCCTACGCCAAAAGGGGGCCCCGATGAGCCACATGTCCTTCAAAGCTTGGTTAGGTTTAGTCTTCTCGCTCTGCTGCTACACCGCTGTCGGTTGCGGCGACGACGCCTCGGCCAACAAGTCCGCGGCGGCAGGCGAGGCCGGCAAGAGCAGCAGCGGCGCCAGTGGAGGAGGGACCAGCGCGAAGGGCGGCAACCAGGCTACCGGCGGCTCCAAGAGTGGCAACGCCGGCAGCAGCAGCGGCGGGACTGACAGCGGCGACGCCGGGGCCGATAGCGGCGGTGCGGGCGCGGATGGCGGGAAGGCCAGCGGCGGCGCAAACAACCAGAGTGGCTCGAGCAGCACGGCCGGTAGGGCCGGCAGTGGCTCGGGCGGAGCGCCAGCGGCGACGGATGGTTGCAAGGCAACGAACAAGCCGGCCACGGGCAAGCAGACGTTGGACGTGAACGGCACCAAGCGCAGCTACTACCTCATCGCTTCGAAGGTGGCAGATCCGGTGCCGCTCTACCTCGGGTTCCACGGCTACGGCGGCAATGGCGAGAGCGAGCAGAACAGCTTCAATCTGCAGTCGCGCGCCGCCGGCAAGGGAGTGTTCATGTTTCCGGACGGCGTCGTGCAGTCTTGGTATCAAAACGCGATCGGTTGGGACAATCGCAACAACGATAATCCCGACATGGACTTCGTGAAGAAGCTGATCGCCGAGGCCAAAGCCAAGCACTGCATCGACTCGTCACGCATCTTCGTGACGGGCTTCAGCTGGGGAGGCTGGATGGCCACCCAGGTTGCTTGTGCCCTGGGCGACCAGCTGCGCGGCTTTGCGTCGGGCGGCGGCGGGGGCCCGATGAACAAAACGAACTGTCAGCCCACGAGCGGCCTGATCATGCACGGCACCAACGACGGATCCGAGGGCATCAACTCCGGGCGCACTTCGCGTGACAACTTCGTGAAGCTCAACAAGTGCCAGAGCACGACCACGCCCGTCTTCGATAATCACTGCGTCTCCTACGCGGGCTGCGAGCTGCCGGTCTGGTGGTGCGAGCACGACGGAGGTCACGAAGTAGCGAGCGGCTGGGGGCAAGACGCCGTCTGGGATTTCTTCCAAAAAGCTCCCGCTCGCTGAGCCTCTCTGAGCCGCTTTGCCGGGCTTGGGGCCCTGTGTCGGCGAAGGAGCAGGTGAGCGGCATGAACAAAAAGCTGGTGACGGTGGTGGGGGTGCTTTGGCTCGTGGGCTGCAGTGGAGAGGGCGCGCCTTGGGGCGGCGAGGCGCCTGACATCGGCGGCGGGCCGCGCCCGGTCGGGGGTGCCCCTGCCGGAAGCGGTGGCGGCGTTGCGGAAGGCGGCGTGACCTTGGGCGGCACGTCAGCGGGCGGACCCTGGCCGCAAGGCGGGGAGGGCGGCCATGAGCTCGTCGGTGGGGCAGCACCGTACTTTCCGGAAGGCGGGGCGGGAGGAGGCGATCCGACGTCGGGCGGCGAACCCGTTGGCGGCTACGAAGCGGCCGGCACCGGTGGCTCGGGCGTGGCGGGCTCCGGCGGTTACGAGGCGGGCGGGACGAGCGCGCATGATCAATGCTCGTTGAATGTGGCGCGCTGCTTCGACGCTGCCGCCAATTGCTTCGAGTTCTCGCCGTGGTCCGATTGCGATCAGATCGTGGACGTGTGCGCGGCGCTGCAAGAGAGTTGCGCCGACTGACCCAAAGCAGGGTCAGAGCGGAGCACAGGCCTGGGGACAGGAGGTGACCGCGTCGCCTCCTGTCGTGCTCTCGCAGGCCCAGCTCTCGCCATCGCACGTGCAAGTCGTCTCGTCACAGCTCGCTAAGCACTCGTGGCCGTCGCCGCACCCGAACGCCAAGCAAGCGGTGACGGCAGGCAACGTCGAGCAGCCCGCTCGGCTGCAGCGATTGCCGAAGCAACAGCTCGGATCATCGCAGCCTTCTCGGCACTGCGCGCCGCGGTAGCACGCCTCGCCGCTTCCGCAGTCAGCGCTGCTCGTGCATTCGGAGCGCGGCGCGCACTCGCAGCGGCGGCAGCCGTTGCGTTCGACCGTCACCAGCTCGAACCCGTTCGCGCATGCCTTGGGGCAACTGCCGGCCAGCGCCGCGCAGGCTACGCATTGGTAGCTGCTGCAGCGGCTGCCGCTCTCGCAGTCAGCGTGCTGGGTGCAGGCCGTTGCCCCGCCTCCGCTCGCGGAGGCTCCGCCAGCTCCGGATGACGCCGTGCCTCCGCCTTCTTCTCCGCTCGCGCCTCCTTCTGTCGCTTCCCCGGCGCTTGCGCCCGCGACGCCCGTTCCGCCGGACGGTGAGCCGCCGGACGGTGAGCCGCCGGAGGTTCCGCTGCCACCCGTTTCCGCACCGCCGACTGTCGCCTCGAAGGTCTCGAGGAGCTGGTATTGCGGCGAGCAAGCGACCCCGGCCAGGAGCACGAGCCGTGAAAGCGGGCGGGAAGCGCGACGGGCGAGGACCACTGCTAATGAGGGCCCGATGGGAGGTGAAACGGCTCGCGAAAACCGTCAAGCTGCGGGATGCGTGAGCCAAAATCGGTCTCTCGCGGCCCAGGAAACGGCACCCACTTGCCCGCGCCTCTCATGAAACCAGCTGGCGGTAGCTTCGGCCGGGCCGCCGAGCCGGCCCTTCCCGCCGACGGCATCCAACCGCGTGAGGGAGATCGTGAGCTCATCGAGCGCCTAGCGCGCGGCGACAGCTGGGCCAAGGAGGCGCTGTACCGGCGTTACGTCAAGGTCGTGTGGTCCACGGCCCTCCACATGATGGGTAACCGTGCCGACGCGCAGGACGTGGTGCAAGACACCTTCGTGGAAGCGTTCCGCGACGTGGCGGCTCTGCGTGCGCACGCCGCGCTCAAGCCGTGGCTCTTGCGCATCTCCGTGCATCAAGCCCACCGCCGCTTCCGGCGACGACGCTTGCTACGTCGCTTGGGCCTCGATCGCAGCATCGACGACGCGCCGCTCGACGCGCTCTTGTCGCCCGAGGCCTCCCCCGAGCTGCAGAGCGAGCTACGCGGCGTCGAACGCGCGCTCGCCGGCGCCGGTACGGACGAGCGCTTCGCGTGGGTGTTGCGTCACGTCGAGGGCCACAGCCTCGAGGAGGTAGCGGCCGCGAGCGGCTGCTCATTGGCGACGGCCAAACGCCGCTTGGCGCGGGCGCAGACGCTGATCCAAGCCGCTTTGATGCAGGAGTCTTCTCATGGTTGATGGCCCGCTCAAGCGTCACCTGCGAGACGACTTGCACGAAGCGCGCATCAAAGAGATGTGGGAGCGCATCGATCACACGCCTGCTCCCTCACGCGCCCCGTGGCGGTGGGCGGCGGTAACGGCGTTCGCCCTGCTGCTGCTTTTTGCCGGGTTCATGCGCTTCGCGAAGGGGCCAGAGCCGAAGCCGCTCGCGCTCGAGGCCGGCGTCGCTCCGCGCGTGCTGGGCAATGACACCTCCGCGGTCGTGCCGCGCTTCGACGATGGCTCGAGGCTCGAGCTGCGAGGCGGTACTCGGCTCGAGGTGCTGAGGAACGATGGGCGCTCGTTCGTGACCGTGCTGCGGCGCGGAGAGGCGACGTTCGACGTGAAGCCCGGGGGCCGGCGACATTGGATCGTCGAGGCGGGGGAGTTGAGCGTCGAGGTCGTGGGCACGCACTTTCGCGTGGAGCGCGCGACGGCGTCGACGCGAGTGAGCGTCGACCACGGCATCGTCCTGGTGCGCGGCGAGCGTGTGCCCGGTGGCGCGAAGCGGCTCACGGCTGGCATGAGCTTTGCGCTGGAGTCGGCGCCGCCCCACGTGCCCGCGCCGCCGACGTCAGCAGGTTCTGGCGCGCCGGGCGGCGTCGGCGAATCGGCGCCGAGCACGGCCCTCGACGAGCTTCAGACCGCGCCCTCGGCGGCAGCCGCGCCGAAACCCTCGGCGAGCGCGGTACCCAGCGTCGCGCCGGAGCCCTCGGCGGCAGTCGCACCGCAGTCCGTCGTCGCGGCGCAGGAGGTGGACCAGGTGGATCACTCGCTACGGAGCGCTGACAGCGCTCGCCAGCGCGGCGACGGCGCCGCGGCGATTCGGCATTTTACGGCCGCGTTCGAGCAGGCCGCGGAGGGAGATCGTCGGCGAGGGCTCGCGGCCCTCAGCTTGGCGCGGCTGCTCTTGAACGGTGACCCTGCCCGAGCGGCGCGGATTCTGCGAAGCTCGCTCGCGGACATGCCCCAAGCCTTGATCGAAGACGCCGCCGTCCGACTCGTCGAGGCCGAGAGTCGCGCCGGCAATCGTGAGGGTGCGGCGCGCGCCGCCGCGGACTACGAGCGGCGTTTTCCGGCAGGTCGGCGGCTCGACGAGGTGAGGCGCTGGTCGGCGCCGTGAAGCTCGCGAGCGTGCTCGTGAGCGTGGGCTACTTGTCGGTAACGCTGGACGCCGCGGCCGCCGATGACAATCGACGCTTTTCGCGCGTCGCGCTGCTGCTCCCCGCCTGTGAAGAGCCGGGGCTGGGGGCGAGCGAGCTCAGGCGCGCGTTCGCGCTGGATCTGCGCGACGAAGGTCTCTCGCTCGCGCCGGTGGGTGAGCTTGCTCCCGAGAGCGACGTGCTGATGAGCGTCGCCAGCGACTGCAGCGGCTCGGGCCGGCTGCTGCTTCAGGCCGACTTCGCGAGTGAGCGGAGCTCGCGTCGGCTCGAGCTCTCCGAAATACCGGCCGCTCAGCGTGGGCGCGCCGTATCGCTCGCGCTGGCGGAGCTGCTCGCGCGGATGGGCCGGGCCTCGCCCCCGAGCGAAGTGCCCGCCGAGGCGCCTGCGACGGCGACTGAAGCTTCCGTGGCTCCAGCCAGTCCACGGCCGCCGCCCCGCGCGCCTACGCCTAACCCGCCGTCGACCAGCTCATCGAGCTCCGCATCGAGGAGCTCCGCATCGAGGGCCGACGAGCGCGCTCTGCCTCCGTCCACGCCGGCGCCGCGGCGCTGGCAGCTCAGCCTCGCTCCTGAGCTCCGCGCCTTCCGGACCACGCGGCTCGCTGGGGGGCGCGCGCTCGTGCGCTACGCTCGGTTCAGCGTGGGTATCGATCTCCTCACGGCCCACACCAGCAGCGCGACCGGCAGCGTGCGGACGCTCACTCCCCACGCTGTCTGCGCATACGCGTTACCGATCGCAGGCGCCCCCGACAGAGGGCTATTCGAGGTTGGACCGCGCCTGGGCGCTGGACGCAGCTTCATGTATGCCAGCGCCAGCCCCATCGGTCGGGCGACGAGCGCGGCCGACGTATACCTGGACGTGGCGGCCACGGCTCGCTACTCGCTGCGCGTAGCGAGCCGGTGGCGCGTCGGCCTGACCGCAGAGCTCGGCTACGCGGGAGGGCCCATCGGCTACGCGGGAGACCAGGAAATTGCCCGCACTTCCGGCGTGTTCGCGGGAGTGCTGGGCGACGTCGCTTGGCAGCTCTGACCGCCCTCGCGTTGCAGCGTCGAGCGCCGGCTGGTCCGGCGCTGCGAGCCAGAGTGACCGGGCGCGGAGCGAGCCGTGATAGAGAGCTCTGCTGAGATGAAGGCCCTTGCGAAGGTTCGTGCCTGCCGGAGCGAGGCGCCGCGCGCAGATGACTGACGAAGGTGAGGTGGAGGCACTGACTCGCCGCTGGCTGGAGCGGGTGGTGATCGGCTTGGGCTTGTGCCCCTTCGCCAAGGCCGTCCACGTCAAGGGGCAGGTGCGCTACGTGGTCAGTCAGGCTCGTCACCCCGACGAGCTGCTCGAGGCGCTGGAAATCGAGCTGAGAGCGCTCGAGGCTTCGGACCCCGCGCTCGTCGACACGACGTTGCTGATTCACCCCGAGGTGTTGCGTGACTTCCTCGACTATAACGATTTCTTGAGCGAAGCCGACGCGCTGCTCGTGCGCCTCGAGCTCGACGGGGTGCTGCAAATAGCCAGCTTTCACCCCGAGTATCGCTTCGCCGACAGCGAGCCCACGGACGCCGCCAACTACACCAACCGCTCGCCGTTCCCGATCCTGCATCTGCTCCGCGAGTCGAGCATCACCCGAGCCGTCGAGAGCTTTCCGGATCCTGATTCGATCTACGAGCGGAACATCGCTACGGTCACCAACCTCGGGGTTGACGCGTTGAAGCGGCTGATGGCAGGCGATTAGGCACGCCGGCCTCGCGAAGCGGCGGCAGCGTGGTCGCGGGCGGCGGGGGCTGCTATAGGCGGGCCGACCGTCTTGGCGCACCCACTACTCGACCCCTGTCTGCGGGGCATGAAAGCCAACGTGCGGCCCGCGCTGCTGTTGCAGGCGCTGGCGCTCGTGATCCTGCTCGTCTACTACCGAACCGATGTGGGGCACGCCTGGCTCGACGGCATCGGGGAGCTGAAAGCGCGCTACGGCTTCGTGTACTCGGCGCTGGCCACGTGTCTCTTCGGCGGCGTGGTGCACGTACGTCGTGCTGCTGACGAGCGGCAGAGTCGCGCGGGCCAGCCGCAGCCCGGAGCTGATGTTCTATCTGCTGTTCTGGGCCTGGAAAGGCGTCGAGGTCGACGCCTTCTACCGCCTGCAAGGGCTCGCGTTCGGCGGCGGCAACGACTTTCGCACCATCCTGCTGAAGGTGCTCGTCGATCAGCTCTTCTATGCGCCGCTCATCTCGGCGCCCGTTCAGGTGCTGGCCTTCCTCTGGAAAGACTGCGGCTTCTCGGTTGCGGCCACGCGCGCCGCGCTCGCTCAGCAGCCGCTCCTGCCGCGCACGCTGATGGTGATCTTTTCGACCTGGGTGGTTTGGGTGCCGGCCGTCAGCATCGTCTACGCGCTGCCGAGCGTGCTGCAGATCCCGCTGTTCAATCTGGTGCTCTGCTTCTGGAGCTTGCTGATGAGCTTCCTCAGTCGACAGACACCGCCCGTCCCCGCCGTGCGATGATCGACCCCAGGCGAGCGCCTGCGCCACGCTCCCGGTGACTCAGGCACCGGCCTCGCGGCGGCGACTCCTCGCTCGGAGCTGCCGCGGCCGCGGAGGGGGCGCTCGTCGCCGGCGAGCTACTCGCGGTTTTGGGCGGCGGCGATCCAGGCGCGCACGTCCTCGAGGTGGTCGGCCTCCTCGGCCAGGGCCTGCTCGAAGGCTTCGACGATGCTGTCGGCGCCGCTCTGGCGCGCCATCTCGATCAGGGATTCCCAGCACTCGTTGTCGGCAAGCTCGGCGACCAGCAGGGCTTCGAGACACTGCACGAACGACGTGCGCGGGTCCACCATGACCTCGAGGATGCCCTTCGTCATCGTGGCGTGCACATCCGCCGATGGCGTCATCACGGTCGGATCTGCGCCGAGCCTCGTCAGCGTCTCGTGCAAGAGCGAGAAGTGTGCGTGCTCTTCGAGCATGTTCTCTTCCAGCTGCGCGAGCGACGGGCCGCCTTCGAATCCGCCGTCGCTGTTGTACTTCGAGATGAGCGCCTCGTAGAGCCGGACGCCCGTGCGCTCGAAGCCCAGACGCTCGCCCAGCTTGTCGATGAACTGCGTGGGGCGGGCGCCTTTGACGGCTTGGATCGCGGTCGACGCCAGCCCTTTCAGGCTCGGAGGTGGGGGTACGCTGCCGAGCGGCTCCGCCTCCTGGGCGAAGAGCTCGCGGACATCGGAAATCCTACGCTCGTCGCCCGACGCGTCGGGCGGGAACTCCGCGGTGCCCTCGATCATTCGCTGCGCCTCCGTCATGGAGGTCGCGATACCGGTTCGATTGCTGCCAAGCTTTGCGGTTTGGGTCGACATGTCTCGTTCCTTTCAGCCCAAGATCTGGTTGCTGCGGGCAGCAGGTTGGGGGCCTCGTCGACTCAGCTCCGTGCCAGGAGCCCAGACGTAACCGAGCGCAACGCTCTCGGAAGGCGAGCCGTCGGAGTTCAGCTGCGCGCGCTGGCGGCGGCTAGGGTCTTGCTCCGGAGTGTCGCTGAACGGTACGAAGCTGGGGCCAACCGCGGTCAGCTGCACCTCGGTGCGCAAGACGTCGCGCACGAAGTCGCGGTGACTCTCGTAAACGATCGGCTCCGGCAGCTTCGTGTCGAGAATTTCTTGCGCGTCGCGGCGTTCGAAGCGCTCGAACAACGCCGCCACGTGCTGCAGGTGACCGAGCTCGTACTCGAGGAACCGCTCCCAAATCTGCTTGATTCGGCTGTTGGTCTCGTAGCGCACACAGCTGTAGTAGTTGTAGACCTCGTTGGCTTCGTGCAGCAGTAGCTTCTCGAGCCAGGTCTCCTCGGGGTCGACGATCGATTCGTATTGAGTGACGTGCTGCTCTTCGATCGACGCGATCTCGGCGTAGAGCTGACGCCCGATGGGGTCGGGGTAAGTCGGTCCGACGGTCATGTAGTAGTCGTGCGTCTGGTACTCGGCGCCGACCAAGGTGAGCGCGTGCAGCTTCGAGATGAGCTGGGTCGAGCGACGGTCGTAGGGCGTCCTCAGGTCATCCTCGGGGGCGCGGTGCTCGAGCGCGGTGGGGCGCCCGGGCAGGATGTCGGTGTAGCTTTGCAGCAGGTTGTTCGCGTCTTTGCCCTCGACGCGATCCATCAAGGCCGAGTAGCGATACATGTGATCGAAGTCCTCGAGCAGCCCGAAGCGGTACACCTGCGCGAGGTAAGGGTCCGGCTCTGCCTGAGCCAGGGCCGCCGTGACCTCGATCGCCACCTGCTCGAAACCGATGGTGGTCTCCAGTACGCTTTGATCAGCGGGGTTGAGCCAGTTCACGAGCGTTTGTTGGTGCTGCTCGACCCGCCGAATTCGTGCGAGATCGAGCTGCAGCTCGCGGTTCATGCGCGAGCACGCGTGACTGAAGCGGATGGCTTCGGACTCGATGCCATTCATGAGAATGACGCGCACGCGCGTGAAAGCGTCGTCGTCGAGTTTGCTGTAAGGCGGCTGCGTCAGCTCCCGCCAGGTGAAGGCTTGTTTTTGGAGGGGCGTCCCCCGATCCTTGAGCAGGTCGATGGCCATGGCGGCAGCCTCAAGCACGTCACGTGCCAGGTTCTGTGCGTGCCACCGACGCGCCTTCAGAGCCGCCGAAGCGCGCGATAGCGTGGCGTCGCGTCTCGCTGGCGGCCGTGCGCGTTACCTGGCGTGCGGCGCGTGGAGCTTCCACAACGTCCCGCATGTTGCGCCAAGGTACCAGGGCTTTTGCGGACGGCGATTGCCTGCCACAGCGCGAGCGTCTACCGATGTGGCCATGAGCGACCGCAAGGGCGAGCACCAGCCACCCGAGGCCCCTTTCATGGCTGACCCCGACATGAGACAGCTGGTTAGAGAGCTCGATCCAGATCCGAGGAAGCCGCGAAGAGTGCTCGCTGACGCCACGCCCAACGCAGAGGAAACGGCGCGGTTGCTCGCGCAGCTCGAAGCCAGGCGCCGCGCGGAGGTCGAGACGCTAGCGCGCAGACTAGCCAAAGACGCGGAGTTTGCTCGCGCGGTGTTCGCAGAGCTCGCCCGCCTGGACCCCGGCCGCTTCGGCGCGCTCGCCACCTTGTAAGGTGCGCTCATGACCCGATGGCTCACGTGCCTATTCCTCCTCGCTGCAGCCGGCGCCTGCGGCTCTGACGAGGCTCGGGCCACACCGGGGGCAGGCGCTGGGGCGGGGGCGTCCCAGGCTAGCGACGGAGGCAGTTCGAGCCTCGCGGGTCACGGCGGGGCGGCCGGCGAGGCTGGCAAGGCCACCGGCGGCACGAGCAGCGAAGCTGGCACGGCCGGAGCAGGCTCAGCCAACGGCGGGGGTGGCGGAGGCGCCGGGGGAGCTGCACCTGTCGGCGGCGTGTCGGTCGACGGCAGGCAGCTGCTCGTGGACGGCGTACCGTTTCACGTTCGCGGCGTGTGCTGGAACCCGGTGCCGCTCGGCGGCACGCATCCGGCGGACCTCGACTACGCGAGCGCCGTCGCCGAAGACGCCAGGCTGATGGCGGCCATCGGCATCAACGTCGTGCGTTCGTACGAGCCGCTCACGGATCGCGCAGTGCTCGACGCGCTTTTTCGGCAGGAAATCCGGGTGCTGAACAGCGTCTACGCCTACGGTGGAGATCCGGTGAGCGTCGTCACCGAGCGCGTGCAAGCCGTGGCGGACCACCCCGCGATCCTCGGCTGGGTGCTCGGTAACGAATGGAACTACAATGGCCTCTACGTCGACTTGCCACACGCTGAAGCGCTGGCACGCCTGAACGAAGCTGCGGCCTTGATTCGCGCGGCCGACGACGCGCATCCGATCATCACCGTCTACGGCGAGGTGCCGAGCGTCGAGACAATCACGGCCATGCCGGGAATCGACCTGTGGGGCATCAACGCCTATCGCGGCATCAGCTTCGGTGACCTGTTCGATGTCTGGAGCGACCGCAGCGACAAGCCGATGTTTCTCGGCGAGTATGGCGCCGATGCCTACAACGCCAAGACCAACGCCTACGATCCCGCGTCGCAAGCCATGGCCGTGCGCGCGCTGACCGAAGAGATCGCGGAGCGCGCGTCTGCGTTCTCGCCGCAGGGCGTCGCCGTCGGCGGCACGCTCTTCGAGTGGTCCGACGAGTGGTGGAAGGACGCGAGCGGCAGCGCTAGCGCGCACGACGTCGGGGGGATTGCGCCCGGCGGGGGCCCCTACCCAGATTCCACGTTCAACGAAGAGTGGTGGGGCCTCGTCGAGCTCGACCGCACACCGCGCCCGGCCTACACGGCGCTCGCTGAAGTGTTCGCGGCTTTGTCTGAGCCGTGACCGGCGCCCCAGCTGCGGCTCCTCGGGGCGCTTCCCTTCGGGCTCGCAGCTTCGACGTCGAAGTCACACGGGCGTGGTGGCTTCCAGAACTCGTTTGGCTTCGTTCACCTGCTGAGCCAAGAGGTCCGAGCCGCCGTGGTCCGGGTGAACCTTCTTGATGAGGTTCCGGTGCGCGCTCGCGATCTCCGCTCTGCTGGCGCCCCTGCGCAGTCCGAGCACGCGCAGCGCCTCTTCGGGTGTCATGGGGACACGCGCGCGCGGCGGGGTGTTCGCCGAGCCGAAGCGCTCACGCTGGGCCTTGGCTCGCAGCCAGCGCGTACCAAGCCAGGCGAAGGTCGGCAGCAGCGCAAACAGCGCTCGCGCTCCCCAGCGCACGGCTAGCACCGCGATGACGACCCCGGAAAGCGTCGCCAGCCACCCCGCTCGTGCTGCCGCAGACTCCGCCCGGCTCGCGGCTACGCCCAGGCACAACAGACTGACGAGGATCGCGATCCAGAGCACGGCAAGTCATAGCACTGCGGCTGCGGCTACTCCGTGCAACTCGCGTCGATTGCCCGCCGCCCAGGCTCGCAGCCTGGGTTCTTCGCGACGATCCCACACAGGCGGTCTTGGATGGGGTCTCCGAAATGGTCGTCGTCACAGCACGGGCAGCAGACAATCGAGGCTGGGTAGTCTCGTGGGTTCTTGGAGTCGCGCACGTTGTAGTGCTGCCCCGTGCCGGGGCAGGGACCGCCCGTCGCCGTTGTCGGGGTCTGGATGCGAAGGTTCGACGTGCCCAGCTGGCTCTTGAGGTACGAGAGCGCCTCTTGCTCGCTCCCGAACATGTAGCGATGGGGAAGCTGACTGCAGACCTTGAGGCTCGGGTACACGCTCGAGCAATCCGGCACGGGCTCTGCCAGGCCGTGAGCGTCGCCGGTAGGGTTCACACCATTGACGACCGGGACCACTGGGTTGAGGCGACCCCACGCGAATACTGTGACGACCGTGAGCACCCCTCCCGCGGCTAGGGATGGCATGTGCTTGGCGAGCCGATCGAGGGCGGCACTCATCGAGCCGCACTAATGCAAGCGATGCGCCGCGGCGCTGATTTAGCTTCTTTCGAGGCAACTGGTGTGGTCCTGCGTCGCGCGTGACGCACGCCTCAAGGGTTGCGCGAGCCTCGCGTGACGCGGTGGCGCCGGCCGCGGAACGGGATTGCCGCCCCCCGCTAGCCAGCGCTGCCTCGCGCTCCCAGGCGAATGAACGGCCCCATAGACTGACCGGTCCCGCTTCGTGTTCCACTCGGTCGGAGCATGCAGATCCGCGACGGGCTCACGGCACCGTAAGCTCCACTCGGAGATCCCGTCCGAGAATTCATAGCAGGAGGTGCCGACGACGGTCTGTCCGTTGGCGCTCACACCGAAAGCGTAAGAGGCGCAATCTGGCTCGCCCATAATCTCGTCGAGCATGACTCCCACGTCGCCACCGTCGCCACCGCCGCCCCGCCACCGTCGCCGCAGCCGCTTACGCCGCCGGCTCCCGACCCCGCAGGGACCCACACTACAGCCGCCCGCATCTCCGGCCATGCCGCCAGTATTGGGCGGGGCTCCCGCATCTCCAACAGGCCTCCAGCAACGGCCGTTGCGACGCCCGAACGGCTCTCTCCCGACGCGGCACCGCTGCCCGCGTTGCCGCCTTCGCCGTTGCCGCCCCCGCCCTCGTCGGAGCAGGCCGAAGCAACGATGATCGCGGCGGTCGGCAGGAGGATGCCCCACGCGAGAGTATTTCCGCACGAGCCGCGTCCCAACTGAGCAGTCATGATTCCTCCTCGTCCTCTCGCGGCCAGGCGGAAGCTTTGCGCTTGCAACGCCTGCCGTGACGAACACCCGTGCTACGAACGCAAGAACCGGCCGGGACGCAACCGAGCGGCTACGAACGGGCTTTCGGGGGCATTTGACTGATCGCCCTCGGGGCGGCATTCGCGTCTCTTTCGATGCCGCGCATTGTTGGCGCGCGACGCGCCTCCCTGCGCACATCCTGCGGGCGTCGACCGATGATGTGCGGACGAGTGGAGAAAAAAACCGATCAGTTTACTGACCGGGGCCGTTTCGTTTTTCTCCACCCGGGCCGGAACCCGCCGAATCCGTGCTAGGGTTCGCCCCGGGTGGTGTCGTTGTCCTATAAAGCGCGTGGAACGGTTGGCTGGGTCGCACGATTGGGGCTCTCGTTCGCCCTGTCGGCTTGCTTAGGGGGGCACCCTCAGGTCGTCGCCGAGGTCGAGCCCCCCGGCCACGAGTGGCCCGAAGGCCCTGTCGATCCGCCGGACGTCGACGCCCTTCGCGTGACGTTCAGCCACGCGCCCCGCTTCTACGACTCCGCATTTGAGCTCGAGCTCAGCGCCAATGAGGACGCCGCCATCTACTTTACGGTCGATGGTTCCAGGCCGGATCCCGCCCTCGAGCTCGATGACGCCGCTTGGGAGCGCCTGCCCGCTTCCAACCGTGCGCGTACTTTCCGATACCAAGGGCCTATCGCGCTGGCACCGCTCATCGCTGCGCCGAACGACCTCAGCGAGATCCCGACCAATGCGCTCTCCGCGGGTCGAGTCTGGGAGGCGCCGCGGGGCCGCGTGCAAAGGGCCGCGGTCGTCCGCGCCGTGGCGGTCCGTGAGCAAGAGGTCTCAAGGATCGTGTCCGGTACCTACTTCATCGACGAGCGCGGGCGAGAACGCTACAGCCTGCCCGTCGTTAGCGTCATGACCGACCCCGCCAATCTTTTTGACGAGGAGGAGGGGATCTACGTCGCCGGTAAGGACAGCGGGAACCCGAACTACAATCAGCGCGGAGAAGACTGGGAACGGTTGGCACACCTCGAGTTAATCGACACCGGCAATGCCCGTCCGGTGGCGCAAGCTGTCGGTCTTCGGATCCACGGGGCGTACACCCGCAGGTTTCCGCAGAAATCATTGCGGGTGTACGCCCGCGCCGAGTACGGCCAGAGCCAGCTTCAGTACCCCTTCTTTCCCACCAAGGACCAGGACAGGTTCAAACGCCTGTTGTTGCGGAACGGAGGGAACGACTGGGGCGGCACGCTGCTCAAGGACGCCACGTTACAAGCCCTGGTGCAGCATCTTCCGCTCGAGACGCAGCATGCACAGCCGGCCGTGGTGTTCATAGATGGAGAATACTGGGGCATCCACAACCTGCGCGACCAACTGGATGATCATCATCTCGCACTCCGACACCAGGCGGACCGAAGCCAACTCGCCATCTTGGAAGGAGGGAAAAACCGAGTCGTGGTCGACACCGGTCTCGAGGAGGACCGCGACGCGTATCTTCGATTCTTAACCATGCTGGCCGACGGGCAGCTCCAGACCTTTGAGTCGGTCGACGAGCACATCGCGCTTTCGGAGTTCATCGACTACGCGATCACCCAATGTTACGCGGCAAACAATGATTGGCCCTCCAACAACACACGCTGGTGGCGCTACCGCGCGCACCAGCCGGGCACTCGCGGGGGGCCCCTCGACGGTCGCTGGCGCTGGCTGCTCTACGACGTAGATCGCAGCTTTGGCACCATTCCCGCGACGTTCGACATGATCCAGTATCTCTTCGAACCTTCTCGCGACGACCCGCCACGGCAGATCTTCCGAGACCTCGCCCGAATCGGAGCCGTTCGGCACGAGTTCATCCAGCGGCTGGGCGTTCATCTCGCGACCACGTTTCACCCCCGTCGTGTGCGCGAGAGACTGACGGCAGGCGCCGACGCGCTCGAACCGGAAATGGCCGAGCACATTGCGCGCTGGACCAGGCCCGATTCCTTGGACGGGTGGCGGGACGCCGTCGCGCTGGCCGGTGACTTCGCCCAGGTGCGGCCCGAGCTGATGCGGGCCCACGTGGTCCAGTTCTTCGAAGAGGTTGGCGGCGTCGCCGAGCTGAGCATCAAGGGGCTGGACGGCGCGCACCAGCTCTCCGCCCACGCCATCATGCTGTCTCCGGAAGCTCCCGGGGTCTACCTGCGCGACGGGGAGTGGAGTGCAGAGGTCTTCGCCGGCGTGCCGTTCGTGCTCGAGTCCGACGTCGTCGACCTTTCGATGGCGCAAATCGAAGGTGCACCGCCACGATCTATGGAAGCGTCTCCGCAACGACTGACGCTCGTTCTCGAGCCAGGCGGTCGTGTCACCATCACGCTGCCCCGTTCATGACGGCGCGCCCCTCGAACGCCGCGCCTCCTCAATGCATCGGCAAAGGCATCGGCACCTCGAAAGGCGGAGTGGCGCGATGTTACCTCCGATGGTGCGGAGTTGAAGTCGACTCCGATAACAATTGACTGCAGCGCAGCCATTGCCGCGAAACGCGAGCCCCAGAGTTCACAGCGCCTCGTCTCGTTCGAGTTGGATTTTGAAGCGTAGGGGCCGGCGGGCCGAGTCGCCCGGGAGTGAAAGTCGAGGGGCATTGATCGGACGGAGCAATTCGACGAAGGCGGCGCGCTCGCGGGTTGTTCCGGCAGGTGCCAATTCGACGACAATCAGGTTGCGTGTTGCATGAATGACGGCCGGGGCGGCGAGCAGGTTGTCGAGAGTCTTCTTGGCTTCGGCAGGTCGTGACAGCAGGGGTCCGAGCGAAGCGGCGAGCTCGGCGACGACGTTGGCGATGGCGATGCGGATGGTGTCGATGACGAGCTTGTAATTGTCCTGATGGCGCACGAGCTTGCCGGCCAGCTCGCTATCGCCAACACGGATCTTCTTTGGCAGGTCTGGACGTTGTTCTTCGAGCTCTCGTTGGAGTTTCTGGCTTCGGGCAAGCTCCTGCTGCGTAAGCCATCCGCGGCGGGCGTTGGTTAGGGCATTGCGGCTGAAAATCGGGCGTGCTCGCGGCCGGGGTTGCGAGCGGCGGGTACGCGTGCGACGCGAGCGGGGTGACCAGTGATCGTCGCCCGCCGCCCACGCTGACGGAAGCCGAGTTGCCCGCGGTCTCGCCCCTCGAGTTCGTCGTGGGCGTCGATGATGGCAGTCTGCCTGCGCTGGACGTGCGCGAGAGCGAGTTCGAGCAGGGATACAACCTGCGCGACGCCTACTCGTGCTCGATGTTCATCGCGCTCTGCCGCCGGGACGGCTTGATGGTGTATCGGCGGCCGCGCCAGCGCACTGTGACCGTCTGCGTGAAGACCACGGTGTCGAAGCACAACGCGCTCTGGGCGCATTTTCTCCGGTTGAGTGCGTATTCCGACGTGATCCGATCAGCGTTCCGACGGCATTCGATCAGCGTTCCGAAAGTATCCGATCAGGATTCCGGAGCATTCGATCAGCGATTCCGCTCATTCGATCACCCGTTCCGCCCA